>CAYUIA010000001.1:0-41983 GCA_964444635.1 uncultured Gammaproteobacteria bacterium
GTTTTGTTTGGTCGTCATGCGGATGTAGATCAAGATTTGATAAAAGTTGATACAGGAGATGCGATATTACCCAAACTATCTTATAGAAGCAATTATTATAATAACAGAGGTTTGATTTTTATAGATGACAATCCTGATAGTAAGGCTTTTTTAGGAGCCCAATCTGCTAGCAGTTCGGCTAAAATTTTAGCTATGAGTGGTAATAGAAATGAACTTTCCGGATTATATTTATATTCAGACACAGACGGATTTGGAACAACTTCCAGTATGCGTGGTTGGATGATGGCAAAAATAGAAGAAAATTCAAACTTAGTTTTTGGTTTTAATAATAGTGATTCTGGGGATGGTAAAGATTTAACCAATGTTAGGGTGATGACTTTGGATGGTTTTAATCCCAATATGTATGTTTATGGCGGAGCTACTTTCAACACCAGTAGCGGTAATTTTGATTTTCGTGTTCAGGGAAATGCAGATACTCATAATTTGTTTGTTCAAGGTAGTACAAACAATGTCGGTATTGGCACATCTACCCCCGGTTATAAATTAACCGTGCAGGGTGATGTAAATATTACCGGTAGTTATATGATGAACGGCATACCTTTGACTGCGGTTGACCCGGGCACGGTAACCGGTCAAATGGCTTATTGGGACGGGGATTCTTGGACACCGACTAGTAATATTTTTGTTTCCAGTAGCGGGTTTATCGGTATAGGCACCACTACTCCCAAAAATGCCCTGACT
Organism: uncultured Gammaproteobacteria bacterium; assembly: GCA_964444635.1. Taxonomy (GTDB): domain Bacteria; phylum Patescibacteriota; class Patescibacteriia; order Magasanikbacterales; family GWA2-37-8; genus JAKLGL01. Next base: position 742 of record CAYUIA010000001.1, read on the forward strand.
CTCATTGGCGGACTTTCTATTTGCAGTAGTACACCGGCCGAAACCGCTTATACTCTTTATAATCTCAACGGGCAGCTTTATTGGAACGGATCGCCGGTTATTGGCGGTAGTACTAGTACCTATATCCAAGATGCAGATGGAAATACCAAAGTGGAAACTGAAGAAAATCCGGATGAAAATAAGATTAATTTTTATACTGCCGGAGTCCGCAGGATGATTATCACCGATGATGGCAGGGTTGGTATCGGCACTTCCACTCCAGGTTTAGCCGATCCGTTGGCTCATTATCTGGTGGATGTTGAGATGACTTCCAATACCATTTCCGGTATTCGTTTGGCAAATCTGTCTGCCGGCAATAATGCCAGTACGGAAATTAATTTTTATAATGATTCTGATCAGGGCGGAACAGTATTTTTGGTCGGAAGTAATTTTGACGGTTTTCCAAATGCGGCCGGCGCTTTTGGTATGGCTGCTACCGCAGGAAATGATTTGGTGTTAGCGGCCTTGGGTGGAAATATCAGATTTGCCACATATAATCAATTGATAAACGGTAGTAGCTCTATTTATATTGTCGGTTCGGGTGCTAATGAAGGATTTATCGGAATAAACACTTCAACTCCGTTGGCTCCGTTGTCTATTTTTGGCAATGTGTTTATTGAAGGTGAAAATCGTTATCTCAATTTCGGTACTACCACGGGAGAGCTTGGTTATGGTTTTCGTGATAATAACGGTATCATGGAGCTTCGCAATATCAATAATAATCATAATGTTTGGTCGGAAATAGTTATCAATGATGCGCTTATTGAGGGTAATGTTATTTATGTCAATGCAATAAGCGGTAAGGATAGTTTTGATGGCAGATCTATCGCCAGAGCCAAAAAAACTATTCAAAATGCTATTGATACGGCTGCTGTTTCTTCTTCACCTTCCAATCCGTATACGGTTTCTGTTTCTGCCGGGACTTTTACCGAAGATTTACAGATGAAAGATTTTGTAGTGGTTCGAGGGATGGGTTGTAATACTTACATTAAAGGAAAAGTCATTTTTGATATGACTTATGGCAGTGTTTTATCTATGGTTGATCTGGAAAATACGGATGATTATGCTGTGGAAGTAAAAAGTGCCGGAAAATCTGTTTTGAAAAATGTAACCGTGGGTGCGAAATATACGGACGGTAGTAAAGATATCCAAGCCGTGGTTTATCAGGAAAACGGCACTTTGGAAAGTTTTACCGCCAATAAATACAATTTTACTCAAACTACCAATACTGTTGGGACAAAAATAAATACGATTTTTTATCTAACCAGCTCCACCGTCGCCAGCGCTTATATATATAATCCGGAAATTTTTGTAAATACTTATGATAATGATGATGATTTGTCTGTGCTTTATTCTGAAAATCAAAGTTTCCGCAGCGTGGCAACAATGAAAGATCCGATTATTACGTTCCCGATTTATGCTTCCGCACCGACAAATATTGTCAAAATGTTTAATCATAACAATGCCAGATTTAACACTTATATTGATGCCGCTTTTGCAACGATTTTGACTGTGGCGCCGGGAACAGTCAAACTGATTCCGGCTTATGTAAATAGTTCTACGGTTTTATCCGGCGCGCAAATCACCAATTCTTCTTTTGCTTGGGCCGGACCCGGGATCAGTGAAAACAGTGTTTATCTTAGCTCCGCCAACACACCCAATGATCAAATAGTTTTAACTTCCAATCAATTTAAAACAAATACTGATATTTTTCCGGTGAGATATACTGCGGACGGAGCTTCCGGTACTTTGGAATATTTTATCAGTAATGGTTTTGGAGATTTACAAAATAGCTCATTTGCTACATATAAAGGTAGTTTTGGTATTGGTACTTCCACCCCATATGATCTTTTGGAAATTTGGGGTGTTGATCTAAGTACCGGTCCGACCAGCTCAAGAAATTATATAACCATAGTTGCCAATGGCAATGGTGAAGCTGGTAATTATATACGTCGCGTAAATAGCGGTATTTATGATAATGGCTGGTCCTGGTATATGCCGGTGAGTAGCACTGATTTTCGTCTCTGGGATGATTCAATAGGGGCGGAAGGAGATGATATGCTGACTTTCCAAGCGGGAACCGGTAATGTCGGTATCGGGATAGCGCTTTACGATCCTCTCAACAAGCTACATATTGACGGTGGGTTATATCTTGGAGATACAGCTACAGCCACTACCACCAACTCGCTTTATAATGTCAGCGGAGATCTGTTTTGGAACGGAAATCTTTTGGCCAGCGCCGGAGGAGCCACCGCCAATTGGCTGTTGACTTCACATAATGGAGGAAATGTTTTAAGCACTTCTACCACTATCCCGGTTTGGTTCAAGGATATTATTTATGCCAGCTCTTCGGTTTACATTGACGGCACATTAAATGTTTTGGGAGCGGTAAATATGCCAACCACGACAATTACCGAATTGACGGTTAATAATATCAATGTTTTGGGTACGGTCAGTACCACGGATATGTTAGTGGCAAATAATATCACATTGGGCGGGGTAACTCGCAACACTTGGCCGACCGGTGGCGGAGGAGATAGCGTATGGACAACAACTACTGCCAATGTTGCTTATCCTGATTTAGACGGTGATTATGCTATAGTGATCGGAAATAGTGTTACCAGCAGTAATGTAAAATTTGAAGTAGCGGGCCATACTAAGTTGGGAGGTAATTTGTCAATTACCGGATCTGGTAATGTCGCAGGTACATCAACTTTGTCCGGCCCGGTTTTGTTCGGGGACTATGTACAATTTACCACTGCGGGAAATAATAATTTTTATTTTAATAACAACACAAACAATTATTTGCGATGGAATAATTCTGCCACACAATTTGAATTATCAAACGGAATATCTGTAACCGGTGCGGCTTCTACTACCGGTAATATGTATGCCGGAGGTGGTTTTGACACAAATGATACTTATCGGATTGGCGGAGTTGATTATGGCCAATATTTTATTGATTCGGCCGGGACGGTAGGACAACTATGGTCATCTGACTCCAGTGGTCGCGGTCAATGGATAAACACTTCATCTCTTGGTTTGGCTCAAGGCATTGCCGGTGCGATTCAGTTTAGCAATGGTAGCGGGGTTTTTGATGCTACATCAAGTTTGTTTTGGGATAGTGCAAATAGTAGATTGGGTATTGGCACTACTACGCCAGGAGCTCCGTTGCATATTGTAACCAATAATACTGGTCCGGCAATGACAATTTTACAAAAAACTATTGCTGGAGCTACAAACTTGAATTTTGTAACCCAAAATAATAAATATTGGCAACTTTCCAAAAGAGACGATAATCAAGATGATAAATTTATATTTTATTTTGTAAATGACGCCGGTTTATTTACCAATATTTTGACACTTGGATCAACCGGAACTATCGGCATTAATAATGAAAACCCGGAAGCCATGCTTGGTATAAAAGGAACTTCCACTTATCCTTTGTTTTATGTACAGACCAGCTCTTCGCAACCGTCAATTTATTCTGCTGAAAATGGATATGTAGGTATTGGTACCAAATCACCAACAAGCTTATTAACAATCAGCGGAACCACGACAGCCAGAAATATCATACCGGCCAACGGTTCTTATAATTTGGGTAATTTTGATCATAACTGGTTACGTTTATGGGCAAAAACTATAAATATTAATAATCAAAATTCTATAGGAGCTATTGAATCTACGGGTAGTTATGGTCCGACCTCAACAAATATAAACGGAGCTTTGGCAATTACTGATCCGGACAATCCCAATAGGACCGGTAGATATATGGACACTTATAATATTGCTACTTTATTTCCAGGGATTCCAAATGGTTCAAATATGACGGTTTCTATAACCTCGGGAAATTTTGATACTTATTTGCAAATAACATCCGACACCGGATCAGTAACTTATTTTGATGATGACGGAGGCACAGGAACAAACTCTTATTTAGAGTTTATTTATGATGCCAGCTCTACTTATAATATCGTTGTAACTAGCTGGGGGGCTGGTGAAACAGGTGATTATAGTCTGGAAGTAACAGCAGTTAATTCTCCTGTTGATGCTGGATTAGCAATATATAATGCCATTAATGGCGGAGGAGATAATTTGTTTACTATTTTAAACGGAGGAACAGTTGGTATAGGCACATCAACACCGTCTCATTTACTTACCTTATCCTCAAACAACGAAGGAGTGCTTTTGATAACCAACAGTTCCACGGGATATATATTACTGGAAGGTAAATATTTATCGCAAAATTTTGGGATGAGTTTGGAAACAGGAGCTTTGATTGCAAAAAATTCTTATTTTGGCGAAGAATTTATGCGCGGTAGAGGAAATGTGACTGCAGATACTTTGTATGCTTGGGGTGATTTTCAACAATTCACAGTTGATGAAAATACGGCTTGTACTTGGAGTTCAGTGGCAAACGGAGTAAACGGTATCGGCAGACAGCAAGCGGCAAATGGCGCCAACTCTTGTTTGGCATATCATGGGATTACAACTGCCGGAACCGCCAATCTTGTCTTTAATACCGCCAATTTACCTGTCATAACTTTCAAAGCTTCTCCGTCCGCTGTTACTGCCAATATCCGATTTAGAATTGGTTTGAGTAATCTGTCTCAAGCTCAAACTGCAGACCCTCTAAACGGTGTTTATTTTACCAATAACACCACCAACGGAGAGTGGCAGGGTGTTTCGCGTCGCGCCGGAGCTTCCACTGTTGTTGATTGTGCGGGACAAGCTATCAACACTGCTGTATTTGGGGTGGCAAAAATAGAAGTAGTTTCCAGTAATGGTGACGGGACGGGAGAGATAAATTTTTATATTGATAACGATGCAACTGACGGAGTGGATTGGTTTTATTGCGGTCAAGCAACGACCAATATTCCGACTGTCGGATTGACTTCTATGATTATGAATAACACCGTAGCCGGAGGCGGGGCGCAACAGATTGATATTGATTATTATCGCGTATGGCAAGATGATTCGGCGGAAACAGTTATTGAAGAAATTGTGGAAGAAATTCCGGAATATATTGAGAAAAATATTTTTGGTATGGCGCAAATAAAAGCGGGCGACAGTTTGGTACAAGTGGATTTTGACGGTGAATATGCCGTACCGCCGATGATGGGTGTTACCCCTCTTGGTTTTGACGGACGATGGAAATTACAAAATGTGACGACTCGCGGATTTGAAATCTCGCTTGTTGAGCAGGCAATAGATAACGTGTTATTCAATTGGCAAGCCTATGTGGTGGAGGATGATACGAAAATACACAGTTCTGACGGTAGTATACAACTATTAAAAGATTTTTATTTGGACTTTAATCCGTTGATAAATATCCCGCAAAGCGGAAGTAGTGGTGAATCTACTCCGGCTATGCCGTCAGGGACATCAACACCTCCGGTAGAAGAAACGCCTCCGGTGGAAACTCCGACAGAACCTGTGATAGAGACACCGCCGGTAGAAGAACCGGCACCAGCTCCGGAAGAACCGCCGGTTGAAGATCCTGTAGATCCAGTTGAAACGCCGGTAGATGTTCCTGTGGAATAAAAAAATAATAAAAACCGTTCCTAATAAATAGGAGCGGTTTTTGATTAAATAAATCCCGCCCCTGTGTACAGGGGTGGGATAGTGGGTCGCCGGAGGAATCGAACGTCGTCGGCCTTTGGCCTCCTCCTTGAGGAACCTTCGGGTTCCTCAACAGCTCCTCCTCGGTAATGTGGGGAAATACTTTCCCCACCACCCCTTTGTTCGAATCTCCGGCTCAACATAATAAAAAATAACTCCTCATAAATGAGAAGTTATTTTTTAGTGGGTCGCCGGAGATTCGAACTCCGGACCTTGTCCTTAAGAGGGACCTGCTCTACCAGCTGAGCTAGCGACCCCTCACCAATAAATTTTATTTTTTATAAAATTCATTGGTGAGGGGCTAAGCTCGGTTAAATAGGATCACCAGATTTTCTCTTAATAATATCTATCTTCGGGCCTTTCCATCCTTTGGTTTTGAGTGCTATTTCTGCAGCTTCTGTTTGAGCCTCTTGTTTGCTGGTGCCGTTTCCTTCGGCCACCAATTCTTTGTCCAGATAAACTCCGACTTTGAAATTTTTGGCATGATCCGGACCTTCTTCACTGATAACTTTGTAAGTCGGCGTTACTCCAACCAGCTCCTGAGCGCTTTCTTGGAACCTGCTTTTAGGGTCCAAATATAAGCCATTTTCTAAAATATAGGGTAATTTTGGCAATACCCAGGTTTGTAAAAATTTAGTAGTAGCTTCATATCCTTGATCTAGATAAATCGCCCCGACCAGCGCTTCAAACAAATTGGCCATGATATAATCGCGAGCTTTGGTGCCGGCGTCTTTGGATTCGCCGTGACTCAAAAAGAGAAATGGTTCAGTGCCTATCTCATAGGCGATAGAGGAGAGGATTTTGGCGTTTACCAAAGCTGCGCGCCAATTGGTTAGCTCGCCCTCGGGGTTACCGTATTCATTGAAAAGATGTTCGGTTACAATGAGTTCAACCACCGCATCACCCAAAAACTCCAGTCGTTCATTGTGAGAAAGAGGAAAATCATGATGTTCGTTGAGATAAGAACGATGGACAAACGCTTGAACTAGATATTCAAAATTTTTGAATTTAATACCGATTTTTTCTTCCAGAATTTCAAAATTACGCTCTTTGATTTCCGGTAAATTGCGTAAATCCTTTTTTATTTTATTTTTTGAAATTGTTTTTTTTATCGGCATATATTTTATCTTTCAACATCGGGTGTTTCGTAGTCATCTTCGTTATTATTTGTATTTTTTTCAACTTCAGTTTCATTCTCGGTAATTTCCTCTGTATTTTCTTCAACTTCTTCGCTTTCTTCTATTTTATCTTTCTTTTTAGTTTTTTCCTCTAAAGCGATTTTTTCATCTTCGGGAATATCCTTGTAGATAGAACCCAAAACTCCGTTGACAAATTTGCCTGAAGCAGGACCACCATAACTCTTAGCCAATTCTATAGCCTCATTGATGGCTACTTTTGGTGGAACTTCTTGAGCTATCTTGAGCTCATATATTCCCAAACGTAAAACATTGCGATCCACATTGGTAATCTGCTCTATAGGCCAACTTGGAGCGTATTTGGTAATAACCTCGTCAATGGCGGGTATGTTTTCAATAACACCGTTAACCAAAGAAAGAGTAAAATCTTTTTCGTTCAATCCCGCGCCAAATTCCAGCAAGTCATGTTCAACAATAGAACCGAGTTCTTGTAAATTTTTACCGCGAAAGTCCCATTCAAAAAGGACTTGCAGCGCTATACTGCGCGCCAAATGGCGATTGGACATAAGATTTTAAAATTATTTCTTCTTAGTTAATTTTTTTTCGGTTTTAATCACTTGTTTTCCTTTGTAAGTACCGCAAAAAGCGCATGCGCGATGCGGACGAACAGCTTTGCCGCATTTTGGGCAAGCATTGATAGCGGTAGAGGAAAGAGCAAAATGAGCGGCTCTTTTTCTTTTGTGAGACGAAGTTCGTCTATGGCCTGGTAAACCCATAAAATTAAAATATTAAATACATTAAAAATTTCGCGTTTAATAAGCGATTTGCTTTCAGTATATAATAAACTTAGAAATTTTGCAAGCCTCGTGCTAAGCGCGAGAGTAGCCCCGCTCAGCGGGGCCGGTGATTAGCATAACTATGCTAAATTAAAGCAAAAAGATTTATTGTTGTATTGAAAAATTATTTTAGCTATTATATACTCAAGATATTGAAATATGACACTAGAGATTAGAAAAAATACAAACAAAGAAGAATGGGACGATTTTTTATCTCAATTTTCCGATTTTAATCCTTTTCCCCAGAGTTTTGCCTGGGGTGATGTTTTGATTACCGAAGGCAAGGAAGTGGAAAAATTGGCCATATTTGATGGAGGCGAGCAAATAGCGGCTGTTTTGATTGTTTATGAAAAACTACCATTTGGCTGGAAATACGCATTTAGCCCAAAAGGCCCGGTGATTGGTATAAAGTATCAAGAATCCAGTATTAAGTATGGAGAGGTCGTCTCTATAATTAGTGAGTATTTAAAAGACAAAGGATGTGTATTTTGGAGGTTGGAACCCAATGTTAATCTGCAATCTGAAATCAAAAATCTAAAATTGGCAAAGGTTAAGGACATAAACCCCTCAAACACTTTATTGTTAGATTTGAATAAGAACTATGAAGAACTACTCTTTGCCATGCACCCCAAAACCAGGTATAATATTGGCTTGAGTAAAAAGAAAGATCTGCGCATAGAAGAAAGAAAAGATTTGGAAATTTTTTGGGATTTGATGCAAAAAACAGGGGAGCGAGACGCTTTTCGTTTGCATCACAAAAAACATTATGAAGAAGTTTTGAATTCAGATCTAACTTCGCAAGTAATAGTGTATTTTGAAAATAAGCCAATTGCCACCGGGGTTTTTATAGGCTTTGGTCAAACATTTACCTATTTATACGGTGCTTCTGATTATGAATATCGCCAAGCAATGGCGCCTTATCTGATACAGGATTTTGGGATAAACAAAGCCAAAAATAAAGGGTTTAAAAAATATGATTTTTTTGGCATTGCTCCGTTAAACAAGGATGAGACAGGAGAGGTAATTTATGATGAAAAACATCAATATGCCGGTGTGACGAGATTTAAACTTGGTTTTGGTGGGGGATGCATCGCTTTCCCAGGAACATACGAAATTGTAATAAATAAAGTTTCATATCTATTTTTAAGTTTGATGAAAAAAATTCGGAAAATATTGAATATTAAATATTGAATATTATTTTTTACAATTAAAAAACCCCTCCATTTTGTGGAGAGGTTTTTTGTTTTATTTTTTATACTTCTTCTTTATCCTGTAAAACCATAGTGACGGAAACAACTTTGTCAGCTTCTTCTTTGAAACGCATCAGACGAACACCTTGCGTAGCACGACCAGTGGTTGGAATAGTTTTGAAAGGTAGGCGAATAACTTGTCCTTTGGCGGACATTAAAATGATATCTTGGTTTTCTGCCAAATTTGGATCAATGACACTGGCGTGGATGATATATCCGGTTTTCTCCGTGACTTTGGCGGTTTTGATACCGCTGCCGGCACGTCCTTGAACTTTATATTCATTTAGCGGAGTAAGTTTGCCTAAACCGTTTTCACCCACGGTTAAAAATTTTAGATTTTTACTTTCCGGATTGACTATGTCCATGCCGATAACCTCATCTTTATCGTGTAATCGCACACCTTTGACGCCAGATGCGGTACGGCCCATAGAACGGACATCTTCTTCTTCAAAACGGATAGATTGTCCTTCTTTGGTGGCGATCATGATTTCGTCTTTGCCGGTGCTTGGTTTGACCCACTCCAGATTATCTTCAGGACGGATTTTCAGAGCTATCAAACCGCTTTTGCGAACATTGGAAAAGTCGCTTAACGGAGTTTTTTTGATAACACCTTTGGTGGTAACCATGACTAAATATTTTATTTTTTCCAAATCAGACATGGCGAGAAAGGCGGTCACTTTTTCATTTGGCGCCAATTGTAAGAAGTTTACCAAAGCTTGACCTTTGGCGGTGCGAGAAGCTTGCGGGATATCGTAAGCCATCAATTGGAAACATCGTCCGCGATTGGTGAAAAACAAAATATTATCATGAGTATTGGTAGATTGGATTTGCTCTACTGCTTCTTCTTCTTTGGTAGTCATGCCGATAACACCCTTACCACCTCGGCTTTGTTGACGGAAAGTATCCGGTGGCATGCGTTTAATATAGCCGTCAGAAGTGATGAGAATCATTGTCGGTTCGTTTGGGATCAAGTCTTCCACGGTAAAATCTTTGATACCGTGAGCAACTATCTGAGTGCGACGAGGCTCTGCAAATTTATCTTTGATTTCCACTGTTTCATCCTTGATGATTTTGAGAATTTTGGTTTTGGAAGCCAAAATACTTTGTAGTTCTTTTATCAAAGCCAATTTTTCTTTGAGTTCATCTTCAATTTTTTTCGCTTCCAGGTTAGCCAATTGTTGGAGCTTCATTTCCAAGATAGCAATTGCTTGTTTTTCGGTAAATTTGAATTTACTCATCAAGTTTTGTCGCGCTTCTTCCTTGTCTTTACTAGCCTTGATAGTTTTGATGATGAGGTCTATTTTATCCAGCGCCATTTTGAGGCCTTCTAATATATGGGCTCGGTCTTGAGCTTTGTTCAAATCAAATTCAGTTCGTCTTTTGACAACTTCTTGCCTATGTTTGATAAATTCTTCCAAAACAGTTTTGAGGTTGAGTACGCGAGGCTGGATTCCGTCAACAAGCGCCAACATGTTGGTGTGAAAAGTGGTTTGAAGTTCGGTTAAGTTGTAAAGTTGATTGAGAACTTTTTTGGGATAAGCGTCTTTTTTGAGTTCAATGACAACGCGGACGCCGTCTTTGTTACTTTCATCGCGTAAATCTTTGATGCCTTCAATTCTTTTTTCTTGCACCAGAGTAGCTATTTTTTCCAAAAGAGTGGCTTTATTGATTTGATAGGGGACTTCAGTGACGATAATTTGGAAATGTCCGGCTTTGGGTTCCTCTATATCGGCTTTGGCGCGGAGTACTACACCGCCTTTACCGGTTGCCAGGGCCGCAAAGATATCTTTTTTATTATAGATTATACCGCCGGTTGGAAAGTCAGGTCCTTTAACTACTTCGCACAAATCTTCTATGGAAGCTTCCGGTTCATCTATCAATTTTGTAATACCGTCGCAAAGCTCTCCTAAATTATGCGGAGCAATGGAAGTGGCCATACCTACCGCAATACCCATGGTGCCGTTTAAAAGAAGATTGGGTACTTTTGTGGGCAATACAGCCGGTTCATTGTGAGAACCGTCATAAGTTGGGTTAAAATTGACAGTATTTTTCTCAATATCAGTAAGCATTTCCTCGGCAATCGCTTGGAGTTTGGCTTCGGTGTAACGCATCGCGGCTGCGCCATCGCCGTCCATGGAACCGAAGTTTCCTTGACCGTTGACCAGTTGATGTCGCATGGAAAAATCTTGAGCCATACGCACCATTGAGTCATAAATGGCAGCATCACCGTGTGGGTGGTATTTAGCCATCACCTCACCGACTACGTGGGCGGATTTGCGGAATTTGGCATTATGTTTGAGGCCAATATCCCACATGGCATAGAGAATACGGCGGTGCACAGGTTTGAGACCGTCGCGGACATCAGGTAATGCGCGAGACACGATGACACTCATTGCATATTCCAAATATGCTTGTTTAACTTCTTGTGACAGAGAAGCATCGGTGATTTTTCCAATATCTCCCTTTACCAATTTCATTTTTTCTTGAGACATACATTAATATATTTTTTTATTATTCAATATTCAGTATTCAATATTTATGTTTAAAACAAAAAAATATTGGATATTGAATATTAAATATTAATTATTGTTTATTGAGGAAGTTGTAGAAGAGACAATGTTGAGAGTGCTCGTTAACATCAAACCGATAGTGTTTGTATTGATCGTAGGTGTGCCGGTTGTAGTGCTGACAATTTGTTGTAAAAATCCAGAAACTTGTTTTTTAATATCGGAAATATCCTTTTCTTTTTCTTGTTTTTCAAAAGACTCGGTCCATTTTTGCTCGGCTGTATTTTTTATGTCTAGTGTAGCTTTATCCCAGTTGAAAGCGTTGATCTGTAGTTGAGTGGTGTAGGCAAAAAAAACAACAAGCCCGACAGTAATAGAGCCGACACCAAACCATAATAGTTTTTTGGCTGAATCTTTGGAATTTTGGTGTTCAAAAAAAGTGACGAATTTTTCCAAATCCTCCGAAGATTTTTTTTCCGCTTCTTCTTTTAGGGCGCCTTTTTTCTTAGGCATAAACTAGTAATTTTTTTCTAAGACAAAAATTTTGGTGTCTTCTTGCGGTAAATCTTTTTTCTTGATGATAATTTTTTTCTCCGTAATTTCAGGTTTGAGCCCGATTTCTTTGAGAAAACTTTCTACGGGCAGGGCTTTGGGATCGGTATCACATTGGTAAGCTATCGGGATGATAACACGAGGTTCTAATATGGAAACAGCTTCGCGAGCTTTTTTGGGATCAAGAGACTTTTCTCCGTTGCCGACCGGTAAAAAAAGAATATCAGGAGTGCCGAGTTTTTCTATGATATGTTCGGAAATTTTTTCTTTGACATTGCCCAGATGGACAATATTCATGCCTTCGGCGGAAATTTTGAAAATCATCTCTTGGTCATTGGCGGCCAATGCATAGATCATATTGTCTTTGACTTCATATTCGCCAAGTGTTTCTATGATAAAAGCGGAATCGGAAATGGTGACCGAATCTTTGGCGGTTTTACTATATAAGACTACGTCTGGAGAAAAATTACGGGGAAAATCACCTTTTTCCGGTTTATAAGGATCAATAATAATCACGATATCCTCATCTTTGAGATTTTTGGTTTGCAGTTTGACACAAGTTTGTCCGAGCCAGTTGATATGCATAAAATATATGATTAAATAACGCCTTTATTTTATCATAATTCATACACCTCCGCAAGGGGTAAAATGTGGGTAAAAAATGGCTAAAATTAGCCAACTCTTGACAAGTTTGGATGGTCTGTGTATAATACTTCAAAATTCAATTAAACAAGTTAATCCAATTTAGAGATTAACACTCTGTCTGCAAATAAAAAAAGCAGAAGGGATAAGAGAATTTTTTTGTTTTTATTATATGTCAAACAAAGATTTTAAGACGCTTTTGGCAGAAAATCTGACGATTTTCCCGAAAGTTGGAGATATCGTCAAAGGAAAAATTCTTTCCGTTGATAAAGGAGAAGTGCGTATCGATGTAGAAGGTGTTACTACCGCCATTGTTCGTGGTGCGGAGATGTTTGCCGAATCTCAAGAATACGCCAATTTAAAACCCGGGGACGAAGTAGAGGGGACCGTCATTGATTTGGAAAACGAAAACGGTGAAATGGAGCTTTCTTTCAAAGTTGCCGGCATGCAACGTGTTTGGGATAATCTACGCAAATGGATGAAAGAAGGCATTACCATCAAAGCCAAAGTTTTGGCTGCCAATAAAGGCGGTATCATGATGCAAGTCGGCGCTATCGCCGGTTTCATGCCGGTATCTCAGCTCAATCCGGATCATTATCCGCGAGTAATGGGCGGAGATAAAAATAGAATTTTGGAAAAACTTCAAGAGCTCATTGGTAAAGATTTGGAAGTTAAAGTAATTGATGTTGATGAAAATGATGAAAAACTCATTGTTTCTGAAAAAAGCGTTTGGGATGATGCTCAAAAAGCGGTTTTAGAGGCTTATAAAGTCGGCGATACGGTTGACGGTGAAGTTTCCGCTCTCACTTCTTTTGGTGCTTTCATCAAATTTGGTCAAGGACTGGAAGGTCTTATTCATATTTCTGAAATTGCTTGGCAACGTATTGATCATCCAAAAGATTTGCTCAAAGTTGGAGATAGAGTTCAAGCTCAGATCATCCAACTTGATCATTCCAAAATCTATCTTTCCATGAAACGCTTGATTGAAGATCCTTGGAAATTGGTAAAAGATAAATATAAAATTGGTGATACAGTAAAAGGTAAAATTTTGAAAATTGAACCGTTTGGTTTGATGATCGGTTTGGACAAAGATATCCATGGTTTGGCCCATGTTTCTGAATTGTCCGATGAGCCGATTGCTAACATCCAAAGTAAATTCCAAATCGGTACGGAAATGGATTTTACTGTTGTCTCTCTAGAACCAACCGAACATCGTCTCGGTTTGCGCGTAGCCGGAGTTAAAGGCAAAGCTAAAAAGGAAGAAAAAGCTGACAAAGAGGAAAAATCTGAGAAAAAAGCGAAAAAAGAAAAGAAAGAAAAAGAGGAAGTGAAAGAGGAGAAATTGGAAGAGACAAAAGAATAATCTGATTAAATAAAAAACCGCCTGAAAGGGCGGTTTTTTGGTAGTTAGTATTAAGTATGGAAACTGTAAATATGTCATCCCTGTATTATGTTCGTCCGTAGCTTTAGCGAAGCCTAGGGCTTGCCGGGTGTAGCTTTAACGAAGCCCGGTTGATTTTTTCCCATATTTATTATATTATTAAAATACTCTAAATTATTATAAAAACTTTTATTTATGAAAGATTTTTTCAAAAATTTCATTATTATTTTTTGTTGTTTGTTGGTTGTAGCCGCGGTTTTGAGTATTTTCCAACAAGATGAAAACAAAAAACCGGAAACTATCGGGATAGGTCGTTTGATTGAGCAGATAAATCAAGGTCAGGTTAAAAAAGTGGTGGTAGAAGGAAATTTGCTCAAGATAGATCTCAAGGATGAAAATGCCAGACCGCAAGAAGTAAAAAAAGAAGCCGGAGAATCCTTTGGTGATATTTTGAAAAATTACAGTGTCAGTGAAGAAGCCAAAGCCGGTTTGGAAGTGGAAATCAAAGATGAAAGCTCGGTCAAATTTTGGGCGATAAATTTTATTTTACCGATATTATTGCCATTGCTTATCATCATCGGATTCTTTTATTTTATGAGTCGCGGGGTGCAGGGGGTAAATAATAAAGCTATGGGCTTTGGTCAGAGTAGCGCTCGCATGGTAAATCCGCGTGATAAAAATCGTAAAACATTTGCGGATGTTGCCGGAGCCGGTGAAGCCAAAGAAGAGTTACAAGAAATAGTGGAATTCTTAAAAAGTCCAAAAAAGTTTTCCGATATGGGTGCCAAAATTCCCAAAGGTGTGCTTTTGATGGGAGCCCCGGGTACCGGTAAAACATTATTGGCTAAATCAGTGGCTGGTGAAGCCAATGTGCCGTTTTTCCATATGTCAGGATCTGAGTTTGTAGAGATGTTTGTAGGGGTAGGAGCCTCTCGAGTGCGTGATTTATTTGCCAAAGCCAAAAAAGCTGCTCCAGCTATTGTATTTATCGATGAGATTGATGCTGTGGGTCGTCGTCGCGGGACAGGTCTTGGTGGAGGACATGATGAACGTGAACAAACACTAAATCAAATTTTAGTGGAAATGGACGGTTTTGAACCAAACAGCGGTGTTATTGTAATGGCTGCTACCAATCGTCCGGATGTTTTGGATCCGGCGCTACTTCGTCCGGGCCGTTTTGATCGTCGTGTAGTTTTGAATATGCCTGACATCAAAGATAGAGAAGAAATTCTCAAAATTCATGCTAAAAACAAACCTCTCATCAAAGATGTTTCTTTGCGTAAAGTTGCCGAACGCACTCCTGGATTTTCCGGAGCAGATTTGGAAAGCTTGTTAAACGAAGCGGCTATTTTGACTGTGCGTCGTAATCTCAAAAAAATTACAGAAACAGAAATCTTGGAAAGTATTGAAAAAGTAATGCTTGGACCGGAACGCAAAAGTAGGGTGATAAGCGATAAAGACAAAAAGATGACCGCTTATCACGAAGCCGGACATGCTATTGTCGGTCATTCTTTGTCAAATTGTGATCCGGTTAGAAAGGTTTCTATCATTTCTCGCGGACAAGCCGGAGGATATACGCTCAAGATGCCGACTGAGGATAAACATTATTATACTCTGGCGCAGTTTAAAGATGAACTCGCGATGACTTTGGGTGGTTATGTAGTAGAAAAGATGATCTATGGTGAAGATCAGATTTCAACCGGTCCTTCATCGGATTTGAAAAATGCCACCAAAGTGGCTAAAGACATGGTAACTCGTTATGGCATGAGTGAACTTGGTCCGCGAACGTTTGGTGAAAGAGAAGAGATGATATTCTTGGGTAAAGAAATTCATGAGCAACAAGATTACAGTGACAAGACTGCCGAAAAAATAGATGAAGAAGTTATCAAAATTATAAATGAAGCGCAAAATAAAGCGCGAGAGATTTTGGAAAGCAAAAGAGATAAATTGGAAGAAATGGTTGCCGTGCTTTTGGAAAAAGAAACAATTGAACAAGAAGAGATAAAAGATATTTTGGGATAAGCTAGTAAGCAGTAAAGCTGTAAAGCAATAAAGCAAACAAATGTCATTGCGAGGATTCGCCTCCGCCAGTTGGCGGGTGGCGGAGACGAAGCAATCCCACGAAGTTCAGTAATCAGTGGGATTGCCACGACCCTTCGGAACGCTAAGCGTCCCTCCGGGTCTCGCAATGACATTAAAATCGCTCGCAAGGGCGGTTTTTTGGTAGTTAGTATTAAGTATTTAGTATTAAGTATGGAAACTGTAAATATGTCATCCCTGCGAAAGCAGGGATCCAGGAAAGTTAAAATTATATATTACCACTGGATTCTTCGCGTTTCCCAAAGGGAGGCCTTTGGCCCGCGGGAATGACAAAACAAAAATCGCTCGCAAGGGCGGTTTTTTGTAGTCTGTAGTCTGAAGACCGAAGACTGATATATTGACAAAACACAAACTTTACTCCTATAATAAATTGTTCTTTATTAAAAACAAATAAAAGGAGGCAAACATGGATCTATTGATAGGATTTACAGAAAACAAAATAGATTTGTTTTGCACTCGTTGTCAAAAGAGTACACAACATTTCCGTTTTGAAGAAGACCCGAGAATTGGCAGGATTGTCTGGACTTGTTCTGTTTGTAAAAAGAAAAAAGCTACCAATATTCAGGAGGTGGAAAGACAAGGTGAGGTGGAAATCTTTGATGAAGATGATGAAGAAGAATCTTAAATATAAGACCGGCACACCGGTCTTTTTTAATACAGAAAAAAACAAAACTCGACCAATTATGATCGAGTTTTTTTGTAGTCAGTAGTCTGTAGTCCGAAGTCCAATTTATAACCAGTGGGATTGCTTCGTTTCACTCGCAATGACAGTAGTCCCGTAATCTGTAGTCTGAAGACTATTTTACATTCTTCACCACCACTTTAATCTTATCCGCCGAGCTTGGAGCGGTATCACTCCAAGAAGGGGAGAATTTTACATTAACTCCGGTGACATGCGGTAAGCTCACAACATATCTTTCTATTTCACTTTTTTCTTTACCGGCAAAATTGGATTTATCCAAACTTTTGGCTTCGGCATTGAGAGTTACCAGAGTTTCTTGAGCTACGGTCAAATCGGCTGTTTGTTTTACCAGATCGGTAGAAGCCACAGTGACGACAGGTTCGCCGGAAAAGGAAAGTATTTTTTCAGAATTATCATCTATAGATTTGCCTATTTCTTTGTTTAATATTTCTTCCAAATCTTTTTTGGCGAAATAAACCGCGACGAGAGTTGAGGTTCCTGAAAGTGTGAAAGTGCCGGTTTCTTCACCAGCTTTGTGTGAAGAGGCAGGATTGCTCTCGGTTACGGTGATGATTTTCATATCCGCCCAAAGCTCTGTTTCCCCGATTTGTTTGAGATAAGCTTGTTTTACTTTTTCTTTATAATCATTTTTGGCGGCCGAAATGTCTGTTTCAGAAACCATACCGATTTTACCGCTACCGCCGCTCATAGGTTTGGAACTCTCTGCATAAACCACTTTTTGTTTATCTGTAGAAAGTCCGGGAATAGTAAATTTGGTTGGCCCGATATCGCTAGCAGCTCCGTTTTGATCGGCATAAACTTTGGCGGTTATTTGTCCGCGAGCCGGGATAGTCACCCTATCTTCCAAACGGAAAAGCACATTATCCGGAGAAAGTAGGCGAGTGGTTTTGACCAAGATTTGAACTTCGGAAGTATTGTTGTACAGGGTTACTTCGCCTTTGGAAATGCCTTCTACTGTTTTGACACCGGTTGGTGAATAATTTTCGCTCAGATAAAATTTGGTGGTGGTGACGATAGCAGCTACTGATTTTTCTCCGCTTTTTTCTTTCATCGCATTTATTGAAATATTGATTGTTTTTTTACTTTCTTTGGCGATAATGGTAATTTCGGTTTTTTTCAAAGCGGAAAAAATCACAATAGCCAACAATATTACGGTTAATGCCAAAAAGGAGAAAGCAATAACTCGATAAGTTTTTACCGGCGGTTCATGAGCCGGTTTGGTAGAAAGGCGATGAGCGTACATATTAAAGTTATTTAACATTTAAAATTTAATATTTAAAATTACGTACGAACTACGAAAGTATACCTGCCCGCCAACGGCCTGGAGCCGTAAGGCGAATGGCAGGCGGGCGAAATTACGAAAATAAATAAATGAATTTATTCTTTAATATAGTATACCATTTTTGCAATAAGTTGACTACTCAGTCACACGGAACACTTCCTCTACAGTCGTGACTTTGTTGAGTGCTTTGAGTATGCCATCTTGCACCATTGTAACCATCCCATTTTTTACCGCAATTTCTTGGATAGCATATTCACTGGTTTGGCCGGTCAAAATGATTTCTTCTATTTCTTTGTTCATGGTAAATATTTCATAAATGCCGATACGGCCTTTATAACCCAAACCCGAGCAAGCTTCACAACCTTTACCGTGATAAAATTTCAAATTATCAAAATCTATTTTATTTTTTTCGTTTTCCGGTAATTTTTCCAGTTGCTCTTTGACCCGAGTCATTTTTTCATCGTCTATTTTTATTTCTTCAATACATTTGGGACAGGTACGACGAACTAAACGTTGACCGATAATAGCATTTAGTGACGGGGCTAATAAAAAAGGCTTAACACCCATAGAAAGGAAACGAGGTAATGCCCCAGAAGCGCTGTTGGTGTGAATGGTGGATAGCATCAAGTGACCGGTCAGGGCGGCCTGAATAGCAATTTCAGCGGTTTCCAAATCACGGATTTCTCCAACCATACAAATATCGGGATCTTGGCGCAAAATACTGCGTAAACCTTTGGCAAAAGTATAATCGCGACTTGGATCAACTTGGCTTTGATTGACGCCTTCCATTTTGATTTCCACCGGATCTTCCAAGGTGATAATCTTTACTCCTGGTTTATTGAGAGTGCGTAAAATAGCGTAAAGCGTAGTTGTTTTACCAGAGCCTGTCGGACCGGTAGTGATAATCATACCGTTTGGTCTCTCTACTTCTCTTTTTAGTCTTTCATAAGAATCACCGTAAAAACCTAAGTCGTCAAAAGTAACACCTTTGCTACCGGAAAATAAAATTCTCATTACCACGCTCTCGCCATAAGTGGTTGGCATGGTGGAAACACGGACATCAATATTACCGGAAGGGAGTTTCAAAGTGACGCGTCCGTCTTGCGGTTTGTCGGTAATATTTATTTTAAGCGCGGCTAATAATTTGATACGAGAAACAAAACGCTTCCATTGCTCTATCGGTAAATTGGCGACATCGTGGAGTACTCCATCAATACGATAGCGCACGGCAATGCCTTTTTCTTCGGCTTCTACGTGAATATCTGAGCTGTTTAGTTTGAGGGCAGAGGCAATAATCAAAGTCAAAATATCGGTAATATTGATATTTTTGAATTTTTCTTCCAGAGACTGGATGTTATTCATCTCTACCTGGTATTTATTGAGCTCTTCTTCGGTAATATTAATCTCTTTACTAACCGGTTTGATGACCGGGAGATTTGCATAGAGTTTGAGTACATAGTCCAAACTATTTTGTGAGATGAGATAAATCTCTGTTTCTGCGTGACCTTTTTCACCCAGTTGATAAGCGTATTCTTTGAGTGAATCGTCCAAATCCGTAACTGCCAGCTTGATTTTGTCCGGTAGTGAATAAAAACAAATCAGATTTTTTTCACGAGCGACGCTCTCCGGGATCAAACGCAATGATTCTGCGGAAACAGGGAATCCGTAAAGGTTGATATAAGGCAGACCGAGTTCTTTGGCCTTTTTTTCCGTATCTTCTTCTCTGCCTTTTTGACGGATGGTTTTTATTTTTTGCGATAATTGCTCTTGAACATCATCGCTTTTTTTCTTGGTACCCCCCTTTTTCATCAATTCGTTGATGGATTGAAAATCGGACATAATTATTTTTGAAAAAGTTTAATAAAAAGATGGCCGATACTGGAAAAAATACCTTTGTGATGCATCTTCATAAAAAGATACATCCAAGTACCGGTATTAAAAGCATTGTAAAAACCGCCGATAATGATTATCAAAACCGTGATAGTTAAAATACTCAAAATTATCCCTAGGTTTAACAAGAAAATACTATTGACCAGTCCGGCCAAGAACCACAGGATAGTAGCCGGAATAAAAGATAAGACAATAACTGTGGAAATCAAAGAGGCTAATACCAAATCCAATAGTAACATTATCAAGCTTATTTCAAAAGAAACCAAAAAGTGATCCTTGAAAAGCAAAGCGCCTTTTTTCAGACTCTCGCCAAAAGATTTATTATCAATGACTGCGTAGCCAGAAGCGTAGATAGAAACGGCGGTCACAACAAGCATGATAAAAATAGCGATGATAAAAGACAAAATCAGAAAGACCTTGGTTGGCAGGTTATTGCTTGTTCCCAAAAACCAAACACCGGCGCTAAAAGCGGTCATTAAGATCAAAATTATTTTACGTAATAAATCAAAGCCTAGTATTTTCCAAAAATATTTGTAACTTTTGTGCCAAGTATCGGATAACTTGGAATGCGTCTTCTTTTTGTAATATTCGCAAGTGTTGATAATGAGCGAAGTTTGAGCACAAACGGAAACAAAAACTATAATTATGAAAATAGCCAAAATAATCTCAAGTAGCCAAACTGCGGAAACAAAATCAGCCGCCGAGCTGTGAGCGAGTAGATTATAAAATCCCATCCAAGGAAAATGACTGAAACGAATAGTTTCGGAACCGGTCAAAAATATTTGTCCGTAAAAACCGCCCAATCCAAAAGGGCTGACAAAAAGTGCGGCCAAAATACCGAAAATCCAAAAAGATTTATTTTTCCAAACAAGGATAAAAGCGTTTTTTAAAGCTTCGCGATAACTTGGTTCGTACATAAAAGTTATAAGTTAAAAGTTGAAAGTTGAAAGTTCGCCCAATTAATCCCTTAAAATAGTTCGTTTGAGGCAGGTTTTAACTAAGGCAAATAAATCCCAAAAACACAAAAAAAGCACATTCTTTTGGAACAATATTATTATAGCATATTTTGGCTAAAATGGGGAAATTTTTCTCGGTTAAATTATCAACATGGGGATTATATTGACAAAAGGTATTTTTTTGGCTAAAATAAAATGTCTTTTTTCAAAGATAAGGTTCTTTAAATATTAGATGATTTATTAACGTTTTTTCGGAGGAAAAAATGGAACAAAGAATGACTTCTCAAATCGCGCCTTATTTTGGCGCGCGGCAATTGTTTGAAAAGCATGACCCGAACTCTCTCCCGAGCCTCAATGTCTTTCCTTTTTTTAAAAGAGAAAACATAAAGGCTTATCTGGACAAGCATTACCGGTTTACTCCGGCGGAAGAAAAAGAGTTTCTTTCCTGGTCCCTTGAATGTATTATTTTACTGGAACCGGAAAACGATCTGTCCAAAGCCAATGAACTTCTCCGGCTTTTCAAAAAAGAGTTTGACGATTTCTCGGTCAACAAGGCGGTTTTAAACGCCCTGGTTCAACAGAATTTCTGCGATGAGATTGCTCTTGAGGACCTACTTGGTCTTTTACGCAACTTGGAAATCAAGCCGGGTTCTCCGGAAGCGTTTGAATTGACGGCCAAATATACAGAACGTTTTCGTGAAGAAGTTACCAGATCTTCCGAAAGCACCAAGAGAACTTTGTGCAATTTCAAAATGCTGGCGGAAAAGTTCGGCGTGGATCTCAAGGGGTTCAAAGGCTGTTTTGAATCTTTTGTGACCGATTACGAAAAACACCATCACTATAATTCCGCCGCTGTTCTTCGGGGTTTTATCGAAGAAGATCTTGTCTAAAATACTTTAACCGTCCTATTTAGGGCGGTTTTTTTATCACTTTTTACATTGTGGTTGACTTTTTTTGGGGAATTGTTATAATTTTGATTGCTAGTCAAAAGAACCAGCCCAGACGTGACAGTGTCATGGTACCACTCTTTGGAGAAACGACAATTTAGAAAAAGTGAAAAATACGGGTGGAACCGTCCTAAATTTTTAAGGACCCCGATACCTCTGTTTTTGAGGTGTCGGTTTTTTATTTTAAAACATACCAATATACTAAT
Source organism: uncultured Gammaproteobacteria bacterium (assembly GCA_964444635.1). Lineage (GTDB taxonomy): Bacteria > Patescibacteriota > Patescibacteriia > Magasanikbacterales > GWA2-37-8 > JAKLGL01. The sequence goes on from CAYUIA010000001.1 coordinate 22,791, forward strand.
GGTACGAATGATACTAATGCTATACTAATACTCAATACGAATATATTCGTATTCCATTCGTATAATTAGTACAATTCGTATATTAGTATAAATTAAATAATATTCACATATGAAATTAGATATTTCAATTATGCGTCATAGTTGTGCGCACTTGGTGGCCGCGGCTGTAGCCGAGCTTTATCCTAAAGCTAAATTTGGTGTAGGCCCTATGATTGAAAACGGGTTTTATTATGATATTGATTTTGGTGTGCCGATAACAGAAGAAGATTTACAAAAAATAGAGGACAAAGCCAAGGATCTGCAAAAACAAGATTTGCCATTTTCCCGTCAAGAGGTGACCCTTGACAAAGCTATGGAAAAGTTTGCACAAATGGGCCAAGATTACAAAGTAGAGCTGTTAAATGATCTCAAAACCAAAGGTACGACCAAAATCAATGATGAAGAATTGGCTGAGATTGGCGGAAATATAGATAAAGTCACTATCTATCAAACCGGTAATTTTATAGACCTTTGTCGTGGTCCGCACTTGAAATCTACCAAAGAAATCGGTGTTTTTAAGCTAACTAAACTGGCCGGTGCTTATTGGCGCGGTAAAAGCGAAAATCCGCAGTTGACCAGAGTTTATGGCGTTTGTTTTGCCAAACAAAAAGAGTTGGATGATTATCTGTTTTTGTTGGAAGAAGCGGAAAAACGAGATCATCGCAAACTGGGCAAGGAGTTGGATCTATTTCATATTGATGAGATGGTTGGTTTGGGTTTGCCCCTGTGGCATCCCAAGGGCGCGATAGTTTGGCGAGTGATTGAAGAATTTTGGTATAAGCATCATTTGCTTGATGGTTATGAATTGGTACGCACCCCGCACATTGGCAACAAAGCGCTTTGGGAAACTAGCGGACATTGGGGATTTTATAATGATAGTATGTATCCGCCACTGGAGGTCGGGCAAACACTCAAAGAAAGTCAAAACAATCAAGAAGCCAAAGAGCATGAAACTTATTTGCTCAAACCCATGAACTGTCCGTTTCATGTGCAGATTTTCAAAAATCGTCCATATTCTTATCGCGAACTTCCTCTGCGTTGGGCGGAATGTGGCACAGTTTATCGTCATGAGAAAAAAGGTCAGTTATCGGGTTTGACTCGCGTGCGCGGTTTTACTCAAGATGATGCGCATATTATTTGTTCCAAAGAACAAGTAGAAGAAGAGCTCAAAAGAGTGATAGATTTTATTTTGTTTATTTATAAATCGTTTGGTTTCAACATTGATGATGTACAAGTATTCTTGTCTTTGCGTGATCCAAATGATAAAGAAAAATATGTTGGTAGCGACGAGGGTTGGGAATTGACGGAAAGTGTTTTGCGTAAAGTTGCCAAAGAAAAGAAATTAAACTTTACCGAAGAACTTGGTGAAGCCGCTTTTTACGGTCCGAAATTGGATTTCAAAATTAAAGATTGTTTGGGCCGGCTCTGGCAATGCTCTACTTTGCAGTTTGATTTTAATATTCCGGAACGCTTTGATATGAATTTCGTAAATAATAAAGGCGAACAAGAACGTCCGTATATGTTACATCGCGCGCTATTTGGTTCGTTTGAGAGATTTATCGGCTTGCTCATAGAACATTATGCCGGAGCTTTTCCAGTTTGGTTGGCACCGACACAAATTATGCTCGTACCGGTGAGTGAAAAACATGTAGAAGGCGCGAGAAAAATCAGAGCCGAGTTGATTGAGCTTGGTTTACGAGTGGAAAGCGATGAAGCGGATGAAACACTTGGTAACAAAGTTCGCAAAGCCGTGAAACAAAAAGTGCCTTATATTATCGCGGTGGGCGATAAAGAACTTAGCGGCGAAGATTGGATGATCAGAATCAGGGGGGTGGAAAAACAAGAAAAAATGAGTAAAGAAAAATTTATTGAAAAGATTTTGGGAGAAGTAAAAGAAAGAAAATGAGTTCCATTCAAAATATAATATAACGAAATCTGTCCGTAACTCCGAAGGGGTGAAGGCGGATAAAAAAAGAGCGCCGGGAGGCGCTCTTTTGGTAAGGTGCTTTTTTATTCGCCGATGGATTTTACGGCTTCTTTGTACAGTTCCTTTCCGATTTTTTCCGTGATAGTTCCACGGTATTTTTCCGAAGAAAGAAACTTTTTCATTCCGTCGCGATAATACTGGCTTTTGACCAAAAAAACCGATTTCGCGTCCGTCAATTTGTTCCAAAAACGGGATAAAAAATACAAGGAAAAAGCCTTGTTGGGAAACACATCCGCATGATTTTTCTGAACAAGTTCAATGAGAAAATCCGTTTTGTGGGAAATATTTTTCCAGACCTCATTTTTTTCTTCATCAGTCATTAGGTCATAAATCGGATATCCAGCCGTCAGAAGGAAAGCTGGAAGATTAGGATTTTTTCCTTTGGCCATGGAGATAATCATTTCTTTCTTGTCCATTTTTTCTTTTTCGTGTTTTTTTTTCTTCGCATCTTTTCTTTCTCTTGCTTCATCCAGAAAAAGTATTGTCTGTTGTGCACCCATAGAAGTCCTCCTGTGTTTGGGTAAAATAATAAAGAACATATGAATTTTACTTCTTTTATTTCAAATGTCAAGGTTTGAGGGGAATTTAAAAATCCGCCCTAAAAAGGGCGGATTAAAGTAAAAGAACTTGTGGGGTTTTTATGTGTCCAAAGTTTCCAAAGCGGCTCTGGGAGCCAAACGAACACACTCCTTCCAAGGAATAGGGTTTTTTTCAGTGTGCCCGCAGACAACACAGGTTATCTGTTTTTCACTGGCACCATTTTCCCAAGTTACTCCTTGAAAGTGATCTGTCTCAGTCTGACATCTTCCTTTGCAGAATTTTTTTTCCACCCAGTATCCATGATAGGGGGTTTGTGGCGGATAGCGACGATCACTGTCACGCATTTTTTCCTCCTAAGAAAAGTGTTTTATAAAAAAGGACCAGGAAGATTATACAATAAAAAAATAAAATTGTCAAGGATGTCCAACCTATAAAAAAACCGCCCACAGGGGGGCGGTTAGGAAGGAAGCTTGGCGAGAGTCTTTGCTTCTTTGAAGGATTCGTAATCAATCTTCTTCTTAAGAATTTTTTTGCATTTTTCACAGCGGAGTACACTGAGATACAGACTGGTATCATGGTTCCACGCCAGTCCGGTGTGGTGTGTGGTGTGCATTCCGCATTTTTTGCAATAAGACTCTTGTTTGTCTTTTTCGTTAAAAGAGAAGTTCAACTTTTGCTTCTCCATTTTTTCCTCCTTTTTTGTGTATAAAGTACTAATTATATCCTAGTAGTTATTAAAATTAATGTCAATTTTGTTGCTAGTTGCCAAATCCACAAAAAACCGCTAAAATGCTCTAGATTATGGCTAAATACTATCACATCATCACTTTTGGCTGTCAAATGAATAAAAACGACTCAGAGCGCGCTGGGGCGCTTTTGGCGTCTCTTGGTATGAAAGAAACGCCGGTATTGGAAAAGGCGGATGTGGTGTTGGTAAATACCTGTAGCGTGCGTCAAATGGCCGAAGACAGGACCAGCGGGATAAACAGGAAGATTTTGAAATTGAAAAAACAAAAACCAAGTTTGATTTTTGCCGTAACCGGTTGTATGCCGGGGCGAGATACGGACGGACGATTGCGAAAAAAAATTCCCAGCGCGGATCTGTTTTTTCCGATCATTGATCTTCCTAAATTGCCGGTATGGTTGCGCGAACTTCAACCTGACTGGTTCAAACTGAAATTTGAAGATGTCGGACAGTATTGGAATATTGACCCAAAAAGAGAGCTTGATTACAAAGTTTTTATCACTATTCAAATTGGTTGTAATAATTTTTGTTCGTATTGCGTAGTGCCTTATGCTCGGGGCAGAGAAAAAAACAGACCAGTGAAAGATATTTTGCAAGAAATTAAAAAAGCGGTGAAAAAAGGCGCCAAAGAAATCACCTTGCTTGGGCAAGTAGTCAATAATTATCGCGCGCCTGACCCGGAAAATTATAAAAAAGAAAATATATTTTCCCCCTCTGCCAGAGAGGGGGCGAAGGGGGAGAGGGAGAAAAACGATTTTGCGGCTTTGCTTTGGGAGATAAATAATATACCGGGCGATTTTCGTATTTTTTATACCGCTCCAGATCCACAACATTTTGATGATTATCAAGTTAAAGCGTTGAGTTTGCCCAAAATGGTGAACTATCTTCATTTGCCGGTGCAAGCGGGGGATAATGAAATACTCAAGAAAATGAATCGCAAATATACGCGCGAACAATTTATAAAATTAATCAAAAAAATTCGCGCGCAAAAACCCGAGATTGCCATTGGTACGGATATTATTGTTGGTTTTTGCTCGGAAACTAAAAAACAATTTGAACAAACGGTTGATTTGTATAAACAATGTGATTTTGATATTGCGTATCTTGCTATGTACAGTCAGCGCAGTGGAACGGTAGCGGCGAAAATTTATAAAGATGATGTGGAAATTGCAGAGAAAAAACGTCGTTGGCGAGTATTACAGGATTTGATGGAAGAAATAGTTTTGCGTAAAAACCAAAAATATTTAGGGCAAGTAGTGGAAGTATTGGTAGATGATTGTCAATCTCCCTCCTCTGCCCGAGAGGAGGGTGGGGTGGAGAGGGAGATTTGTACAGGGAATAGTAGTGAAATGAAAATGGTGCAGTTTTTGGGAAATAAAAAAATGATTGGGAAATTGATAAAAGTGAAAATAAATTTTGCGGAGAAATGGATACTCAAGGGAGAAATAATTTAATAGATTTAAGAGATTCAAGAAATTTAAAAGATTAAAACCCTGCTTTTGGCGGGGTTTTGGTAATTGACTTTTTTGATTGTTTATGTTAGTTTAAAGGTAGATCTTTATCAATTTATATAAAAAGGAGAAGGAAAATGAAAGCAATCGTTGTTTTTTTTAGAGAGTATTTTGAAGGGAAAAGCATTGAAGACGAAGGATTTTATGAAGTTGTAGTCAAAAGCACATCGTTCAATTTTATTTGTAATCTTGGTGATGATGGTATTATGAAATATCATAATGTAGAAAGAAAGATTCTGACAATCGGCTCTTTATTTCCAAGTGACGAAGCAAGGATAAAAAACCCGAATCTTCATTTAGAATCCCTTTTGGAGGAAAACATCAAAAAAGAAGAGCCAGATGATTTTTTCATCATGGCTTGTGGTAAAAAGGAAATTGATGAAGAAATATGGAAACAGGTAAGTCGGTTTCCTGAAAACGCCACCATGCTTTATAAAACCGAAAAAGGTTTTGTAAAAGTTACAGGGATCAGGAAAAGTTATTTTGAAGGGGAAGAAGTTATTTTTCCTGAAAAAGAAGAAAAGATCAATTCTCCTAAACATGAGAAAGAAATTACAAAAGCAAAGATAGGGTTTCAGAAAATTTGCGAAAGCGCGCCAGAGATAATTGGTCCGCCAAAAAAGTTTATGTAAAGTTTATTTCAAAATAGATTTTACTTCCGCGGTTAAAACCCGCGGTTTTTTATTTAGAGGACTTGTCGGGCGTAGTCCGCTATCTGGCGGACGAAGACCGATTGACAAAACTGGCTTTTTATGCTATATTATGATGTAATTTAAATAGTACATTAATAATAAAAATAAAGGGAGGAGAAAATGAAAAGGTTGATTTTAATCACCTTTTCCGATCCGACAAAAACCTGGTGTAGTTCGAAGTATCGTGACTATGTCGGCTATTTTTTGGAAAGGTTCAGAGAAAGGTTTGGGGTGAAAGAGGAAATTGAAATTGTCATCAGACATATTTCGCTTCCTCCAAATACCCAGCCCTCCAAAGTACTCGGAGATTATTTCCGAGACAGGAATTCTGAGGTTGTCGGTGTGGTTGTCCAAGCGCATGAATCTTTGGAAATAAACCAGAAAATTCTGTTTCTGGCAGAGATTATGCGAGAAGATAATCACCCGATAGAAATCATTTTTTTTGAAAACGGAAAAACATTTCTGTTGAAATCCGTTTTCAGAGGAAAAATAGAGGGTGAAGAGCTGTAAGCCCCGCGGATTTTGTCGGGGCTTTGTTTTTGACAAAAATATTGCGAAGGAGTAAATTAGTAGTCTGTTCTTTGAATAAAACTTTTTCAAACGGGGGTGACAAATGACAAAAGTAATTTTTATCACTTTTGAGGTCGGAACCGAATGCTTTTGGAAAGAAGACAGATATCAAGCCGGAAGAAAAAAATTCTTTGAAGTTTTGGAAGGTCGTTTTCATCTTTCAAATGTCAAAGAAAATTTTGAACCGGTTTTTGCCGTGAACCAACTTGGGCTTCCTAAATTAAAAAGCGGGGAGACCATACCCTTGGAAATGGCAGAAAAGATTCTTTCCGAATATGAAAAAAACGAGATAGTTGTAGTTGATAAATGCGGGGAAAAAGAATTTGACGCAAAAATCAAAGACTTTATTTCCAAGCATAAAAATTTCTACGCCTTGGAGGAGGTGATAGAACATCATCACAACTAAACAGTTAATCCGCGGTACCAAACCGCGGTTTTTTATTTCACCTCGGTAAATTTTACCGTTTTTTCAAACAATTCATTAGCCTCATCGGGTAATATAACCCCGGGGATAGAAGAAAATTTTTCTTTTTGCGGATTAAGATTAGTTAGTTCGGGAACAAAGTTTTTTTGAACTATCAAAACACCGTTTTCAGTTGGGAAATAATATTGATCATGGCCACACCCTTCAACTCCTTGTGTTAATCTATATCCTTCGCGGTCTCCGATTTTTGTTTTTTCCAAAAATCCGGTTTCTTCTTTTATAGTGCCGTCGGTATTCACAAACTCTTTTAGATATTCTCCGCCAAATTTTGTCAGAGCTCTATCAAGCGATAGAGTAGTAAAAGAAAATTTGATAGTAAGGTCTTTGAAAGTAGTGGTTGGCAGAGAATCGCCCTTGAAATCACAAAAATCCGTATGAAGAAAAGTTTCTACCGTGTGAGAAAGAGTTACGGTCCCATTCTCGTCTTTTATTGCAAAGGGTTTCAAAAGGATTATTTTCAAATCCGCAGTTTCATAATATTGTTGTTCTATAACCCCCGGTAGCGGATAGGGTTTTTCAACTGTTAGTCTAAAACACCCGGCGATAAAAAATGCGGATAAAAGTAAAATGAAGAAAGATGCTTTTTTCATAAGTTATTTGATAAATTAATTATAAATTTAGTATATTCTTTTGACGCTTTTTAATCAAGGATGCGTCGTTGACCAAAGTGTTTTTTTATGCTATTGTTTTGATAGTACATTAAACAACAGGGGGGTGATAAATGCCGGAAAAAGGAAATAAAAAGTTCGCTGTTTTAGAGAGCAGAGTAAAAAGTCTCAAGGTAGATGACTTGTCGATAAAAGACCTAATTGCTTTATCGGACGAGTTAAATTTTAAAAACAGGATAGTTGCCGAAGAGATGTTGATTCGGAAAAACTGCGATGAGATAGCACTTCGTCATATATTGCGAAATGCTAGCAAAGAACCGCGCCAAGAAGCTGCTAAGCGTCTTTTGGAAAAGTATCCCACTCGGGATAATCTGGGGATGATTATTCGTTATTGTGAATATTATCGTCATAGAGCATTTGAAATGCTCAAAGAAAAAGAAGGGCAGGAAAACGCTCAGGCGATTTTTCTTAACAACATTTACAAAGACAGTTAAATTATGCCGACCTTATGTAGAGGTCGGTTTTTTTGACGAAAAAAATATAATTGGTATAATGATAATATTATGAAAAATAAACTTCCAAAATTAATCGTTGTTTGCGGTCCGACCGCCAGCGGTAAAACCGATTTGGCTATTGTATTGGCCAAAAAATTTAACGGTGAAATAGTCAATGCCGATTCTCGACAAATTTATAAAGAAATGGATATTGCCACCGCCAAGCCGACTCTGGACTACGGACTACAGACTCCCGACTACATTGTTGACGGGATAAATCATTATTTACTTGATATTATAAACCCGGATGAAAATTTTACACTCAGCGATTATAAAGATCAAGCTCAAAAAACAATTAAAGAAATTATCAAAAAAGGAAAAATTCCTTTTTTGGTCGGTGGAACCGGTCTTTATATCAAAGCGATTGTAGATAATCTGGAAATCCCGAGAGTTGAACCGGATTTGGTTTTGCGCAGAGAGTTAGAAAGTAAAAGTGCGGAGGAAAGGATCAAAATGCTCAAAGAAATTGATCCGGAAACTTATGAAAAAATAGATATACAAAATCCGCGCCGGGTTATTCGAGCGCTTGAAGTGGTGCTAAGTACCGGGGAATCGTTTTTGAAACAACAAAAAAAAGGCAAACCGCTTTACGATGTTTTACAGTTAGGAATAAAAGTTGATAAAGAAAATTTATATGAGCGAATAAATAAGCGTTGTGAAAAAATGATTGAAGCCGGTTTAGTTCAAGAGGCCAAAAGGTTGGCACAAAAATATTCTTGGGAGTTGCCCAGTATGAGCGGTATCGGTTATAGACAAATGCGCGATTATATCGAGGGTAAGATGACTTTGGAGGAGGCGATAGAATGGCTCCAAACAGATACTCGACATTATGCCAAACGACAGATGACTTGGTTTAGGAAAGATGAAAGAATTCATTGGATAGAAAACGAGAAACAAGCAGAAAAGAAAATAGACGAATTTTTGAAATAAAAAAACAGGATCGGTTGTCGAGTCTGTTTTTTTTATTTATTTTATCTGGCAAAAGGGTCTTCTTCCTCTGTTTTTTCTTCAAAAAGGAGAGTTTCGCTACCCATAAAAGTTATAATTTGGTCGGTTACTTTGTCAGTAGCTTTGATTTTTATTTTTGACAGTAACACTTGTTGAGTAGGATTTTTTTTGTTTATCATTAGAGAAAAGGGCAGGGCCAGCACATCCACGCTTTCGGGCATTTCGTCTATAGTCCAATTGATAATTTTTTCTTTGGAATCGTAGTTTAATTTTCCGGCCGGTATGGTTGAAGTGATAAATTCAACATCCCCGTAAACTTCGGCTGATAATACTATATCTTTGAGAGGGTGGAAAGTATTGCGTAAAATCCAGGTGAAATTTCTTTTATCCTTATCATCGTTTGTTTTGGTAACTTCTACTCTTTTTTCAAAAGTAAAATCTGAATTCAAGGTTATGGTTATTGGATTGCTGGCAATAGTTTTTTGAGTTTTATCTTCATCGGTAAATATTATTTCTGCCGTTGCTTTAATCTGATTTTCTTTGATTTCAGAAAGATTTATTTTATCCGCACCTTTGATAGGTAGACGCAGGTCCAGACTGACTTCTTGGCTGGATTTTATCTCACCCAAGTCTTTCAACTTGCTTTTGTTCCAAGTGATAGTTCCGTTGCGCAAATTGTCGTTTATTTGTTTACCGACAATATCACCGTCAAGCTGATCGGAAAGCTCAACCCAGTCCATAATACTAACTCTTTTGAGTGCTGGAGCGTCTAATTTAAGAGCGATAGAAGCGTTTTTAAGGGATGTTTTGCCGGCGTTTTTAAAATTTACCGTCATGTTCAGAGGATCTCCGGGTCTGGCGCCAAAATCATTAGTAGCGCCGTTTATTGCCAAAGTTAAAAGAAAAGCGGTGCGAGAAAGTTGAATTTTATTTTCCGCTTGTCCGATTTGATAAGTTTGACGGGCTGCCAAAACTGGCAGTTCTAAAACCGCTTTAAAACCTTCTTCGGTTTCAAGTTCACCGCTAAATCTGCCGACAATTTTGAATTCTCTAGGGAAATAATCACTACTGGTAGGGGAGATGGTCCAACGATTTTCTTTATCCAAACCGGGGGTGCTGGAGACAATGGAAAATTTTTCCGGCAAGCTTAATTGTAAATACATTTTTTCCGGTAAATATCCATTTTTATTTTCCAGAGTATAGATTATGGATGTGTCAGTTCCATAAATGGCTTTTTCCGGAGATTTTACAGATAAAACAAACGGAGTTAAAGAAACTTTGGTATTTAAAGTGGCGATTTTTTGCATCTGAGAGTTGAGACTGCTGGGTTGATATGAAAAGAAAACCCGCCAAGAACCTTGTTGTTCCAAAGAACCATAAGTTTTTCCACTGATAGTTAACACAGTTTCACTGAGAGCTTCTAAATCTGACAGAGACCATTCGGTATTCCCCAGATTTTGTGCCGGTTTATCGCTTTGTAAAAAAACAAAACCATCGGGATAGTTGGTATTGAGTGTCAGTTTTTTCAAAGGAACAGCCAAATTGTTTTTTATGATGATTTTGTAAGTGCTAGTACCGCCAAGCTCCACCTCGGTCGGTCCGTCAATAATCAAGCTGATTTTTTCTTCGGAAAATTTTTCTCCTTGCGGGAAATAGAGGAACCCGGCCCAAGAAAAAAAGGCCATTAAAGAAGTTAAGAAAAGCAGAAAAAAAGCAAAACGGACTATCGGGTTTTTGCGACGCATTTTAATCTTGTGCATTTCCGGGATATGACCGTTTGGATCTTTGTAGATTTTGGCTATTTTATCAGCAATTTCTTTTTGTTTGGCAGCGCCTATTTCTTTATCAAAAAAATCCGGTTTTTTTCTGCGTGGTTTTTTTGCGGCCAAAATATTTTTTTCTTGAGTCATAAGAATTTGAATTTAGTTGCTTTGTTCCATAATCAAACTCCAAAGTTTGTCATTTTTTAGAACGGTTTCGCTGACAAAATGTCCGTTTAAAGCCAGGTTACTGTTTTCTCCGTCGCTATAAACAGAATTCCAACCTGCCGGATAGATAACTTGAGATTCAAAAGACGTATTGGAGCCGGATTGTTTTTGAACCAAAATTTGGTACTGAGAAATTGTTTTTTGCGGAATAATCAAAGAAGTAAAAGTCCTATTTTTTTCAGAAAGAGAATCGGGATTAAATAATCGGAAAGGTAAACGATAAATAAATTGCACCGAATTTGTTGTTCCCGGTTCGGTTATAAGCCAGTTGCCAAAAACCGTTTTTCCAAATTCACGAGTTATGCGAGTGCCGGAATTTTCGTCATATCCGAGTTCTATCTCTATATTTTGCAGATCAAGATCTTTGGTCGCGTTTTTTGCCGGTGCGCGAAAATATTTTTCATCCGGCCAAGTAAAACCTTCGGCTGAAATAATTTGCGAACCCTCGGGAACATAAAGACGGATATAGTCTATATTGGTTTGACCGTAAAATTTTTGCCCGCTTTGTCCGATGTGATTTTTGGTGATAGTTACCACGTTTATAATAGAGCCGTCTTTTTCTATCAAAGACTGGTGATGGACTTTTTGTTTTATGGAAGCGTCGCTTTTTTGTCCTTGAATATTGGTATTTACAACCATTAAATAATCACGATCATCCGGGGTTTTGATTATTCTTCCGCCCCAGTTGAAAGATTCTATGGTTTGTTGCAGAGAAGGAGCTGTAAAATAAGCTTGAATTTCTTTTTGTGACAAAGATTCATTGAGATTGAAAAGTAGAGCTAAAGTATTTTCCGGTTTGAGAGAAAACAACGAACTTAAAATTTGCGGACCAATGTCTGATAATATTTGTTTGGGTTTGTTGATTTTCTTCTCCTCACCTTCTTCTACTACTTCTTGCAAAGATGTCAAAATATTTTTTTCATCTAAAACCAAATTTCTTTGTTCATCGGAAATCGGCCCGACCAAAGTTATCAATCTTTTAAGTACCGAGGAATTTACGGCAATAACCCCGTCTAGAGTTACACTGCGACTATGACGATAAAACCAGAGCATCTTTTCAGCTGAAGTTTTGAAATCCGGAAACCAATTGGCGTCTTGGAATTCCCAGCGCTTATTGGAAAGTAGTAGTGGAGCGGGCGGTTCCACCAAAACCGAAAGTTGTCCTTGTAAATCATAAGATCCGCCCGGCGGGATATCCAGACTGATTATTTCGCCGTTTTTAACTTCCAAAACCGCAAAACTGCCTATAAAACCACCGGTCGGTCTCAGTTCGGCTTCATTTTGGAAAACTAACAGATAACGCCTTGAGCCGTATCCGCCAAAAATTTCATTAATATTTCTACTGAGATCGGATATACTTTTAAGGTCTTGTAATAGGTCTGAAAAAATTATTTTAAAATCCTTAAATGGCGCTTGGTATTCTACCGGCAATACGGTAAAATCAACTTTTTCTAAATCCGTAAAAGCATTCTCGTAATTTGGGATAGCAAAATTAAGATGTTCAGCCAAAGTATTTAATCTTTTTAAAGGAGAAAGCTCATTGTCCGATGACTCAACGATGCCTTTAATAAGGTAAGTGTTGCCCAAAGCTAATTTTTGTCCGGCCAAAATTATGTTTTGTCGGCTTTGGACCTCTGTTTTAACCAGGGGAACATTTTTGGCAATAGTTTGTAAAATACGATGGCTTTGGATTTCGTTTACCGCCTCGTTGAATTTTTGCAAAGCTTCTGTAATGGAATATTGGGCGTTTTGTAAATCTGCGGAAACAATAGCCGAAGCAGAATCTTGTAAAGCCATAAAACCCTCGGTACTGTTGGCGGTTATTTTTTCCGTGCTTGTTTTGATATTTTTGTAAAAAGTTTTGGTTTGTAAAGGTATGGATACGACAATCAAAACAATCATTGCCGCGACAAAAGCTCTTTTCCAATCGGTTTTTTGCAAAAAAGAGAAAGAAATTAGCGGTTGGCTCGGTTTTCTCACAATTTTTTTCAAAGCCACTTGTTTAGAACTTTGTTTTTTAAAAAAAGTTTTTTGTTGCTTCTTATTTTCTTCTTTTATGGCGGCGATAATTTTTTCAAAATCCAGACCATCTTCTTCTTTCTTAATCTCCGGCTTTATTATTTGTGTTTTTATTTCTTCTTTTTCCGGTAAAATAAAAGTTTTCTCCGGGGTATAAGAATTTTTATTTGTTTGAGCTTTGATTTCTTGATAAAATTTTTCCCATTCATTGTTGGTATTATCTGGAGAAACGGTTTCGGTTTTTTGCCAGTGACTGCTTTGTTTTTGGAGATTGAGTAAATGGACGGAAACAGTGTCGGAATTTTTTTGTTCCGGCGCATGATAAAAAATACGAACTTTTTTATCATTTTTTTGAAGAGGTTGAGCCAAGGTGTTTTTTTGCAAAATTAAAAATTCCGGACAAGTGGCTTTGTTGTGCCCGGGTTTGTTGCAAAATTGGCAACGGCGTAATTGAATTCGTTTTTTATCTTTCATGACCGCAGTTTTTTGAAATCCGAAAAAAATTCACAAAATTTGGGATTTGTGATTTTGAATTTATTATTTTATTTATTATACCATTTTTTGATAAACCGATAAAGTGGTTTCAGCGGTATTTTTTTGGCTATATTTAGACAAAATATACGGCATGTTGTTGATAAGTTTTTGGCGTATGTTTGTATCGGTCAAAATTAGGCTTATTTTTGAACAAATATCTTGTTCAGTTAGAGGATCAAAATACAAAGCTGCTTCACCTAAAATTTCCGGCAAACAAGCGGAGTTGGTAGAAATTGTTGGTACACCATATTGCATAGCTTCAAGCGGAGGCAAACCAAATCCTTCGTATAAAGAAGGAAAAACATAAGCGGTTGCATTTTTATAAAACATTGCCAATTCTGCATCAGGCACAAAATCCGTAAAAACAATATTTTGACAATTTTTAAAAATTTCGGAATTTATCAAGCGATCGTAAAAATAATTTTTTTTGCCAACTAGAACAAGTTGAAAATTTTTATTTTTTTCTTCAAATTTTTTCCAAGATTTCACGAGCTGTTCCAGGTTTTTATGTGGATAAGCCACCCCTACATAAAGCAGATAAGGCTTTAAAATATGATGCTTTATTAAAAGATTTTCGTTTCCATACTTAATACTTGATACTGGATACTTTATACCCAAATCGGTCGGAGCCAGATGGGTTACGGTGATTTTTTCTTCCGGCATGTGTAGGGTTTTAGTTATATCCTGTTTGGTAAAGTTACTTGGGGTTATAATTTGCACGGCCTTTTTAACCGCATGGTGTAGGATAAATCTATAAGCGAGATTTTTGAAAAAATATTTGAGCGGTCCCAAGGTGCTGGATTGGCGACTTGGATAATGAAGTAAAATCAGGTCATGAATAGTTACAATAAATTTTCCGCGATAAAAAAACGGGATATTCCAGTGGGGAAAATGGACAAAATCACAATTTTCTTTTTTTAAAATTCTAGGCAGTAAAATTTGCTCTTGCCAGCCATACCATGGAATATCGGCTAAAATCTTTTTAAAACGAGGATTTTTTGGTTGATATTCTTCAAAATTTTCTTGACGCAAAAAAATCACGTAATCATTGTTTTGGTCGTTTTTTTCTAAACCTGTTATGAGTTGTTGTAAATAGCGCCCCAGACCACCCTGTTTTGGGCCGTATAGGCGCGCATCTATCCCTATTTTCATATTATTTTAAGTATAATGCAAATCTTTAGTTAAGCCAAGTTTCTCCCCAAATTGATTGATTGGGTAAATTTGACAAACAAAAAAAAGAGGGATAAAATAGTTTCTTCTTGTTCTTTCGACAAATCATCCAACCTGTTTTTGGAGGCGCCAATGACCAAACCTCTTTTGAAGAAAAAGGAAAATGAAGAAATTGATCGTATTTGCGGTCAATGCAGCGGTAAAGAAAAAAACCTAGTTCCCCATGTGGCTTATTATGCTATGTGTGTGGGGACATTATGGAGGAAAATGAACTGCAAAACATGCGGAAGCATTTCTCAAGAGCCAGTCAGTAGTAAAGAGGAAGATAAGGTGATGAAAGATTTTGTCATAAAAGAAATGTAGTCTCGAAGACTACAAAACATAACCAAGACCCTTTTTAAGGGTCTTCTTTTATTTTAAAATATTCAAAAATTCTTTTGCTGACGAGTTCCAAGAAAATTTTTCAGCCTGGATTTTGGCTTTTGATACTAAATTATTTTTTATATTTTGGTCATTAAGTATTTTAATCAAGCCTTCAGATATTTGTTTCGTTTTGTTAGGATCTACTAGATAAGCGTTTTTTGAAGTTATTTCCACCAGAGAGGATGCATTACTTGTTATGACCGGGACACGACAATGCATGGCTTCTAGAACAGGAAAGCCAAAGCCTTCATAAAAAGAAGGGTAAATAAAAGCGGCGGCGCGATTATAAAGCTCCGGCTTATCTTCATTTTTTACATAACCGACAAAGGTTATTTTTTGCGTTAACGGTGATTTTTCTATTTTTTCAAAAATATCTTTATTTTTCCATCCGGGCGCGCCGGCTATTACTAAACTGTAGGGTAGGGGCAAAGATGTAAAAGCTTGTTCAAAAGCCAAAATAGTTCCTAAAATATTTTTTCTAGGCTCAAGTGCTCCCAAAAAAAGAATGTAATTATCCGGTAGTTGCAGATTCTTATTTTGTTTTTGGGGCTCGTTAAATACGGAGGATAAGCCGGGATAAATAATTTTGATTTTATTTTCCGATAATTTATAAAAATTTATCAAATCGCGTTTAGTATTGACACTGGGGGTTAAAATGATATCCGCGTAACAGCATTGTTTTTTAGGGTTGATAAGGTGATGCCAAAGTTTTTGTTTAAAAGAAAAATACTCTGGAAAAAGTTCAAAAGATAAATCATGCACAGTCAGAATATGTTTGGTTTTTTTACTTAGAGCGGTAAAATTTAGATTTGGCGAGAAAAAATAATCCAATTTTTGCGGAGCAAAAGTGTCTATTTTTGGCCATTTTAGAAATTTTTGACAAAAGTTGAAGAGTTTATTCGGCCAATTTTTTTTTATAAAATGGACATTTTCATATTTCCAAGTTGGCAAATATTTTTCAAGATCTTTATAAGAATTATAAAACAAAAAATATTGATTTTGGCGATCAATTTGAAAAATTGCATTAAGAAGCTCATAAGTGTATTCGCCAACCCCGGTGCGAATAGGAGATAGGAGGGGGCGGATGTCAATGCCAATGTTCATAAATTGAGGTATTAAGTATCAGGTATTATGTATTAAGTATGTAAACTGATGCTGAATAACCTTTATTGTTTATTGATTATTGTTTATTGTGTGGAGTATTTTTAATAAACAATAAATAATAATTTAATAATAAAACCCAGTATTTAATATTTTTCAGAGCGTTAAAATAATTTATTTTGAACGAGGCCGGCTTTAAACTCCTCATACTTATTCTCCACAAACTTTTTCATCTTTTCTTTAAAAATTTCTTCACTAAATTTTTCCGCATGTGTGCGAATTTTGGCACTATCCCAATTTGTCGGATGAAAATTCAAAACAGCGTCAAACAGACTTTCCCAGGTTTGTTTTTTGAAAAAAATACCGGTTTCGCCATCAATAACCGTTTCCTGAGCTCCGCCCGCGCTATATGCTATTACCGGTCTGCCGGCAGCCATACTTTCTATCGCGGTAATACCGAAGTCCTCTAATTGCGGATTGATAAAAGCTAGTGCTTTATTCATCAAATCTATTTTTTGTTCCTCGGTGATGCGCCCTAAAAATTGTATATTTGGTTTGGCGATTTTTTTCAAATATTTCAATTCCGGTCCGTCGCCAAATATTTTTAAAGGTAATCCCAGGCGATTAAAAACTTTGATAACCAAATCAATTTTTTTATAAGGCACCAATCTGCCTCCGCAAAGATAATAATCACCAAGAGTTGGAGAAATTTTGAATTTTTCCGTTTCTACCGGCGGGTTAATGATAATTGCCTCACGACGATAAAATTTTTGAATGCGTTTGGCGACAGTAAAAGAATTGGCGATAAATTCATCTACACGGTCGGCGCTCATCTTATCCCAAAGACGCAAACGATGAATAAAATTGGGAGAAAAAAGTTTTATAAAAAAATTATAACGAAAATCATCCAGATATTTATGAGTATCTGACCAAAGAAAACGCGGGGGAGTGTGGCAATAAGAAATATGCAGAGTGGACGGCGGTGTTATCACGCCTTTGGCAAAAAGAGAAGTGCTGGAAATGACGATATCAAAGTTTTTTAGATCGTGTTTTTCCGTGGCTATTGGCATGAAAGGCAGATACCATTGATAGCGAGAATGAATAAAAGGAAAATTTTTCAAAAAACTTTCTTTAACTTGCTCTTTTTTGAATTGGTCCAGTTTTTTTTCATCATGAAATAAAACAAAAATTGGCGCCTCCGGCCAAATTTGGTGGAGGGACCATAAAACTTTTTCCGCCCCTCCATCTTGCGCTAAATAATCATGGACTAATGCGATGTTCATAAAATATTATAATCCGAATACTACAAATTATTATCCGAATTCCCCAAATTACCGCGACATCCGAATTATTGTTATTCGGGTGAATCACTTTTTATTCGGAGCATTCGGATAAATTCGTAGATTCGGATTATATTTTTAATTTTATTTTGCTCCTTTACGACTTAACACCACAAAAGGAGTTTTTATTAAGATAATCAAATCAAGCAACAATCTCCAGTTTTCAATATAAAAGGTATCCAGTTTGATTTCGTCTTCAAAACTCAGGTCACTACGTCCGGAAATTTGTGCCAGACCGGTAATGCCTGGTTTGATAGCCAAAACTATTTTGTGATGTTTTTTATATTTTTCCACTTCGCGCGGTTGGTGCGGACGAGGTCCGACTAAGCTCATATTGCCGATAAAAACATTAAAAAATTGAGGAAATTCATCCAAACTCCAGCGACGGATAAAACGACCAAAAGGGGTAACACGCGGATCGTTATTGATTTTATAAACAGGTCCGGTTTTGGTATTTAATTCTTTTATTAACTCTTCTTCTTTTTCTAGAGCTTCTTGACCTTGAGAGCCAAATTGCGCGCCGGTGCAATATTTCTGATACATGGAACGGAATTTGTAAGTAAAAAATAAAATTCCTTTTTGTCCGACTCTTTCGTTTTTATAAATTATCGGTCGCCCGGTTTCTATGAATATTATCAAAGAAACTATCAGATAAATCGGGGAGAAAATTATTATCAAAATCAAACTGCCGACAATATCCAAAATTCTTTTGAAAATTCTGCCCCAGACATTTAATCTGGTTCTACGAAGTTCAATAATCGGTATGTCATCAATTGTACTAAGTGAAATGTTGGAGGTAATGGTATCAAGCAGATCGGCGGAATATTTGAAAGACAGATGGTTTTCATTGGCAAAATCTATGGCCGATAGCGCCTCTTCTTGATTGGCTTTGGGATCGGCAAAAATAATATCATCAGGTTTGAGAGTTTTTATTTTATTAGCAATTCCTTCGTTAAAAGTTTCAAAATTACCGACCAGTTTATAACCAAGCATCGGTTGATTATTTATATTTTCCATTAAGCGAAGAGCAATATTTTGAGCTCCTATAATCACGGTTTTGCGTAAACCAAAACCGCGACTGTATAAAAATATTTTTAGACCGCGAATAATGGCGCGAGCAAAAATCACATAAACAACCGCCAAAATCCATCCCATCAAAACCAGAAAACGAGAATCAAATTTTTGCAAAGTAAAAAATACATAGATTGTGATACCGGCAAATCCGGTGGCGCAGGCAAAGAAGATGCGATTAATGTCTTTGAGTAAGCGACGATTGGGATCGGCATGATAAAGTCCGGAAAAAGCAAATATGATTATCCAAACTCCGGCAACCAAAAGAACTATCGGCCAATAAGTGTGCCAAGTCAGGTCAAACATTATCGGGCGGATACTTTTGATAAATTCGGTATAGCGAAGGCTATAAGCGGAAAATCCGGCCAAAACGATCATAAGATAATCAATCGGAAGTTGGAGAAAGGTGAAGAAAAGTTCGAAACGCTTCATACAAAATGAAGAAAAATAAATAAATCAAGTTAATGATATTTTATTACAAAAATCACTTAAAGTCAAAGTTTGTTATGTAACATGTATCATGTATCATGTATTATGTATGCGAAATGGTTTTATACATAATACATAATACAAACTACATACTACTTTTTGGCTTTCTTTAGCCAAAATAAACCCTTATATCTTGACAAAAGTGCCAAAATATGCTATGCTTATGAAGTTCAAAGCGGATGGTCGCTTGGGTCGGAATACGACCCGAGAGGAAAGTCCGAACGCCTCTATCGGCAAGCAATTATAGGCAGGCTAAAAATTAAGAATTTCTTGGTTTTTAGAGGTCTCGTTTGTCTGAAAGGTAAGGGGTAGCGGGTAATACCCGCCGTTGCATTGGTAACAATGTAAAAGGGAAAGTGGCACAGAGACTATACTAGTGA
>CAYUIA010000002.1:0-36176 GCA_964444635.1 uncultured Gammaproteobacteria bacterium
GAACTCCCATCCTCAGGTTCGAAGCCTGATATTTTATCCATTAAACTATAGGGGCGTTATTGCCGAAATAATAGCATCTTTTTAAAAAAAAATCAACCCTCACGATTTACTTTTTTAATTTTGTGAAATAGTGCTCGTATACCAATTTTTATTTAATAATAAAAATTATTTCATGTAAAATAGATTAACATAAATAATTTCAATCTAAAATCTTAAATCAAAAATCTAAAATCGCTTCGCCTTCGGCGAAGCTTGCCTGTGTATAACTCTCTTGTATCTATTTCATTATTTTGCAAAAGCATTTATAATAAAGATAGGTCGAATTTTTTATGACATGCTTGTCTATAAAAAATTTATAAATTTTTTCTTGCGATCGCAAGATGAAAAAAATTATTTCATTTATCCCAAAAAGAAAGGGGGTGCGCAAACTTATGAAAAAGAAAGCTAAAAAAGTTGTGAAAAAAGTAGCTAAAAAGAAAGTTGCTAAAAAACCGGTAAAAAAAGCCGTAAAAAAAGTAGCTAAAAAGAAAGTTGCCAAAAAAGGCAAAAAGAAATAGTCTTTTCCTCACACTAAAAACACCGTAAGTTATAAACTCACGGTGTTTTTATTTTTTCTTTACTAACTATCAGAACACTGCTACAATAAAACTATAGATATAACTATTAATTTATTTAATATATGTACAAAAAATTTTTAATTTCATCGGTAATAGTATTTTTTGGACTGGTTTTACTCTCGGGCAAAACTATGGCCATGGAAGAAAAAAGTTTTGAAGATGGAACTTTGGTAAAAATCAAAGGTCAAAAAGTAATTTATTTGTTGGAAGAAGGTGTCAAAAGACCTTTTGCAAATTCCGATACTTATAAAACTTACGGGTATTCTTGGTATGAAATAAAAACTGTCAAAGAAGAAGATGTGGCAAATTATCAAACCGGTCCGGAAATCAAAACACCGACCGTACAAATAACCGCTGATAAACTTTTTATTCGAAAATGGCCGTTGCGTTTTAGTAAAATTTTATTTACCGCACAAAAAAATGAAACTTACGAAATAGTAGACATGATGGGCTCTTGGTATAAAATCAAAAATAACGAAAAAATTTTAGGTTGGGTTTCTTCACGTTATGCTGTTATTTTGGATGAAGAGATGGATGACTTCGTAATTATCAAGAAAGAAGAAGTGAAGTCCCTCACCGAACAAAGTTCTGGTGACGGGAAAAAAATTGAACCAATCAAAACCGAAGAAGTCAAAACCGAACCAATTGCAAAAGAGCCGGTAGTGAAAGAATCTGCTCCGAGCAAAGCGCTGACTTTGAACTATCTTGGTAATGGAAAATTTTCCTGGAAAAAAGTCGGAACATTTTCACAAGGCTACAAACTTGTCTGGTCAAAAAATTCCAATCCGACATATCCTCTGCGCGATGGAGATAAATATGCTTTTTATTCCAATCCTGAAACATTAACCGGTTATGTAACGGCTTTTGCCGGTGAAGGAAAATATTATGTGCGAGTTTGTGAATATTTGGGTGGTAAGTGCGGTATATATAGCAACCAAGTAACGATTACATTGCTTGGGGATACTGAAAAAACAGTAGAAAAAGAAACAACTCAAGCCGTAACTTCAATCACTTTAACTTCTCTGGGCGAAGGGAAAATCAGTTGGAAAGTAAACGGCTACTCCAAAAGCGGTTTCAAAGTTGTTTGGTCGCAAAACCCGTTCCCCACTTACCCGACTCGCGACGGTGATCAATATCATTACTATTCCGAAGCCAATAAAACTACGGATACTGTAAATAATTTTAACGGCGAAGGAAAATATTATGTTCGGGTATGCGAATACTTGGGAGGTAAATGCGGAATTTACAGCAATCAAATAGAAGTGAACCTATAAAAAATTTAAAACAAAAAACCGCCGAATATCCTCGGCGGTTTTAGTTTTTTATTCTTCACCAAACAATCGTTCAAACTCTTTATTACTTATTAATTTCTTCAAAATATCTTTTGCAATTTCTCAATTTAAATTTATTTTTTTACCGTTCACTTCTCCGGACTTTTCCAAAGTATCTTTATAATTACCGCTAGCAAGTTCCTCGTTTCCGGTTTTGACAAAATTTTTTAACCAATCTATGGCCAAAGTATATGCAATATGATAATGGTCTTTTGAATATTTTAAATGTTCTATTATCTGTTCTTTACTTCTGTTAATTCTCTCTTCCTCTTTTGCTTTTTCCTCCATTCGCACCTTAGC
The DNA here is from genome assembly GCA_964444635.1 of uncultured Gammaproteobacteria bacterium. Lineage (GTDB taxonomy): Bacteria > Patescibacteriota > Patescibacteriia > Magasanikbacterales > GWA2-37-8 > JAKLGL01. Next base: position 2,249 of record CAYUIA010000002.1, read on the forward strand.
AAAATCAGGATTGTCTATACCGCAATTTTCTATAGGATTCATATTACAAATTTAATTTTAAATTATATTATCAATCTAACATAAAATATTCTTTCTCGCAATAAGCTCATACTTTATAAACCTTTTAGACTTTATTTACCCTGGTAAAATGGCGCTTTGCGCCAATTTTTTTAAAAAAAATTATTTCACAGGGTAAACTTCATAAATCATCCAAATCTCGTAAAAAACTTCCCGGCCTTATTTTCGTCGGTTTGTCTATATAAGCGCTTTCCTCGGCTTCATAAACTACCCCGCTTATTGGATCGTTAAATTTGGTGGCGCTGTCTGAAATCAACGACCTATCATCGAGCAATTCACTGTCGATTTCGCTCAAAAACATGCTTGGTCCACTCAAACTATCTCCCCATCCCCCACCAATCATTGGATAAGTTAAAAATAAATTCTTCTTGGCGCGAGTTATAGCTACATAAAATAAACGTCTTTCTTCTTCCAGTCCTTGCGTTTCAGAGAGTGATCTATCACTTGGAAACGCACCACTACTTAGGTTGATGATAAAAACATTCTCCCATTCCAATCCTTTGGCTTGATGCACAGTAGACAAAACGATTTTGTCTTTGACCCCTCTGGCACTTTGCGCCACCTCCCCTTCGTAAGGGGAGGATGTCCCCTCCTTAACAAGGAGGGGTGGGGGGAGGTCTTTAAAATTTTCTTGCAAAGTCGCTTCCGCCAAAAATTCTTCTAGCTTATCATATTTTTCTGCAAATGTCGCCAATTGTTTGATGTCGGCTTTTCTGTCTTTATAATCCAGATATTCATTTTCCAGATAATCTTTATAAGCCGAATCTAAAATTTTATTTATCATATTGGCTGGCGTTCTGTCGCTAGTTAACATTTCATCCCAAATTTTCAAAAAGTTTTCAAAACCCAATTGCGCTTTACCGCCCAAAATATTTTTTATTTCCGGCAATTCTTCAATATTTTGCAAACTGCGGACAAATTCCATGATTTTTTCCACAGCTGCCGGACCTATTCCTTCTTCGTGTAACAAAACCCTTGTCCAAGCCACCAAGTCATTTAAATTACTTACTATTCGTAAATAACTTAATACATCTTTGATATGCGCGCGTTCAAAAAATTTCATTCCCCCGCGATAATCATACTGGATTCCGGCTTTGGTCAATTCCATTTCAAGCATCTGGCTGTGTGCGCTGGCGCGAAAAAGCACAGCGATTTCACTTGGCGCTACACCTTTTTCCAAAGATTCCACAATTTTTTCCAACACAAAACTCGCTTCCATGCTTTGGTCCATCTGCGGGCGTAATTGCGGTTTATCTCCTCCGTCTTTTATCGGTTTTAAACTTTTTTTGTATTGTTTGGTGTTATAAGAAATAATATCATTGGCGATTTCCAAAATTTCTTTGGTACTGCGATAATTGGTTTCCAATTTAAAAATTTTTGCCTCCGGATAATCTCGTTCAAAATTTAAAATATTTTCTATATTGGCGGCACGAAAAGAGTAGATGCTTTGCGCATCATCACCAACAACCAAAATATTTTTATGCACACTGGCCAACTTTTTTATAATTTCCGCTTGAATTTTGTTGGTATCTTGATATTCGTCCACCATGATATATTGAAATTGCGTGGCAAATTTATTTTTTATTTCTTCATTTTGCAAAAGCAGTAACCAATTGGTCAAAAGGTCATCAAAATCCATGCAATTGGCTTGTTTTTTGCGTTTTTCATACTCACTCCATAAATTTTTTATCTGATCAGCTACAGCAAACCATTGCGGATATTTCAAATCCAAAACTTCTTCAATTGTTGTATCGGCATTTTTGGCAAAAGAAATTATTCCTTGCAACACATTAGCCGAAGGATTTTTTTTGTCCGTTCCGGAATTAAAAATATCTTTGGCGCAAAGTTTTATCAAACTGCGACTATCCTCGCTATCAAGCACGGTAAATTTTTCCGTATATCCTATAAAACTCGCATGGCGTTTCAAAATTTTATAAGCAATACTATGAAAAGTCCCCGCCCAAGGGAGGATATTGGCGGTCTTCGGTCTTCGGTCTTCGGTCTTCGATTGTCCGTAGTCTGTAGTCTGATTGTCCGTAGTCAACTGTGGTCTGTAGACCGTAGACCGTAGACCACTTACTCGCTCTATCATCTCGCCCGCTGCTTTGTTGGTAAAAGTCACAAGTAAAATATTTTCCGGTTTTATCCCTTGTTCCAATAGATATGCAACACGATAAGTAACCGTTCTTGTCTTGCCCGAACCAGCTCCGGCCAATACTAAACAAGGACCTATCCCCATATAGATAACGGCCAATTGTTCTTGATTGAGCTCTTTGGAATAATCAATCATAGCTTAACTTTGTGCCGGTTCTTTTAGACCTACCGCATTTTCTTTGTTTATTTTATCTGCATTTAACAACAACACTTCTAAATCAGCCATTATTTTTTCCGGTGCGCCTTTACTCTTAAACCAGAGGTCATCAATCTCGCAAAAATATTCTCCTTTTATTTTCCCTGTTTTCAAATTAATACTAACTTTCTGACCGGTTTTTTCTTTTACCAATTTTTCCAACACCTGTTTAAGAGTCGGTTCTTTGCTTTTTTCGGAATTATTTACTTCTTTTTTTAATTGTGCCGTGTAAACAGAGGTCCTGTTCAATAAATATTTTTTAATTTCCTCTCTTCTTTCTTGCCATTTTTGAGTAAAAGATATTGCTATGATTTTTTCTCCATTTTGAAAATCTATATTTTCTAAATGACCTTCTCTGCCCCGATTAGTTTTAACCAAAACATAGCCGTCTTTTATTCTATTTTGAAAATCCTCGTTGTGGGGATCATAGAGGTCGCCCAAACCGTCTATTACACCGCTTTCAGGAACTTTTTCCCATTTTATCCCTTCATTTTCCGGATTAAATTTTTCTTTTTCTGACATATTTTTTATTATTATTTTTAACTTGACTATCATACCACATCATTGATTTTTTTCGCAAGATATGGTATAAAATGATACCAATATACCAATTTATTTTATGTTTTTCGAAACTCTCAAAAAAGACAACCAAACCAAAGCCCGCACTGGCATTATTCACACCGACCACGGGAATATTGAAACTCCCGCTTTTATGCCTGTCGGCACCCAAGCTACCGTCAAAACCCTGGACCAACAGGACTTGCTTGATATTGACGCGCAAATAATTCTTGGTAATACCTATCATTTACATTTACGTCCAGGCGAAGATCTCATCGCGGGACAAGGCGGTTTGCATAAATTTATGAATTGGAATAAACCGATTTTGACCGACTCCGGCGGATTTCAAGTTTTTTCTTTGGGCTTACAAAAAATAATGTCATCGCGAGCCACCAAAGGTGGCGTGGCGAACCCACTACAAGCAGATAACAATGGGATTGCTTCGACTTCGTCTCGCAATGACAAAACCAAACAAGGTGGTTTGGTAAATATCGATGAAGAAGGTGTGACTTTCCAAAGTCACATTGATGGCAGTTCGCATCGTTTCACTCCCGAATCAGCAATTGAAATCCAGCATAAACTCGGAGCTGATATTATCATGGCGTTTGACGAATGTACACCGGACACCGCACCTCGCGAATACATAGAAGAAGCTATGCAGCGCACCCATCGCTGGGCTGATCGTTGTATCAAAGAACATCAAAAAAATACCTCTTATCACGGCTACAACCAATTTTTATTTGGCATTATCCAAGGTGCCGGAGACGAAGAGCTTCGCAAAAAATCCGCACAATATATTTCTTCCCTTCCTTTTGACGGCATTGCTATTGGCGGAGAAAGTATCGGCTATAATATGGACGCTACTAAAAATATTTTGGATTGGGTTACTCCGATTATTCCGGAAAACAAACCTCGCTACACCATGGGGCTTGGACTTTCACCTCTTGATCTACTGATTGCCGTGGAACATGGCGCAGATATGTTTGATTGTGTCGCTCCAACTCGTCTCGCTCGTCACGGCATGCTTTTTTGTCATTGCGAGAGTAACGAAGCAATCCCACAAATTAACAAACATCGTTTGAATATAAAAAATTCAATTTTTATTAACGACCTCTCCCCGATTGATCCGAATTGTACTTGTCCGGTTTGTAAAAATTATACTCGCTCATATTTGCACCATCTTTTCTCCGCAGACGAAATGACGGGCATGCGCTTGGCAACTATTCACAATCTTTACTTCATGCTGAATTTAATGAAAGAAACGCGAAAAGCGATAAACGAAGACAGGTTTACAGAATTACTCAACAAGTGGAAAACGGCTTAACCAAGCCGTTTTTTTACCCTGTACCGAACTTGTTCTGGTACAGGGTTTTTAAATTAAAGTAACTCTTGTCCCGCTAAGCGGGACTATAACCTCGGCTTATCTTCGCGAGGCCCCGCTGAGCGGGGCTATATTGACGCTCAGCACCGAGGTTGACAAAACCGTGAAAATGTGCTATATTTATTTGTTAGTTCATTACAAATAACAAACAACGGAGGATATCATGAACATCGTTCTTGATTTAATTGCTCAAATGTCACCGCTCGCGATCTTGGGAGTTCTGGTGGCAGCCGCTCTTCTTATCGGTTATCTTCTTTATCTTTTACTCAAAAAAGAAAAAGGGGGAGAAGAAAAAAAAGAGGGAAAAGAAAAGAAAAAGGAACAAAAAGAACAGGCTTTTGAGAAAGAAATTGTTGGAAAAAACATCTCACTTGATCCAAAGATTGTTCGTTTACAAACTCACTTTCTCAGTGTTCTGCGAAGCCTGACTATTGATGCCAAGGAGTTAGGATTTACTTATGATTCAGATACTATCCAAACTCTGCTTGCTGACGGCGAAAAGGTTTTTGATTACTATTTGAAAAATCCGGAATTTGAAAAATCGGACATTCCTTTTCTCCCTTGCATTCCGACCAATCAACACAATCCTCGCCAGCTGATGGAAACTCTCTTTCACAACGGCAGTCTTTCCGGACTTTGTAGTGTTGATATCCAGAAATTGGAGAACACCATTACTATACCAAAAAAACCCTACTGGATATTCGGTGTAACTTTCAGCAAAACAGAGCCGGATAAACTTTTTCTTCAGGAACGAAGGTTTGGACTGGCGATAAACGAACTGATATTCGCTTCTTGTTTTGCAGAGGATCTGTGGCGAAATCGCAGTACGCAAATTTTCTCCATCATTACCATGATGGACAGGGTTCCGCTCGTTTTCAAATTCAATCTAGCCAAAGAAGTGCCGGAGATAAAAGCTTTTTCGGAAAAAGAATCTGTCCGAGATTACTATCTCGGCACTTGCAAAGACCGTGTGTGCTTTGCAGAATAACTTCCGCCCGTCTCTTTTAGAGGCGGGCTTTTTTATTATGTAACATTGACAAAAACACTAATTTGAGCTATAATGATATATTCGTTCTTTGCCAACAAAAACAAAGAGATGGAGGTCCTGATGAACACAAAGCAGATCACGAAGAAAGAAATCAACTCCTTTACCATCACGATCGTTTTCTATCTGGTGGCAGGTTCGCTGGCGGTTTATTTCCGTGTCCCCGGTTATGTTTTCGGTGTCCTCTTGGGTCTTTGGACTCTGGCGGTTTTTTCCTTTGATTTCAGCCTGGAAAGCTTCAAGAGAACTTTTTATGACTCCACGGCTCTCATCTTGGGATTAACCCCTCCCTATCTGGCTTTTGCAGGTTTTCCTCATTTTGTTTCCATCTTCAAGTGGTACCTGTTTACTCTGTTTTTTGGAATAGCCACTTGGATCGTGTACAAAATGGGCACAGTGGATAAAGAAGAATTACGGGAAATAATTTCAGAAACCATCAACGAGGGAGAACGAGATGAAAAATCTCAGTAAGCAAAGTTTTGATCCGGCCTATGAAATTATCTTCTGTCTTTTCTATGCGGCTATCCTGGGCTTTCTTTCCGGACTTTCTCTTTCTTTCATAGATATCTCGCAAGAACGTACTCTGATGCTGTACGGGGGACTACTCGGGTTGCTTTCTGTGGCTGTGGTTTATACTTCCGAATATAAACCGGCTACCCTGCTCTTTGCACTCCTTCTCCCTCTAATAACTGCAGGTACGAATCTACGCCTAGAAATTAATACTGGAACAGGAGAAACTCTCTTCGTGGCAAAGGATATATCTATTTTTTTCTTGAAGAGCTTTTTTCTTTTTGCCCTGCTCGGAATATTTATAGCTTTTATCCACTATGGAGAAAAGATAATCAAAGAAGACAAAGGTTATGGCGGACCGCCGACCCCGCCATTCGAATAGTACTTTAAAAAACACCCGCCCTGTTCAAGGGGCGGGTTTTTCTTATTTAATTTCGACATCCAGTATTATCGGCCTATGTTTATGTTCTACACTTATTTTTTCTATCATCTTGGCAACATGTTCATCTTTACAAATTCTTTTCAAATATTCTTCATCGTTTTCCTCAGGTGATAATTTTGATGGAACTTCTTCTTTTTTCAAATCAACCGACAAGCTTACATTTTCATCCAAAACATACTTCAAATAAAACTTTTTTGAAGTCGTGCCAAAATCTTTGTGTTTTTCCAAACAAAGAGTTACCAAAATCGGTTTTCCTTTTTCAAAATCGTTTTTTATTTCTCCTCTTTTTCCTTCATGCATATATTAAAAATTTAATTAATCCTACCTTATATCTTATGCTTGTTTTTGAAAACTGTCAAAACTTGCCTTTCTTTATTTTTTAAACTAAACTGGATAGCATCTCCCCTCTCCTTACAAAGCCTGGTCCCATACCAACCCGCAAGGGTCTGGTGTCGGGAGAGAGGGTTAGGGTGAGGTTAGGTTTGGCTTCCCTCTCCTTACGAAGGAGAGGGTTAGGGTGAGGTCTTACTATATTATAAACTATGAAAATAAACATCATCGTTGTCGGAAAATTCAAAGAAACTTATTGGTCGCAAGCTGAAAACGAATATCTCAAACGTTTATCCGCTTGGTTTAAGATAAATATTATTGAACTCAAAGAAGAAAGTTTTACTGAAAAAGACGACCGCGAAAAAATCAAAGCCAAAGAAGCACAAAATATCCTGGCTAAAATTCCGGAAAATTCTTTTATTATTGCATTGGACGAAAACGGCATGGAATTTGAAAGTGAAAAATTCGCAGACAAACTGCAATCTTGGTTAGAACTGGGCGATGAACTCACATTTATTCTCGGCGGACCACTCGGACTACATTCAAGCGTTTTACAAAAAGCAAATTTTAAACTCGCTTTAAGCAAAATGACTTTCCCACACCAAATGGCGCGCGTCGTTCTGCTGGAACAACTCTATCGCGCACAAATGATAAATCATAATCGCAAGTATCATTATTAAAACATCCATGTTATGTGTCATTGCGATCCGCCATGGCGGAGAAGCAATCCCACTGCTTTCTGAAATTTGTGGGATCGCCGCGTTCCTTCAGGACTCGCGATGACAAACAAAAAAACGACCTTTCGGCCGTTTTTTTAATTTTATTTTCCCAATATTTTTTTATCATCTGTTCTTATGTCTTTTTTAGGCTTTCTTCCAAAATTTCTTTTGCTGTTTTTATATATTTTATAATTTTCTCTTTTGCTATCACCTATTTTTGCCTTTGTTTCAACTCTAATTTCCGTTGGTGTTTTAAATTTTTCTTCTTTATCGCCTGTTAAACTAAATTTATCTTTATTATCATTAATTTTTACACCCATATCCGCAATTTTATCAAAATATTTTTCATCTTCTTCATAATCTCCAAAAGTCACTTCTCTTTGTGGCGGCCTGGTATCTCCTTGCGCATTATACATTGCATAAGGATCTTTGGCCTTTTCTTCCTCTTCCGCAATCATTATGTCTTCAGGATTGCCCGTACCGCTATAGTGGCTTTCAATATCTTCAACAGCTTTATATCCTTCCTTAACCATAACTGGCTTATCAGTATGTTTATAAGGCTGTTGTTCGGCTTTTTCATCCGCAAAAGGATGTTGCTCTAAATTAACCCCGTCGCCCCCACCGGGGATTCTTTTTGTTTTTTCCCCTTCATCGGTTTTATCTCTTTTAAACCAATTCCAACCACCTTCTTTAAACATATATTTAATATTATTAATAATTAATTATCTATAATATACCACAAAACCGCCTTTATTTCAAGACAAAACGTATGTCGTATTTCGTATATCGTATATCACATACTAAATACTAAATACGATATACTATATACGGCTAAAATTCGGCAATTGTTTGGGCTTTACACAAGGCCTTTTTTCATCTAATATATAGTTATTATTAACTACAAAATTATGTCCAAAAAACGCATTTTTTCCGGAGTTCAACCAACCAACAACATTCACATTGGTAACTATTTTGGCGCAATCAAAAACTGGGTGGATGTGCAAGATCAATTTGATTGTATTTTTTCCGTAGTGGATTTACACGCCATCACAGTTTATCAAAAGCCCGAGGACTTACGACAAAATATCTTCAATATTGCCAAAACTTATCTGGCGCTGGGTATCAATCCCAAAAAATGTCTCATTTTCCAACAATCTGATGTCAAAGAACACGCGGAACTCTGTTGGCTACTAAACAGTATTGCCAAAATGGGAGAATTGGAACGTATGACTCAATACAAAGATAAATCCGCTTCTCATCCGGAAAATATCAATGTCGGACTTTTTGATTATCCTGTGCTTATGGCTGCAGATATTTTACTTTATAATACACAGGCTGTACCGGTCGGGGAAGACCAAAAACAACATTTGGAATTGGCCCGTGATTTGGCTATTCGTTTTAACTCTCTTTACGGAGAAACTTTTGTCGTTCCCGAACCTATGATCAAAAAAGAAGGTTGTCGTATCATGGGTCTGGACAATCCACTCAAAAAAATGAGTAAATCCGCTCCATCAACTTATAACTATATTTCCTTGCTTGATACCCCAGAAGAAGCAAAGAAAAAAATCATGAAAGCCGTGACTGATTCAGGTAGTGAAATTAAATTTGATCCTGAAAAACCGGCACTCTGCAATTTACTCACTATTTATTCTCAACTTTCAGGCGATCTTATCAGTAATATTGTAGAAAAATATACTGGCAAAGGTTATGGTGATTTCAAAAAGGATTTAGCCGAGTTAGTCGCCAACTTCTTGGTTGATTTCCAAAAAAAGTTTAATAAAATATCTGATAAAGAAGTAAAAAAACTATTAGAAGACGGCGCAGAAAAAGCGCGAAAAATCGCAGCCAAGAAAATGGAAGAAGTGAAACAAAAAATCGGGATAAAAATATAAATAGACCTCCCCTACCCCTCCTTGCTAAGGAGGGGACATCCTCCCCTTAGCAAGGGGAGGTGTCACGAAGTGACAGAGGGGTCTCTTACAAAAAAATGCCAAAAAAACTTCTCACAATTCTTATTCTTTTTCTCCTAGCGGTATTCCTTTCCGTCTTTATTGTATTTACCGCTTCCAAAAAACCTTCCACCGCACCCAAACCATTAATCACCAACCTTCTCAATATGCAACTACTCTCTCCTGAATTCAAAAACAATGAAATCATTCCCGGTAAATTCACTTGTGACGGACTCAATATTAACCCGGAATTGAAAATCTACGGTATTCCGGATAATGCCATGTCTTTGGCTATCATCTTAGACGATCCGGATTCAGTCGGCGGTGATTGGTCACATTGGGTAATGTGGAATATTGATCCAAAAACAGAAACTATTTCAGAAAATTCCATTCCTGAAGGCGCGATATTTGGTAAAACAGATTTTGGCGATAACAAATACGGCGGTCCTTGCCCGGCCGTCGGCACCCACAGATACTTTTTTCATCTTTACGCCCTGGATACCAATTTAGATATTCCACAAAATTCTACAAAAGCTGATTTACTCAAAGCGATGGAAGGACATTTGATTGCGGAGACGGAATTGATGGGGGTTTATAGTAGATAAGTGCGTAAAATATACAAATTTAAGTATACTTTACGAGATTTTATTCACATAATAACGAGTTGCGCAAAATTTCGCTTCGCTCATTTTGCGCAATGTGCGGCGCATAACTGCGCCAGCTGTGCTTCGCGAAGCTTCGCACAACTGTCGCATATCCAAAATGGCGATCTGATGACAAAGTCATCATCTCACCACTTCGGATTATGCGCCGCACATTATCTAAAAAATAGCTCCAAGTATTCACTACATCCGATAACACGGAATAAGCGGCTAAACTAAAAATTAATTAGCATTTATAATTAACTAAATATATGGAAAAACAACCAAATGGCATGGAACAGCCAAAATTTGTTCCAGAACTGGCAGAATCTTTTGAAATCGATTTTTTAAATTCAAAAGGTATTAAAGCAAAAGACGCTATGTCTCAAATCGGCGGCTTTGTCTTTCACAGCAGTGGCTCCGAAGGAGAAGGTAAAGTTTATTTTGAGGGGGAACGTGGCGATGGTACCAAGATCAGAATTTCCATCAACAGAGGTGAAAACTATAAATCACCTGCTGAAATAGCAGCCGAAGAAAAAGAAGCGGAAAATGCCAATTAGTTTTTTGGCTCCGCCCAAATTTTTGCTCCATTTCATTTCGCAAAAACTTCGCTTATTCCGAAACGTTGTGCGAAATTTTGTTTATTTAAAATAATATATGACAACAAACGAATTTCAGCAAATGTGTTCAAAGACAGTAAATGATATAGACGCAAAATATAATATTACTCGCGATCCGCATTTTTGCTTCACTCAACTCATGGAAGAAATTGGTGAATTGGCAAAAGAAATAAATAAACCAAAATTACGCAACAAAGAAATTGATCGCGAAAATTTAAACGGTGAATTTGCCGATGTTATGTTGCAACTTTTGACACTCGCCGAAATGTTAAACGTAAATATAGAAGAAGCGGTTGAATCCAAGATTAAAATATTGAAAGAACGACACAATTTTTAAATTAATCAATTTTTTTATGTTCAAACCAACAAAAAATAAAATCTTGCTTTCTTTGCTCATCTCCATCGTCATCTTGATAATATATATAATATATTTTAAATTTTTTTATATTTCTAAATTACAGTGTCACTTAGTTGATTGTTTAATAACGGAAGAGTATATTAATTTTTGGATAAAACCAACTTGTTGCGGATATACAATAAAAAAATTGATAATTGAAATAATTTCCGTTATTTTACCCTCCTTTTTGGTTAGCTATCTGGCTATGTCAATTATTAATAGGAAAAATAAAATTTAAAATATAAATATGAAAAAAATTATTTTAATAGTTTTATCAATTATATTAATTTTAATATTATTAGTAGTATCTTTCTTAGTTAGATACAGATTTGCGTTAAATTCTGTTAATTGCACAAATGAAAATAGAAATAGCTCCGCATGCGAAAAATGCTTAGATAAAGGTGGAAAAATTTTTCAGCATTCATTTGGTAGTAATTGTGAAACTGAAGCCAAAGATATAAACAAATCATGTACCTATGACTTTCAATGCAGTAAATTTAACTGCGTCTATGAAAATAAAGATACAAAAAAAGGACGTTGTGATGGTTTTATTGGTGATAATGATGGAATAATGAATTGCCACCGAAAATTTAGAAGTCCGGTCAAATGCGACTTTATTTTGTCTTAACTTAAAAAGCTAATTAAAAAAGCAGACTTTATTCGGTCTGCTATCGAAAAAACTAATCCGTTCAAAATTAAATATGCGGTATAAAGGCCTCCTCTTCATAGAGCAATATTTCCTTTGAACCAATCCTGATTTCAACTTTACTCTGAAATTTTTCTTCCAGTTCTTTGCCTATCTCTTTGGCTTTTGGGAGAAATTTCTCCCCAAAAACCTCCATCTTCCAACTGCAGTCAATTTCTGTGCAAGGTATTTTTTTGCACAAATAAAGATTGGCAATACGAACTTCCACCGCTTTACCGGATTTTATTATCCAGTAAAACACTAAGCAAATGGCAATAAAAAAAGCTAACCCGATAATAGCACCGTTTTTGATGCCTATCAGACAGGAGAATGAAAAAACGAATAACAATCCTCCTATGATAGGCCAGATTATAAACGGCTTGCCGTCTTTTTTAAACGACATTTTACTGAGATCGGGATCATTCATCACAATCCCCATCTCTGTTTCTTCTCCGTCAAACTTTTCGTCTTTGTCCTTTTTACAGACAAAAAGTCCTTTGCGAGAAAGAAACTTTGCTACTTCTTTCGCTGTTTTGAGAGCATTTAATTCTTCGTCTTTGCTTTTTTTCATATTTTCCTCCTCTGGAAAAAATTGTAAAAGGTACGATAACAAAATATTGTGGCATCTTTTTTTCTTTTTGTCAATCTTTGTTAATAAAAAAACAGCTTGTATCAAAACAAGCTGTTGACAAAAAAGAACTGAAAGATGTCGTCGGAGGTATGTACGGCGGAACCTCACAAGCATGAACGCACTTCGTGCAGCATTGTGTGTGGGTGTGCAAAACACTGGTCCCTATTCGCCTGTTAAGACTTGCTTTCGCTTTAAGGATGACCACCACAACCGACGACGCGTTTAGACGCACCTAACTGATGTCCTCCGCCACTGTCAGTAGGCTTTGTCATACTATCAATAATGAATTGTGGTGTCAATAAATTATTTTTGAAAATAAAAAAACCACCCATATAGCGGGGTGGTGCGCCGAAACTTGAGGTTTTGTTTTACCCGTAACGAATATATCTAACCAACAATACTACAACAGAGCCAAACAGCGAGAATAAGGCATCGTGGATAAAATATGCCGTAGAAGAAACACCTGCACATCTTTCATACCCGGAAACAACATCTACTACCGGGATTACGCCGAGGAAAAGAACAATGACACCAAGCACCATAAAAAACTTTTTCATGATTTCCTCCATCTATTTTTAATAAAAGGTACGATAACAGAATATTATAGCACATTTTAGCCTTTTTGTCAATGGTATTATTTGGCTAATATAAGCCAAAATTCTTTTTTTAAATATTCCAAAATCTTAATAGCCCAATATTAGCTCATTGACAAATTGGCTAACTTTTGCTATTATTTCCTCACTAATAACTCGGTGGGATCCTGGGGACAATCCTTTGGGAGCTAATACCACTAAACATTTTATATATGGGAAAAAGAATGAATGCAGTCTCTGCTAAAGTAGACAAAAATAAAGTCTATACTGCGGACGAAGCTATCAAATTGGTGAAAGAAACTTCCGCCGTCAAATTTGACGCCAGTGTGGAAGTTCATGTCTTGCTCGGAATTGATCCGAAAAAAGGCGAACAACAAATCCGCTCCACCGTCGTTTTGCCTCACGGCACCGGTAAAAGCAAGAAAGTAGCTGCTTTCGTTTCTGCTGAAAAGGAAAAAGAAGCCAAAGAGGCAGGCGCCGATTTCATCTACAATGAGGAAGATATCAAAAAAATCAAAGACACCGGTAAAATAGAATTTGATGTGGCTGTCACCACTCCGGATATGATGCCAAAAATGGCCGTAGCCGCGAAAGTATTGGGTCCAAAAGGCCTAATGCCAAATCCGAAAACCGAAACTGTCGGTCCGAATATCAAAAAAATGGTTGAGGAATTGAAAAAAGGTAAAATCACTTTCAAAAACGACGATGGCGCCAATGTCCATCAAATCATCGGCAAAGTCAGTTTCGACGAAGCCAAATTAAAAGAAAATTTTGAAACATTTTTGGATGCTCTCAAAAAAGTGAAACCAAATTCCGCTAAAGGAACTTATATCAAAAACTTGACTGTCAATGCGACCATGGGTCCGGCGATAAAGGTACAAGCTTAATAAAATTTTTAAAAAGTCCGTTCGAAAGAGCGGACTTTTTTGTCTGTCATTCCCGCCTCCGAGCGGGAATCCAGTGGTCAATTTAATATTAAACTTTCCTGGATCCCTCGCATTTCCCAAAGGGAGGCCTTTGGCCCGCGGGATGACACTTCGTGTCATTTTTTAGGCTATTTTATTGGCCTTTTTACTGCTTGCCAATACCCCCAAAATTTGATAAATTTGATATGCTAAAAAACTCTAATTTTTAAACTATTTTTTATGCAAAAACCTCGCGAAAACGCCATTTCCTGGGACGAATGTTTTATGCGAATGGCCAATATTATTGCACAGCGCAGTAAAGATCCTAGCACTCAAGCAGGAGCTGTAATCACTACTTCACAAAACGTTGTTGTTGGTGTTGGTTACAACGGTTTTCCCAGAGGTATTGAAAGCGCTGATTTACCTTGGAACAGAGACGGAGAATTGGCAGATACAAAATATGCTTATGTTTGTCATGCTGAAGAAAACGCCGTTTACAATGCCAATAATTCAACTCGCGATTGTAAAATTTATTGCACTCTCTTCCCTTGTAACGAATGTGCCAAAACTATTATCCAAAACGGTATTCGTGAAGTGATTTACGAAAGCGATAAATATCACGATACTCCGAGCTGTGTTGCTTCTCGCAAAATGTTTGATTTGGCCGGAGTGAAGTATAGAGAATATAAAAGCCAACAAACGATTTAAATAATTTAAAGATTCAAAGATTTAAAGATTATACGAACCGTATAAAATCTTGTAATCTTGTAATCTTTCAATCTTACAATCTCAACCTTATGTCTAAAATAATTATTGGTTTTACAGGTTTACTTTCAAGTGGTAAAGGTACAGCAACAAAATATTTAGAAGAAAAATACAAAGCAAAAAATTGTCGCTTCTCTTCTATTTTGCGAGATATTTTAAGCCGTATTTATACAGAACATAGTAGAGATAATTTGATTCGATTATCAGAAATACTACGAACAACTTTTGGAGAAAATATTTTAGCCAAAGCAATTTCCGAAGATGCAAAAAATTCAGAATCCGATATTACCGTAGTAGACGGAGTTCGTCGTCTGGCTGATATTGAACATCTGACAAAACTACCAAATTTTATTTTGGTAGAAATTTTTGCCGAGCCAACTGTCCGTTATGAACGCTTGGTACAAAGAAGTGAAAATGTGGATGATAAAAACAAAACTTACGAACAATTTCTAGCCGACCACCAACGTTCTACTGAACTTAGCATTCTGGAAGTAACCCCTCACGCAACAGAAAAAATTGATAACAATGGAACTATGGAACAATTACAACAACAATTAGATTCTTTAGTAGAAAAATATGCAAATAAATAATATCGAAGTAGAAATTCGCAGTTTTCTTTCTAAAGAGCAATATGAACATTTTTTGGATTATTTCAAAAAAAATGGAAAGTTTGTAAAAGAAGATTATCAAGAAACTTATTATTTTGACGGAGAACAAGATTTGCGTATCCAAAAAAACAATTTTTACGCCAAAATCTGGTTAAAAAGCGGAAAAATTCACGACGAGCAACGTGAAGAAACGGAAATAAAATTTGATAAAGAAGATTTTTTCAAAGCAGAAAAATTATTTTTAAATTTAGGCTATAAAACTCAAATTAAATGGTTTCGCACTCGTAATGTTTTTGAATGGCAAGATATTACCGTAACCATAGATTATTCCAAAGGCTATGGCTATATCATTGAACTCGAAAAAATGTCTGACGAAGAAAATAAAAATAAAGATTTGGAATATTTAAAAAACAAAATGACCGAATTGGAAATTATCCAAACTCCAAAAGAAGAATTTGATGCAAAATATAATTATTATAAAGAACATTGGGAGGAACTAACAAAATAATTATGCAAATTAAAATAAAACGCCTAGATAAAACATTACCGCTTCCCATATATCATACTAAGGGCTCAGCCGGGTTTGATTTATATGCCAGAGAAGAAACTATTATAGAACCAAAAACTATCGCTCTTGTACCTAGTAATTTAATCATTGTTATTCCAGAAGGTTTAATGTTGATGGTGGCTTCGCGTTCTAGCACTCCCAAGAAAAAAGGACTAACACCCCCTCACGGAATAGGAGTTATAGACAATGGCTATTGCGGACCTGACGATGAAATAAAAATTATGGTTTATAATTTTACTGATAACAAAGTTACGGTGGAAAAAGGAGAACGTATCGCTCAAGGAATTTTTATAAAATTTGAACAAGGAGAATGGGAGGAAGTAGAAATAATAGAAGCTCCAAATCGTGGTGGTTTCGGTTCTACAGGAAAATAAGGTAAAAGTTGAAAGTTTATAAAGTTATAAAGTTCATAAAGTTTAAAAATATGAAATCCTACCTCGAAATAGTCCAAAAAATAATAGACGTTGGAGAACGAAAAGAAAATCGTACCGGTGTTGATACTATTGCTATCGCTGGCGCAATGTTTGAACATGATATGAGCAAGGGTTTTCCTCTTTTGACTACCAAAAAAACTCCTTTCAAAGTTATGGCCACTGAATTGGAATTTTTTATTAAAGGTATTACAGATAAAAATTGGTTAAAAGAAAGAAATTGTCATATTTGGGATGAATGGGCTCATCCACTAAAAGTTCCTTATGGTCACGATGAAGAAACAAAGAAAAAAATGATGGAAGAAAGAGATCTTGGGCCTATCTATGGTTTTCAATGGAGGCATTTCAACGGTGATTATGAACATCACGAATTTGACCATGAAGGCCGAGGTATTGATCAATTAAAAAAATTAGTTGATACTTTGAAAAAAAATCCCAACGACCGCAGAATGATTGTGTCCGCTTGGAACCCAAGCAAACTACATGAAATGGCCCTACCTCCTTGTCATTACAGTTTCCAAGTAACGGTTATTAATGGAAAACTAAATTTACTTTGGAACCAAAGATCAGTTGATACTATGCTCGGACTTCCTTTCAATATTGCTTCTTATGCCCTACTTTTACATTTACTCGCCAAAGAAGCCGGATTACAGGAAGGTAAACTGGTTGGCTTTTTGGCCGACACCCATATTTATGTCAATCATCTTGATGGTGTCAAAGAACAATTGTCACGCGATCCTAATATCTATCCTCTACCACAAATCGTGACTGAAAATTTTACTTCTATTTTTGATTGGAAAGCCGAAGATACCAAATTGCAAAATTATCAAAGTTTTCCAAAAATTGAATTCCCTATCGCAGTATAATATGAAAACAACTCTTCTCATGGCTATAACAGCTGACGGAAAAATCGCCAAAAGCGCCTCCCATTTCGCCAATTGGACTTCGGGCGCTGATAAAAAAATGTTTGTGGAAAAAACAAAATCCGCAGGTGTAATTATTATGGGTCTGACGACTTATCAAACTATCGGACGACCGCTTCCGGGACGCTTAAATATCGTCTTGACTCCGGAACCGGAAAAAGAAACTTCTATCCCAGGATCTTTGGAATACACTTCGCAAAATCCAAAAGAAATCTTGGAAGATTTGGAAAAAAGAAATTTTTTTGAAGCCATTATCGGCGGTGGTGCGACTATAAACGGATTATTTTTAAAAGAAAATTTGGTTGATGAAATTTGGCTAACTGTGGAACCGAAAATTTTTGGTGAAGGCCTCAATCTTTTTCGTGGAGTAGAGACTGATTTAAATTTAGAATTACTGGAAACTGTGCAATTGGATAAGAATGTGGTGCAGTTAAAATACAGGGTAATAAAATAAATCCCAATATCCAATTCCCAATACCCAATGAATGACCAATGTCTAAATGACCAAATGGTTTTAGGGCTTAGGGTTTGATTGATCATTGGTCATTGGGGTTTGGTCATTTTAAAAAATTTTTAAATTTTTAATTTTTATTTATGTTCATCATGTTAGACGCTATCGACGGAGGCGGTAAAGGAACCGTCATTGAGGCCTGGAAAGATTATATTACATCTTTGGGTAATCCTATTTTTGATCTGAAAGATTATTGGGAACAAAACAAACAATACCCGGAAATAAACGAACTGCGATCTTATGATTTTGTTTTTACTGCCGAACCGACTTACGCCGGTATCGGTCAAGTAATCCGTGAGGAACTTATCAAGACCGGCACAGACTATCCTCCGGAAGCTGTGGCTCAGGCTTATTCTTTGGATCGTTTGGTACTTTATAAAAAAATTATTTTACCACTTTTGGCTCAAGACAAATTTATCATTCAAGACAGAGGTTTTTCCACCTCTTTGGCTTATCAAAACGCCCAAACTCCGGAATTAACCTTTGAAAAACTACTAGCCATGCCAGGAAACACTCTGGCGCTCAAACACCGCCCTGATTACCTCATCCTTTTGACCACCGAGCCGGAAGAAGCCATGCGCCGACTGGATGCTCGTGGCGATAAAAAAGACAACGTTATCTTTGAAAACCTGGATTTTCAAAAGAAAACCGCCGCTACTTTCATGTCTCCCGGTTATCAAGAAATTTTTACTCAAGCCGGAACCAAAATATTTTACTTGTCTACAATGGGTGAAATTGATATAATAAGACAAAAGGCTAAAGAACTTTTAGCCAATATTATTAATCAAACAGTTTAAGCGGATAACGAAATACAAACAAATACGAAATTACGAACCCAACATAATTGTTTTCGTTTCGTAATTACGTATATTTTCGTATTTCGTATCCAATTAATTTTTAACTAATATATATGCTTATCACCGCTTCAGAAATCATCAAAAAAAGCTGGGAAACATATTCCAAAAATTGGAAGGTTTTTTTGCCTTACATGATCTCACTTTTCACGACTTCATTGACTTTAGGTTTAGTGGGTATTTTGGGTTTAACTATTGAAAAATTTTTACATCGTGGAAGTCTGGTTTTTATAAATAATCTCTTCATTGCCGCTTTAACAGTAGCTTTATTATTATTAACTCTTTGGCTTACAATAGCTCTAACAAAAGCTTTAAAAAGTTTTGTGGAAAAAAAAGATATCGAAACATTGAAAGAAAATCTTCATCAAACCGGCAAATACCTTTGGCCTGTTATATGGACTTCATTTTTAATGTTTCTGGCGATAATCGGCGGGTTTGTATTATTTATAATCCCAGCCATTATTTTTGCCATTTGGTTTTCCTTTTATTTTTATATCGTACTTTTTGAAGACAAAACCGGCGTTGCCGCTTTAAAGAGTAGTCGTGATTTGGTAGTTGGTCGCTGGTGGAGAATACTCTGGCTCTTGATAGCGCCCGGGATTTTTTACGGGGTTATCGTTTTAGTTTTGCAAGGAACATTTACTTATCCTTTATCCTTTATTTTTGAAGAAGGAAACCTCGTCGCTTTATTTATTCGCTCGTTTTTTAATACCGCTTTTTCCGCTTTATTTGCACCTCTTTCAGCTTTGATAACTCTTTATCTTTATCTTAGCGCTAAGGAAAATCCGGTAGAAAAAATACCCGAAACTCCGGAAAAAATATAAATACTTATCAAAAAAAATACTCTGTCCCACAGAGTATTTTTTAATTGACTTAACTGTTTAAAAAAGGTAAAATCGTATATAGTATGTAATATATAGTATCAAAAATACGATATACGAAAATATTAAATTTTATGTCCAAGTTAATCCCAGTCATCGGCCTAGAAATCCACGTTGAGCTCAACACCAAGAGTAAAATGTTTTGTTCTTGCGCCAATAATCCCGATAAAGACGCTCCCAATACCAATGTTTGCGAGGTTTGTTTGGCACACCCGGGAACTTTACCAGTACCCAATATTGAAGCTCTACACTCTACTATCAAAATCGCCAAAGCACTCAATTGTAAAATAGCTGAAAAATCAAAATTTGACCGTAAACATTATTTTTATCCCGATTTGCCCAAAGGCTATCAGATTTCTCAATTTGATCAACCAATAGGTGAAAACGGATTTATTGATTTACAATTTATAAATGTCAAAAATGATCGCCCGACTGCGAGAGTCGGTATTACACGTGTTCATCTGGAAGAAGACACTGCTAAACTGCTACACGACAAAAACGGTAATACTCTGGTTGATTTTAATCGTGCCGGCGTACCATTGGTAGAAATAGTTTCCAATCCAAATATACAAACATCTACCGAAGCCAAGGTTTACTGTCAAGAATTGCAAACTATTTTTCGCTATCTAGACGTTTCCGACGCTGATATGGAAAAAGGACACATGCGTTGCGAAGCCAATGTTTCCATGCAAGAAGAAGGAAAATTTATCATTGAAGGACCAAGTATTTCCGCACTTGACGGATATGCCCTCAATCACAAAGTTGAATTGAAAAATATCAATTCTTTCCGCGCCATGGAAAAAGCTATTGAATATGAAATAAAAAGACAAACTGAAGCTCTGCAAAAAGGAGAAAAACAGTTGCCGGAAACTCGTGGTTGGAATGACGAAAAAGGAGAAAGCTATGTTCAGCGCGTCAAAGAAACTTCTGCGGATTATCGTTATTTCCCCGAACCGGATATCCCGGTTTTTGAACCTCTCAAACTCTGCCCCGATGTCGTTTTACCGGAATTACCAAACACCAGACGACAAAGATTTTTTAATGAATATGGTTTTTCTTATGCTGATGCAGATTTATTAATCCAAAATAAACATTGGAGCGGTTATGCGGAAAATGTAATGACCGAACTGCAAGAGTGGATAGATTCTCTGCCGGAAACCAAAAGCGAAGATAGTATTTACAAGAAAAAAGAGCTGGCAAAACTCGCCGGCGGTTGGTTAACCACCAAACTTGCAGGAGCAATGGCAGAAAGAAAAATAGATATTAGGATTTTGAAACTAAGCGCGGAAAATTTCGCCGAACTTATAACTTTGATTTATGCCAAAAAAGTAAATTCAACCAATGCTCAGAAAATACTCAGTGAAATGCTTGATGCTAATACCGATATTGATCCGACGCATATCATGGAAGAAAAAGGTTATGGCCAGGTCAGTGATGAAAATAAATTGGAAGAAGTAATTTTGGAAGTTATCAAAAATTATCCCGCACAAGTGGAACAATTCAAATCCGGTAAAGATCCGATAATCAAATTTTTACTCGGGATGGTAATGAAGGCCACCGAAGGCAGTGCCGACCCGGTTGTGGCAGAGAAAATACTACGGGAAAAATTGAAATAATATGTCTGAACACAGTCCGCTTTTTGAACAATTCAAAAAAGATCTTGAAATTGAAAAATCAGGCCATAAAACGCTTGATTTTTCCGAATTGGCTCAAGAAAAAAAATCAAAATCTTGGAAAGAACTTATCGATTACAAACTAAAAAAAGAACGGTCTGATATACATTTGGGCTTTGGATTACACTTCATGTATCAAGATAATTTAGTTTCCGGAGCTGATCATTTTGACAAATATGACGGTCCCTTTATTCCTTTTCCGCCCTCTATTTTGGAAAATTTGGCTATTGCCAAAGAATGGGATGTTTCTCTTACTGATATTATTGATCGAGCTGCCAGTATGAGACGACTGACAGACATCAAACAACTCGGTTACCTTACTTATCCTGAGAAAGATCAAACTGAAAGATATGGAAATGATTGGGGTATTGAAAAATTTAAACATGACCGTTTTGATCATTCTTTTCTCACATCGGTAATGAATCTTACGGTTTTACGCATTAGCCAAACGGAAGGCCTTATTAATTGCTCGGATAAAGATATTTTAAAAAGTTTTATCGCTTCTACCATACATGATAGTGCAACCGTAGCCGGAGGCGATGCCACCAAAAAAATATCTCCGGAAAAATTAGATGAGGAAACCTTGGTTTCTATGATATTACAAAATCCGGAAATGCAAGAAATCTTCAAAAAACACGATCTTACAAAAGAAGATGAAAAAGATATTCAAAATATAATTTTTAATCAAGGCCCTTTTGGAAAACTGTTGGATTTGGTAGATAAATTTTCTTACACTGCTCGCGACACTCAACAAGTAACACCTGTTTTAGAAAGAGGTTTATATCTAACTCCTGAAGGCAAAGAGATACTTTCTCTTGTCCGTGAAGATCCAAATATCTACGATATTATGTTTGACCTTCGGTTAGATGAAACAAAAGGTTTGTACTGCACTAATCCTGACAAGTTAAACAATGTGTTAAAAATCCGGGCATTAATGCATGCTTTTATTTATTTAAACCCTTATTCTCAAATGGCTGAAGCCGCGGTTATCCATCCTGTTTTGAAAAAAATTATGGATTCCAGAGATTCTAAATTGTCGGTAGAAACTTTACTTAACCAATCTGACAATTATTTTGAAAAAGTTCTTTGCGAAACTCTCGGTAACAAAGATATTTATCCAGACGCCATAAAATCCATTCGTGAAACTATAAAAGAAAAAGATATTCAAGTTGATATTTTCCCAGATTACAATTCTGCGGAAATAGCTATGGCCGAAATTGAAAATCAAGGACGTTTTATTTGTAATATTGTAAATAAAACAAAAGGATTCAAAACAGCTACCGATACACTTGTAGAATTAAATAACAAACTGATTCCTTTCAAAGAGCTTTACCCTGATAAAAATAAAGAAATCCAAGAAATAGCCGACCGAGTAAAAACTGTCAGGGTATATCATTCAAAGAAACCAATAATTTAAAAAATCTGCCTTTACTGGCAGATTTTTTAAATCAACTATATTTTAATCAAATTTACTGTTTTTAAAAACCATATCACACCATCTGCTATTTTGTTCTATCTCCTCTCCAACGAGATAAAACCCCAAATCTTCCAAATAATTTATTATTTCCCCGGCCTTTCCTTCATTTTCATAAAGATCTTTGTCTTTGGTAGTCAAAAAAGCTTCGCACCTGATTTCTCTAATATTTTTAACAAATTCTTCAAAAGATTTTATAACTTCAAACTCGGCGCCTTGAGTATCTATTTTAACCAAATCTATAGTTTTACCGATAAGCTCATTTTTACGTATAAATTCCGCAGCCTTAATGCATTCAACTTTTATAATTTCTGTATTTTTTGAAATCTCCGGATATAAAATCAAATTCGTATCGTTGAACTTTTTGAGAGAAGAGGTCACATCCGGATCGTTTATGTAAAATTCTTTTGTTCCACTTTCCAAACCGATGGCAAAATTAAAAACTTTTAGATTCGGAAATTCTTTTTCTTTTGACTTCAAAAAATCGTACCTGTAAGGTAGTGGCTCAAAAGCGTAAACCTCGTGTCCGTCTTGAAGCCAGGGGAAAGTATACAGCCCGGCGTTTGCTCCGATATCAAAAATTAACATAAATTTTATTTGGCTATAATTATATTTACTCCGTTATCCAAAAGTATTTTTTCCAAACCGAAATTTTTACAATATTTTATGATCTCTGCTTTTTCTTGTTCGTCTTTATTGTATTCGATAACTACCAGCCTAGTCCCCAACTCCGCTAAATTTATTTGTTTTAAAATCGCCAAGTCCTTGCCTTCTATGTCTATAGAAACATAATCAATCTTATTAATACCAAATTCTTTTTTTATATCCTCAAATCTATAGGCACTGACCTCGATCATATCAAATTCATGTCCTTCTGATCGCCATTTATCATAATTTTTCAAAACAACAGTAGACAACAGATCTCTTCCTTCCGTTTCCAGATGTTTCGTATTGTGATAAAATTTAATAATTTCTTCTTTTTCGGATAAGCACTTATTGATACAAACGATATTATTATTTTCTTTATGCAATTTTTTTAAATCCAAAAAAACAAAAGGCGATCCTTCTATCAAAAAACCCTTCCACCCTTTCTCTAAAAAATACAAGGAATTACTGAAAGTCCTCCCATCGTTTGCGCCTATGTCCAACAAAACACCTTTGTACTCTCCAAAATACTCGGCAATAATTTTATCCTCTTCAAATTGAGAATAGAACTTTTCAAAGTTCATCTTATCAAATTCTTCGTTGCTTATCGGCGTGATTTTAACAATATTTTCACTAACATATGCTTTTTGATCTCTTGTTTTTTCCGGCCTCCAATCTACATGTATTGCATTTATAATATTGCTTAAATTAATCACTTCTACTCCGGATTTAACAGCGTTATTCCTAAAAGCACTTTCACAATTCCATACCCCCAACAAATAATCGGCTTTAAATTTTTTTAATTTTTTTCTGTAAACCCAGGCATCTTGAGAAAAAGAAGGGTCAATTAATTCACTTTCTCCTTGATATGTTTCTCTAGACAGAACAATTTGGCCGTTTTTCGATAAATCTTTTCTTGAAATTATAAAAAGTTTATTGTCCCAATCTTTAATTTCTTTTAATTTTTTAACGGTATGGTCAAAATAAATATCTGAATTTGCTAAAACTTTTATTTCATCCGGGTATTGTTCTGCCGAAAAATTAAGCCAAGACTCATAGTCCAATCTTTTGTCAATTTCTTTAAAAACAACCTTTTCTTGCAAAGAAACTGGGGGAATCACGTCTTTTTCCGTCAAAACGACCACTTTGTCTATATTTTTATTATTAATATTTTTAATTAAGCAAAATATATTTTGAGATTCTATTTCAGGGGTGCTTTTAAAAAACTGTTGGTATAAAATAATTTTCTTATCATCCGCAAAACCCGGAGCTTTGTCTTTTGAAATTGTTTTTGTATAATAAGAATAATTTACTTTATTTTTATATTTATCAAAAAACTCTCGCATATCCTTATAGGAGTCTACGGAGTCATAGCCAGTACTAACCGGATGTTTGATATTGACATTATAGTCAACTACTACCGACAAACCGTTATTTGTGGCTAAATCATTTACAAACAAATCTATTCCACAACCTTTTTTATTTTCAGACCATTTTATGCCAAAATTTTTAATTATTTCTAATAATTTTTTATTTATAAACCACACGGTCTCATCGGAACAATTCACATGAAAAAGACCGTTTTCTTTATAGGGATAAAGTCTGGTTTGATGAGGAACCGGGGCTGAAATTATAACCCCGTCTCTTGTCCAAAGCTGTTGCGGAGCATATACTCCGAGATCTTGATCTTTATTTAAATAGAAATGCGCTCGATTTAAAATTTTTAACCAATCGCCTGAATATGCATCGCCAACTACAATACCAACTATGTCGCTTTTGGCATTATCAACAACATATTGAAATTGTTCGCCAAAAAATAAATTATCTAAATTGATTATATTTTCACCAAATAATTTATTACCAGGGTCACAATTGAGAAAGTAGGTGTTCTTATTTATTTTTTTAATAATTTCAAATTGTTTTTTGGCATTTTCCGTAACTCTAGCCCAAGAAAAAACAAAAATATCCATATTTTCCAGTTCATAGGAAGTCCAAAAACGACCCTCTGCTTTACCGTATTTATTATAATGTTCCCAAGGATCCACCCCCGCAGCCAGCACGTCCGGATTTTCTTTTAAATATTGTTCACATGCCTCTAAATAATTTTTTACGCTTTCTAATTTATTCAATACGTTTTTTTCTTCCTCGGTAAAATCACCGTCCTTGGAATATATTTTTTGATTTTTTTTAATTTTAAAATCAAGAGAGTCAACCAACTCTCTTAAATCATAAAAATTTTTATTCCAAGGCAACAACATAAAATTATTTTCGCCCCAACATCTTCAATGCCTCCTTCATTAGCTGTTCACTTGTTTTACCATTAGCTTGAAGTTTTTGCATTGTGTCTCTAGCTTGTATTCCGCTGTATCCCAAAGCCATCAAGCCTTCTACCACATCCCCTATTTCATTACTAAATCCTTGCCCCAAATTTGCACTTGTACTTGGTCCGACCTTGTTTTTGAGTTCTACCACCAGTCTTTCTGCGGTTTTTTTACCCATTCCGGAAACTTTGGTCAGATATGCGACGTCACTGCGAGCGATAGCTGAACTGATTTCTCCAACACTGCCCAAAGAAAGAATACGCAAAGCAGTTTTCGGACCAACCCCAGAAACTAATAAAAATTTTTCAAATAAGTTTTTTTCTTCTTTGTTTTTGAAACCGTACAATTCCATCGCATTTTCTCTGACCGCCAAATATGTCAAAATTTCGGTTTCCATACCTACTTTAAAAAACTCAGCACCATTAGTATTGACCAAAATTTCATAACCAACACCGCCGGTAGTCAAAACTATTATCTGCTCGCCATTGTTTTCTATAATTTTTCCTTTTATGAGAGAAATCATACTATTTAGTATAAAGTATATAGTATTTAGTATTAAGTATCCATACTTTATACTTAATACTCAATACTAAATACTTATTTATTTTTCTTATTACGGTTTACACGAATAAGTCCTCCACAAGTCAGCACTTCCACGCCTTTCTTTTCAAGCTCGTCAAGAAATAAATTCATTCCCAAAGAATCCGAAGAAATATGTCCGGCTACTACCACATTCATAAATTGCTCTTTGGCTTTGTTCATAGCATCGTCTTTCATATGCATAGTCACAATAGTACTAATCCCGGCTTTACTCAAAATTTCGTAAACTTTTTGTGACGGGTTGGTGCCACCGGTCATTTCCATCAAAAATTTACCGACTCGATGTCGCGGATTGCCGGCAAACAGTTTCGGTCCGGCTCCGACTTTTTTTGCTTCAGAATATTCAGGGATTTCCAGTAAAACTTTTAACAGCTCATTTATAGTTTCCGGTTTCTTATTTTTCAAAAACTTTTCCACATATTGACTTACCAAATTATCGGTTACTGTGTGCGTATTCATCAAATCAATTTGCAAAAGTTTGGCCATATCAATGACCTGAAAATGATTGGCCGGGTGAACACTGCGCCCTACTTCTTTCATTCTTTCTTCAGTTATTTGTTCGGCCAGATGAACCGGAATACCGAGATTTTCATAAACTTCAACCACCATATCCATCACTCCGTGCAAATCCGCCAATCCCCTGCCTATCGGATGGTGTGCCAAAATCAAATCTATTTTTTTACCTCTTTCATTAAGTTGAGAAGCCAAGAGGATTTCCGCTGGTCCTATATCAATCCCGGCCAAAATTCTTTTTACCGGTTTCTTGGGGTCGCCCAGATGCAAACGACTATCCGCATAAGGGTTAAAAAGTCGTTCAGTATCAAAATATTTTTTATCTGCCGGTTTGAGATCTTCATATTCTTTTTTGACTCTACTGAGATATTTTTTGACTCCTTTTTCACCTCGCGGATCAGCTGAAATAGCCATTTTCAGAGCTGTTTCAAAGACTTGTTGAATAGTCATCATATGTGTATGTATCAAGCTTGCCCCGTGATCCGTTTTAAACGGATTTTACGGGGTATTAAGTATTAAGTATATGAATTTTAGCTTTTTAGGGCTAAAAAGTCAACTTTAATAGAGCCTGTAAACATCTTGACAAAAAAAGAAAAATGAACTACATTATACGGCACGTTCATTAAAAATTTTTAACAGCGGAGAAAGAAATGGCAAAAGAACAACGTCCAAAAAACTTGGCTGGGTATAGAAGCCTCAAAAAATTGGCGAAAGATATAGCCAATTTGAGTTATAACTCCGTTTACATTTTTTTGCTTTGTCTTGGGGCGGAAATGCTCCGGGCTTCAGCAAAAGATAAGGAAAAAGGCAGGCTTAAGCTTGCCAAAAAACTTTCCTTGGTAGCTAAAAATCTAAATTCGGCTGGCAAAGAAATGGGTGAAGCTTGGGATATTTGTGAAGACCACACTGAAGAAGTCTAAAACGGCGCAAAAACGCCTGGAAAAAACTCTTAAACACTGAGGGAGGGCTACACATGGCAAAAAAAGGTATGGAAAAGAAAAAGAAACAGAGTAGAAGAGAAGGGCAAAAACAGGTGGAAAGCGGGATAATGGAACACGCCGGCATCGTACGCCGTGCAGTTCATACGCCTGTTTCTAAAAAAATTATTCACGGACACACCAGCTCCGTGCTGTCGGCCGGTCAACAGAATCGCTTTATCGATTGGGTTCCGTCCGGTTGTTAAAAAGATCTTTATACGCAAAAGCGTCCCAACGGGACGCTTTTTTTATTTACCCCGTGAAATTTCATCCCGATGAAAAATCGGGATGAACCTGCCAAAGGCAGGATTTCACAGGGGTGAACACGATTAAACTCTAAACTTTTTCCCTAAAAAATCTTTGAACTTATTTTGCTCAAAATTCCAAAATTCAGTCGGTACTGGAATTTTGCCCAAACTATTTTCCGCTTCTATGGTAAAAATAGGAAATGCTAGCCCAGATAATTTTTTTCGTAATTCACTATAAATTTTTATTTCTTTTTTAAAATCAACTTCAAACGGTTTGGCATTGGCGACCGGGTCACAATGAAAAAGATAATATGGTTTAACTCCAATTTCAACCAATTTTTCAAACAATTCTTGCAAAATTTTCACATCATCATTTATACCTTTCAAAAATACGGTTTGACTCAAAACCATTGTTACTCCTGTTTGTAATTTTTTTATCGCTTTTACTGTATCTTTGTTCAACTCTCCAGAATGATTAACATGCAACATCAAATAAAACGGTTTATTTTTAACAGTTTTTAAAATTTTTATTATTTTATCATTTATGACTTTTGGATAAGTTATGGGCAGTCTGGTACCAAGTCGAATAATTTTAATTTGTGATAAATTTCCCAATTCTTTCAAACATTTTTCTAAAACTTCCGACGTGATCAAAGGATCTCCGCCGGAGAAAATCAATTCTTTTATTTCTTTGTTTTTCATCAAATATCTCTTTATCTCTTTTATCTCTTTATTTCCTATCACGTATTTCGTTTTTATCAATTCCCTTTTTCGCATGCAAAAAGCGCATTCACGAGCGCAAATATTATTTACCAAAATCAAAGCCCTGTTTTCATAACGGCGAATCAATTTAGGTGCCGGCATATTTTGATTTTCCAAAAACGGATCATTGTTGTTTATTTTTTTCATATATTTTCCACTTGATCTTTAGCAGACATAAAAATCACATCATTAATATCTTTGGCGCTTGTAAAAAGCATTATCATTCTATCCAAACCCAAAGCAATACCGCCGGTTGGTTTCATCCCGCTTTGCAACGCCTCAATAAATTCAGAATCTACAGGAAAAACTTCTTTCCCGAGTCCCTGTCTCAAATCTCTATCTTTTTCCAAATTTTCTCGTTGCTTTTGCGCATCAGTCAGTTCACCAAAAGCATTACAAAGTTCCAACCCCGCAATATAGCATTCGAAACGTTCTGCATATCTACTATCTTCACAAAGTTGCGATAACGAGGTCATTTGTGCCGGATAATCATAGATAATGATCGGTTTTTTCCAACCCAATTTTGGTTCTATTTCATTCAAAAATATTTTATAAAAAAGATCTTCGTATTTTTCATTTTCTTTTACTTGACATCCTTTTTCTTTTGCCAAAATAGACATTTTTTCTATAGTCAAATAATCATCTAGATTAACTCCCAAATATTTTTGCCAGACTTCTTTCATTTGCGCTCTGTCCCAAGTAGTATTTATCAAAATTTTTTTATCATTTCTACTAACAAAATCCTGATTTAGAGTCTGGCCAATACTTTTGAATAAACTCTCCAGATCATCCATGATATCCGTCAATTTTCCGGGCGAACGATACCATTCTATCATAATAAATTCCGGATTATGTGTTCCGCCAAAATCTTCTCTATTACGAAAACAAGGACAAATTTCAAATATTTTTTCATACCCGGCACAAAGCAACTTTTTCAGCGCATATTCCGGAGAAGTGTGTAAATAAAATGGATATTCTTGGCCGATAGGATGAATATACCTAATACCTATAGGATCTAGATATGGCTCTTGCGAAGCGGTTTTTACAGCTAACGGGGTTTGTGCTTCAACAAAACCAAGCGACCAAAAAAACTCTCTTGTTTTTTTCAAAATTAAGAGTTTTTTATCATAAATTTCCTTAGTCTTTGGGTTGTCTTTTAGTTCTTTCCAGTTCATACAAAATATTTGCTTATTTTAAACAAATATTGGGCTTTTGTCAATATTTAAAACCGCCCCTTTATCCATGGAGGCGGTTTTAAAAATTTTTTATTTAAGGGCTTATTTTAATCGGAACTAGACTTGGGGTGACTTTTACCGGTGTAACTTTTAACTGTTCTTTAAGACGAATTTTACTTACTTCTCCGACTACCTCCATACCTTTCTCGTAAGCTTCTATTTCCAAAGGCATATCATCATCATATTGAGCTAATTTCTCCGGGGCTAGCATGGCAATAACCGGATCAAAGTCTAAGGTCCAAATCGCTTTTTTAAGAGCTTTCCAAAAATCTTTTATAAATCCGGCAGCCGCATGATCAAAAAGTTCATTAAACCAACGAACCGCATATTTATCTCTATTACCAGCGTATTGTTCACAGTGGGTTAGTTCATGAGCCATCCAATAAATGCTGTCGTTACTAAGATCTGTTAATTTTTTAGCGCTAGCAAAAGTTTTAACATACTTTTCATCACCAAACATTATTTTATAACCATCCGTAATCCCCAAATAAGGAGAATTTAATTTCTCTTTTAGTCTTGGTGCATAACCAAAAGTCACTTTTTTTAAATCGCATTTTTTCGCATCATAATAAGGAGACAGGCCTGTAACCATCTGAGTAGAAAATTTTTGCATTTTTGCGTCTTTGCCCAACCAATCCATATATAAACTAAAAACTTTTACCAATAATCCGTTCCATCCAGACCAACTCATCAAAGTTTTGGGGGCGGTGGCAGTTTCGGCTAAATAGATTTTTTCCAATAACAACGAAGGGGCAATAAGTTTGTCATTTATCAAATTTACAATATCATTATCTGACAAAAGAGCGTAGTTTACAGCCGGTAATTTAACAGTTGTGCTTTTGCTCAAAACATTGTCGCTAATACTAAAAACAATATTACTCTGGACGATGTCTTGCTCGTTCATAAAAATCTGATAGGTCATAAAACCTACAAAACCGACAGTTAAAAAAAGCAGAAACATCAAAATTTGTGTTGAATATTTCATAAATTAAAATTAGTAAATAATTTAAAACCCGCTTTAATCATAGCATTAAAGCGGGTTTTTTTCAAATACTTCCGGGTTTTTTAAATTTTTTCCACTGCAATTTGAATTTTTTCTCCATCAATCTCCATCTCTTTGCTTAGCGTTTCTCGTTGTTCTATTTTTTCCGCCAAAACGCTTTGTTTTATTTTCTCGGAATTTTCTTCAACAATCTCTTTCAAATTTACGCTTGCAGTATTAAAAATCAAAACAATTTTATCGTTAACCGTCAATTTCTGATCTTTACGCATCTGGTTGACAGTTCGTACAATTTCTCGAACCACACCTTCCTTTTTAAGTTCAGGTGTGATTTCCGTATCTAACCAAACTTTTAAACCGTTGTTTTCTTTAACATTTTCGGCAAAAGAGAATTTTTTATCAAAAACAGCTTCTTTAACATTTAATTCTTCGGCTAGAATTTTTAATAACCCTTCTTCTATCTTTTGATTTATCACAACTTTGGATAACGGCTGACGAACCTTGAGACTTTTTTCCGCTCGCAAAGACAAGCCTAATTCCACCGCTTTGCGCACTTTTTCCATTTCTTCCAAAACGTCTCTTTCTATTTTTTCCGCTTCCGGCCAATCTTCCAAATGCACACTTTCCTTTTCTCCACCCAGAGACAAATATATTTTTTCCGCAATAAACGGAGTAACCGGAGCCATTACTTTTGAAAGAGTAAATAATACTTCATAAGTCGTGGAAAGCGCGGATTTCTTATCTTCTTCATCACTACCTTTGAAACGATCGCGAGAGCGACGTACATACCACTGTGACAATTCGGTCACAAATTCCAAAATTGGACGATTGGCCCGCACTAAACGATAATTTTCCATGTTTTCGGTAATTTCTTTTACCAAAACATTTAATTTGGCCAAAATCCATTTATCCAAAATATTTTTTGATTTTATTTTTTCCGGTTTTTTACCTTCGCTAAACATTTCATAAAATTCATAAACATTCCAAAGGGTATTTACCAATTTGCCATAAATTTCTCGGACGGTTTCTTCGTTGAAATTCAAATCCTCGGCTTCCATGACCGGGGAAGTTGCCAAATAGTATCTCACCGCATCCGCACCATATTTTTGTAATAACATTTCCGGATCCGGATAATTGCGTAAACTTTTGCTCATTTTTTTGCCATCAGCGGCCAAAACCATACCATTTACAATCACATTTTTGAAGGCTGGAACATTTTTGATTTTGGGAATGGCTGATTTTCCTTCTTGTGACAAAGCGGTAGCCAAAATATGCAAAGTATAAAACCAACCTCGAGTTTGATCTTGTCCTTCGGCGATAAATTCAGCCGGAAAAGATTTTTCGAATTTTTCTTTATTTTCAAAAGGATAGTGCATTTGCGCATAAGGCATACTACCACTCTCAAACCAACAATCCAAAACTTCCGGAATTTTATAATATTCTTTACCGTCTTTTTTGATAACTATTTGATTCACAAAGTGTTTGTGCAAATCCGTTATTTTTTGCCCGCTCAACTCTTCCAATTCTTTAACCGAACCGATACAAATACGATCGCCATCTTTGCTTTCCCAAATAGGCAGAGGTGTTCCCCAAAAACGATTGCGCGAAATTGCCCAATCACGAGCCGAATCTAACCAATCACCAAAACGACCTTCTTTAATATGACTGGGGATCCAATTTATTTTCTGATTATTTTTTAGCATCTGATCTTTGATATCTGTCACTTTTACAAACCAACTGTCGGTTGCATAATTAAGCAACGGTGTGTCACAACGCCAACAATGCGGATAACTATGTTCTATTTTTTCTTTGCTAAATAATTTATTTTGCCCGGCCAACCATTTGATAATTTCCACATCGGTTTTTTGCGGATCTTCTTTTGGTTTTACTTCTTGACCTGCAAAATCGGTTACTTCTTCTATAAAACGACCGGTCATATCCACATGTTGCACCAAAGGAATTTTTTCCTTTTGTCCGACATTAAAATCATCTTCGCCGAAAGCCGGCGCAATATGTACTACTCCAGTACCATCAACCGTAGTGACAAAAACAGCATTAACCACACGAAAAGCATTTTCCGTGTTGGCAAAATAAGGAAATAAAGGCTCGTATTTCAAGCCTATTAAACGATCTCCTTCTATTTGTTTGATTATTTCAAACGGAATATCTTTAAAAACCGTTTCCGCCCTATCTTTTGCTACCAGATATTGTGTACCTTCGGCTTTTACTACAACATATTGGATATCTCCGCCCAATGCCAACAAAACATTTCCGGGCAATGTCCATGGTGTCGTGGTCCAAGCCAAAATATATAATTCTTTTAAATCTAAAATTTCAGGATTTGTAACTTTAAATTTTACCGTTACAGAAATGTCTTTTATATCTTTATATCCTTGAGACGCTTCAAAATTGGAAAGCGGAGTGCTGCATCGCGGACAAATATGCATGGGTTTATGTCCTTTATAAATTAAATTTTGATCCCAGAGCTGTCGAAACACCCACCACACACTTTCCATAAATTCCACGTTCATAGTTTTATAATCATTTTCCATATCAACCCAACGACCAATACGACGAACGGTTTTTTTCCATTCATGAGCATAGGTCATGACACTACTACGACAAGCTTCATTAAATTTTGCAATACCATAATCTTCGATATCTTTACGTCCGCCTAAACTTAAATCTTTTTCCACGATGTTTTCCACCGGTAAGCCATGACAATCCCAACCCCAGCGGCGTTCAACTTTAAATCCGCGCATCGTAAAATAGCGCGGCACCACATCTTTCATCAAAGAAGCTACGATGTGACCATAATGCGGCAAACCAGTAGCGAACGGCGGACCATCATAAAAAGCATAAGGTTTGGAATCCGGATTTTTTTGTAAAGATTTCTCAAAACATTGGTGTTCATCCCAATATTCAAGTATTTTATTTTCTTCTTCGTTGGCGTTATATAACATATGACAAAATTTTTAATTTTTAATTTTACAATTTTTAATTAATTTTTAAATAAAAAAACACACTTTTGGTGTGTTAAGAGCCCTATAACAGGCGGTACCATCTTAACTTTATACTTAATTTAGTGGTTTTTACGGGCCCGAC
>CAYUIA010000003.1:0-20104 GCA_964444635.1 uncultured Gammaproteobacteria bacterium
AATTCTTCAAATTTCAAAGGCCTTGTAGATGATTTGGCTTTTTATGACAGGGTTTTAAGTACGACCGAAATAAAATCTCACTATGAAGGGAATAGTTGGTATTGCAGTCCTTTTTCAGAGAGTGAAATTGACGAATCTACTTGTGGAGATGGAGAATTAACAAAAAGAGAAATAGAAGTTTTAGATTATAAATGCGATAACGGATCGCTCAACGGTGTTGCTTGTACTATTCCTACAGGTTATCCGAATTGTTCATATTGTTCTTCGGATTGCAAACAAATAAGATGGAATTCCTGCGCTTTTGGTTATTTAGCCGATCAAAATAACTACTGTCCAGGCATTTTTTGGTGGCCGGGTATTTATGTACAGCCGCCATCACTCCCATAGTTAATAAAAATAATAATAAATAAAATATGTTTGACGATAATAATTTACCCAATAGCGCGCCACCGCAAAACTTGCCCGTTGACGAGCCTAAAGATATGTTTGGCGATATAGATGAAGAAAAATCAGGCGCTCCAAACGCTCTTCAAGCCGGAATGTTAAAAAAGAAAGAAGAGAATGATTATGGTGGTGGTTACAAGGAAGAAATTCCTGAAAAAATTCAGATAGTTAAAGAACCTATTTTGGGAAAAGTAATTTTGATAGTTCTCATCGGTTTATTGTTAGGGGGGATAGCTATAGGAGGTTTTTGGATTTATGATAATTTTTTGACGGAAAAAGATAAAGTTATAATCATTGATGAAATGGAAAAAGTAATCGAAGCGCCCACCACGACCGAATCGGAAATAAAAACTCCGATTGTGGAAGAATATCAAACGTCCACTAACGAAGGAACAATTGTTGATATGAAAATAGATGAAATTCTTTTTGGTGAGCCAATTGATAGTGATAAAGATGGATTGGATGATGTCCGAGAAAGAGAAATCGGTACAGACCCTTTTAATCCGGATACTGACGGGGATGGTTTGATAGATGGAGATGAAGTGATTATTTGGAAAACCGACCCTCTTAATCCGGATACTGACGGGGATGGTTATTTGGATGGTCTGGAAGTAAAAAGCGGTTATAATCCGTTGGGTACGGGAAAGCTTTTTGAAAATAGCAATCAAACAACATCTTCAAATACCACTACCCAATAAATCTATGTTTGAGAAAAATCCTCAAAATTTAAATTTAGAAAAAGATATTACGGTAAATACCATTCCGGAAGAATTTTATGGCGGCAAAGATCCGGTTATTACGTTCAAAAATGTTAACACTGAAGTTGATTTGAAAGACAAATCGACCGTTTTGACTGAAGTTGAAAAACAGGCTTTTTATAAAAAAACAGCGGTTGGCGGCGAGGAAAAAGGCGGTTTTTTTGTAAAATTATTTACCAGTCCGAAATATTTGGCAATATTTGCCGGTATTATATTTATAGTTTCTATTTTTGGAGTTGGTGGATATTACTATTTGCAAAATAATTATTTTAATAAACAGAATGATATCGGTGTAATTGAAGATGTTTCACAAATTCAAAATGAAAATCAAACTCCTGTCTTGGAGGTTTCGACAACTACTCAGGAAGTTATTTTGCCTGAAGATCAAACAGGGGAAATAGTTATACCGCCGGAAAACTTAAATTTAGAACTACCTTTGGAATTTCCTTCTGTTTTATTGGCAGAAAGTGCTGATTTGGACAGTGACGGTTTGACTGATTTGGCGGAAGAAGAATTTCAAACTGATCCTGGAAATTTTGACACGGATGGCGATAGTTATCCGGATGGCCTGGAAGTTTTTTATCTTTATAACCCCAAAGGTTTTGAACCACAGAAATTAGTTGATTCCAGTTTGGTTAAGGTTTATGAAAATTTCAACTTTTCTTATAGGATTTATGTCCCGATAAATTGGGCTGTTGGCAGTGTTGATCAAGAAGAAAGGCAAGTTTTGTTTAGTACTTTAAGCGGTGAAAATATTGAAGTCAGAGTTTTTGATTTGCGCCCAGGAGAAGATTTCCCGGCTTGGTTTGCCAGGGTGGCTGTAAATCAAGATATTACCGATTTACTTGATTTTGAAACTCGGGGCGGTTATTTTGGTAAAGCCAGAAATGATAATTTAGTTTATTATTTTATAAATAATAACAGGGTCTATGTTTTCTTGTATCATACCACCGATTCTATGATAGTAAATTATAAATCCGTATTATCTTTGATGGTTCGCAGTTTGGATTTTGAAGTTAATAAACCTCAAACATTGGAAGACCAGGTAATATTGGTGGAGCCGCAAGTCGGGGCTCAAGAAAATCAAAATGAGCCGGAGATCGATTCTATGGAAGAAATTGAAACGTCAGAACAAATAATTTAATTTTTTAAAATGCTTAAAATAGATTATATCAAAGAAGCAGATTGCCCTTTTTCAAAAAAAATTATTGACAAGGCGGCTTTGATTTTTGGTAAAAAAATGTTTAAAAAAACCAAAGAAACTGAAGTTGTAATCGTAAGTGATGCAAAGATGAAAAAAATTAATTTTGTCTATCGCGGTAAAAAAAGAACCACTGACGTTTTATCTTTTGCTTTTTTGGAAGACAAAAAAATTAAAACTGATTTTTTGGGACAAATTTTTATTTCTTATCCGCAAATCAAACGTCAGGCAAAAAAATATAAAATTCCCGAAAAAGAAGAGTTTGTTAGAATGCTGGTTCACGGATTATTGCATTTGGTCGGATATGATCATGTCACAAAGGCTGAAGAGCAAAAAATGTTTAAATTTCAAGAATTATTGGTTTCAAAAATTCTGAACACTTGTCCGTCCATAATTACGGAGGAGCGAAGGCGGATTAAATAGTAAAATATGTTTTCATTTAGAAGATTTTTAATAAGTTTCAAAACAGCGTTGGAAGGGCTAGGTTTTGTTTTTCGCAATGAACCGAATTTTCGTTTGCAAATTCTCTTTGGAATAGTCGCTTTATTTTTGGCCTATATTTTTAAAATTAGAACTTCAGAATGGATTATTGTTATTCTTTTAATAATCATGGTTTTAGTAATGGAAATTTTAAATACGGCTTTGGAACAATTTACAGATCTTTTGAAACCGCGGCTACATCATTATGTAAAAGCCATAAAAGATGTTATGGCGGCAGCGGTATTAACTATGGCTTTTGGAGCCTTGTTAGTAGGGTTAATAATTTTTTGGCCATATTTTCTCAATATTATTAATGAATTAAGATAAAAATATGCGGAAAACAGCGCAAAATTTGTTGGCTGGTTTAGATATCGGAGCTTCTTCCGTTCGTTTAGCTGTGGGTAATTTGATTTTACATAAACAGGGTTTGGCTGAAGTGCAAATATTGGGTTGTGCGGAAACTCCGTCCGAGGGTATTAATAAAGGCATAATAACCAATATTGAGGACGTGGTTTCGTCTATCTCTTCTTGTTTGGAGCAAGCCGAACATATTGCCGGGACTCCGATAGAAAGTGTTTTTGCCGGCGTGCCGGGCGCTCAAATACTTATTCAAAATAGTCGAGGATATGCGATAGTTTCCAAAGCCGACAATGAAATAACCGAAAGCGATAAATGGCGAGCGATAGAATCTTCAAAATCTGTGGCTACACCCTTAAACTATGAAGTTCTCCATGTAACCCCTCGATCTTTTATTGTAGACGGACAAGGTGGAATAAAAGAGCCGGTGGGAATGACAGGTGTCAGATTGGAAGTTGATACCAAAATAATTTTGGGACAATCTTCACAAATTAAAAATTTAACCAGAGCTATTTATCGGACGGGAATAGATATAGACGGTATGGTCCTATCTCTTATTGCCGTGGCAGATACCGTTTTGAGTCCTAAGCAAAAAGATTTAGGTGTAGTTTTAGTAAATATCGGCGCCACAACAACTTCTGTAATAGTTTATGAGGAAGGCGAGCTTTTGCATTTGGCGGTTATTCCGGTTGGTGGTGTTCATATTACCAATGATTTAGCCGTTGGGTTGCGCAATCATGTGGAGGTGATTGAAAAATTGAAGGTTGAATACGGAAATTGTACAAGTGAAGCCATGAGTAGTAAAAACGAATTTGATCTTTTTGATTTTGGTTCTTTGGAGCACGATAAAATAAAAGAAAAAGAAATGGCTATGATAATTTCCGCCAGAGTTGAAGAAATTATGTCTTTGATAGATAAAGAATTGAAAAAAATAGGTAAAAGCGGAATGTTGCCGGCAGGAGCGGTTTTTATCGGAGGTAGTGCAAAATTACCAGGTATTTTGGAAATAGCCAGGAAATATTTAAGATTACCTTCTGCTTTGGGGTTACCGCACGGTTTGATTTCAGCCACGGATAAAATCAACGATCCGGCTTATACTACGGCTATAAGCTTGGTAAAATGGGGGGCTGATTATATTATGGAACAACAGTTCCATAATAAGAAAAATTTAAAAGAAAAAATAAGAGGGATTTTTAGTAAATTTCATATATAGTTTTCTTGACATTAAAAGTGAAAAATTATAAAATAACCGTATAATTTCTTTTAAAAAAATAATAAAAAAAACGAACACAAAAAGTGTTCGTTTTCTAAGAAAAAGTTTATGCCACAAGTTAAACCGGAATTGGAAACATTTGCTAAAATTAAAGTTGTCGGTGTTGGCGGCTCAGGCGGTTCAGCTGTCAATAGGATGATGGCCTCGAGAATTAGGGGGGTTGATTTTATTGCTATGAATACCGATGTGCAAGCTTTGCATCACAATAGCGCCCCTATTAAAATTCATATCGGCAAATCTGTCACTAGAGGACTTGGAGCTGGCATGGACCCTTTGATTGGACGCCGAGCTGCCGAAGAATCTCAAAATGAAATTCGTGAAGCGCTTAAAGACGCAGATATGGTTTTTGTTACCTGCGGCTTGGGCGGGGGTACCGGCTCGGGAGCTTCTCCTGTTGTAGCGGAAATTGCTAAAGAGATGGGGGCTTTGACAGTGGCGGTGGTTACTAAGCCATTTTCTTTTGAAGGTCCTAAAAGAAAAGATATTGCAGAAAAATCTTGGGAAGATTTGGCTAAATATGTAGATACTATAATTACTGTTCCCAACGACAAGGTGATGCAGGTAATAAGTAAAAATACTTCACTTTTAGACGCTTTTAATATAGTAGATGATGTTTTACGTCAAGGCGTGCAAGGAATTTCCGATTCTATCACTGTTCATGGAATGATAAATGTGGATTTTGCAGATGTAAAAACCATTATGCAAGACACCGGGTCTGCTTTGATGGGTATAGGCATGGGCGAGGGTGAAAATAGAGCTGCTGAAGCGGCCAAAGCGGCCATTTCTTCTCCTCTTTTGGAATTATCGATTGACGGAGCTTCCGGAATTTTATTTACCGTTACTGGAGGTCCGGATCTTATGATGCATGAGATAGATGAAGCTGCTAAAATCATAACTTCTTCCGCTGCTGACGAGGCCAAAGTTATTTTCGGGGTTACTATTGATGAAAATATGAAAGGAAAAATTAAAATTACGGTTATTGCCACCGGATTTGACGATCATCGTCGTTATTCTACAACAGAAGATGAAGTTTCTATTCGCCCTGTTTATTCCGGAGTAACCAATCCCGACAGATTCAAAGTGCAAAAAATAAAAGAAGAAGAAGAGAAAAAATTTGAAGAACTGACAAAGAAAAATAGTTTTTCTTTTAGCAATAATTTAAACAAAGAAAAAGAAAATCCAGGTTTAGGTAATTTTTTTGGCGGTTTAAACAAAACAACCAAAGAAAAGGAAGAAGTAAAACAGCCTTTTTTCAAAAGAGCCCCGTTAAATCAAGATGATGTTTTGAAAAGCGGTAATTTAAGTGTCGCAAAAAACCAGACCGAAGAAGGAAATGATGAATTGGAAATACCGGCTTTTTTACGTAAAAAAATGGGGAATAACTAAAATTATGTATTGTCCCGTTTGTAACAATAAAGAAACAAGTGTGGTAGATTCTCGTCCTAGTAATGACGGGATGGTTATTCGTCGTCGTCGAGAGTGTGATAAATGTCATTATAGATTTTCCACTATTGAAGAAATCGAATTACTTGATTTGGTGGTTACCAAAAATGACGGTCGACGTGAAGCATATATGCGTGATAAATTGGAAAAAAGTTTACGTATCCCATTGACCAAACGTTCTTACACAGAAGAATCTTTTAGCAAGCTTATCCATTCCATAGAAAGAGATATACAAAAAAAGAAGAAAAGAGAAATTACCAGTAAAGAGTTGGGAGAGTTGGCGATGAAACATTTGAAAAATTTTGATAAAGTGGCTTATATTAGGTTTGCCAGCGTCTATCGAGATTTCAAAGATGTAAAAAATTTTGAAAAAGAAGTTAAAAGAATTTCGGTTAAAAATTAAAAACATATGGAAGATCAAAAAAAACCCGAAGCAATATTGGAAGAAAAAGACCAGCAACTTGCTGAGCCGGTGACTTTGGAAAAAATAAACGAACTTCTGACAAATAACCTGAAATGGTCGCAAATAATTTATGAACAAAATCG
This sequence comes from uncultured Gammaproteobacteria bacterium, assembly GCA_964444635.1. GTDB lineage: Bacteria > Patescibacteriota > Patescibacteriia > Magasanikbacterales > GWA2-37-8 > JAKLGL01. The sequence goes on from CAYUIA010000003.1 coordinate 6,503, forward strand.
TAAGATAAATAAAAAATTATTTTGGACGGCTTTTGCCAATTATCTTAAACTTGCCTTGATTATTGTTCCTTTGGTAGTGGGGCTTTTTTATCTTTTGCCCGGACTCAATAATTTTTTGAGAACATTGGATGTTTTTTCCGGTTATGATGTCTGTAAAGAAGAGGGTAAACAACAAGAAGCTTTTTGGGAGAATCTGTTAAATCAATTACCGATTGACCATGTTAAACAAGAACAAATAAAAGCTTTATTACGTTAATGTATTGAATTATGTTTGAAAAAAGAACAAAAATAGTAGCCACTTTGGGGCCGAGCAGTCAAGATTATAAAACAATTGAAAAAATGATTAAAGCCGGAGTCAATGTTTTTCGGTTGAATTTTTCTCATGGCTCTTACGAAAATCATGCTATTTTAGTAAAAAGCATTCGTCAAGCGGAGAAAAAACTGAATATTCCGGTAGCGGTAATGCAAGATTTGCAAGGACCGAAAATCCGTATCGGAGAAATGCCGGAAACCGGGGTAAGCTTTTTAACCGGTCAAAAAACAATTATTGCAATCGGAGAAAAAAATTTTAAAGATCAAGAAATCCCGCTTATTTATCCGGGGTTGGAAAAAAAATTAAAGAAAGCAGATCATGTTTTGATTGATGATGGTAATATTGAAATGGTGGTGGAAGAAATTAAAGGTAAAAAAATAAAATGTAAAGTAATTCAAGGCGGAACAATTTTTTCCCATAAGGGTGTAAATTTTCCTCATTCCGATTTGACAGGGATTCCGGCTTTGAGTGAAAAAGATAAACAAGATTTGAAATTTGGTATTAAGCTGGGAGTGGATGCTGTAGCTTTGTCTTTTGTTAAAACAGCTTCTGATATTGTTCAAGCCAGAAAATTGATTTTGGTTTATGAAAAAAAATTTAAAATCAAAAGCGAACAGCCGATTTTTATTGTTTCAAAAATAGAACAACACGAAGCGATAAATAATCTGGATGAAATTATTGCGGAAACCGATGGGGTAATGGTGGCGCGCGGTGATTTGGCTATGGAGACAGACATGTCTCAATTGCCGCTTTTACAAAAGAAGATAGTTGATAAAGCCAATGAAGCCACTAAGCCGGTTATCGTTGCCACTCAAATGCTTGATTCAATGCAAGAAAAAATTCGTCCGACTCGGGCGGAAATAACCGATGTGGCCAATGCGGTAATTGACCATGCCGATGCTTTGATGCTTAGCAATGAAACCGCAGTAGGTAAACATCCTGTTTTGGTTGTTGAGACTATGAAAAAAATAATTGTTGAAACCGAGAAATCAAGATACGATGATTTTAATATAATGTCTTATAAAGAAAGCACTTCTATAAGTAAATCTATTTCCAGTTTGGCGCCGATGTTGGCTAAAAAAATAAATGCCAAAATCATATTAGTGGCCTCTTCAACGGGGAAAACCGGTAGATTGGTCAGTCGTTTTCGTTCAGAAAAAAAAGTTTTGGTGGGTACGGAAACCGTACGCGGATGTCGTCAGCTTTGTTTTTCTTGGGGGATAATTCCGTTTGTTTTGGATAAATGTAAAACTGTTGAAGATTTGACGCGCGGTTTTGTGAATTATGTTCGTCGTCATAAAATAGGTGATAAAGGAGATTTGGCGGTGATGATCGGCGGTGAACCGGTTGGATTGCAAGGTAAAGTGAATTTTTTAGTAGTTAAAGAAATTTAAAATGTTAACCGTAGAAGAAGTTAAAAAAATAGCCGCTTTGGCAAAAATCAAATTAACGGCTCAAGAAGAAGAAAGACACGCCAAAACAATTTCGGCGGTTTTGGAATATATGGAAATTCTCAATGAAGTTAATACGGATAATGTTGAACCGACTTTTGAAGTAAATGAATTAAAAAATATCTGGCGAGAAGATAAGATAAAAAAATGCGATTACGGAGCGGATTTGGTAGAACAGTTTCCGCAAAAATATGCCGGTATGCTGGTAGTTCCGGGTGTTTTTGATAATGAATAATTATGAAAGAACTTAATAAACTTACAATTAAAGAAGCTTACGAGGGTTTGCGTAAAAAAGAATTCACCAGTGTTGAATTGACAATGGCTTGTTTGGCGCAGATTAAAAAGAAAAATAAAGAAACAAATGCTTTTATTACCGTGTGTGAAGATAAAGCTTTGGCGGAAGCTAAATTGGCCGATGAGATGATACAAAATGACAAAGCGACAGTTTTAACAGGGATCCCTTTTTCAGTCAAAGATTCCATTGTTACCAGAGGAGTTCGTTCAACCGCGGCGGCTAAAATTTTGGATAGTTATAGCCCGTCTTTTGAAGCAACGGTAGTAGAAAAAATCAGAAAAGCCGGCGGAGTTTTGATAGGAAAAACAAACTGTGATTCTTTTGGGCACGGTGCCAGTAATGAAAACAGTATGTATGGTGCTGTCAAAAATCCTTTTGATTTAAGTAAAGTTAGCGGTGGTAGTTCCGGTGGAAGTGCGGTAAGTGTAGCCGATCATATGTGCTTTTTTTCTATTGCCGAGGACACGGGAGGATCTATTCGTCAACCTGCCAGTTTTTGCGGAGTGTTTGGTTTGCGTCCGACTTATGGGCGTAATTCCAGGTTTGGTATCATGCCGATGGCTTCATCGCTTGACGTGGTTGGTCCGATGGCCCGGACAGCGCAAGATTTAGCAATAGTTTTGAGTTTTATGGCAGGTAAAGATGAAAAAGATCCGACCACTGTTTTGTCTGTTGTTGATGATTATGAAAAAATAGTTGAAAATAAAATCAAAAAAGATTTGATTGTCGGTGTACCAAAAGAATATTTTGAGATAGAGGGTATTGATAAAGAAATAAAAGAAAATATTTTAGCGCAAGTTGAAAAATTGAAAAAAGAAGGAATTAAAATAGTTGAAGTAAGTTTGCCACACACTAAATATGCCATGGCGGTTTATTATATCATCGTTCCAAGCGAAGATAGCTCCAACATGGCTCGTCTAGACGGTATTCGATATGGAGTACGCGATAAAAAAGCCAAAAATTTGGACGAAACTTATTCTTTATCAAAGTCTTCCGGTTTTCACGAAGAGGTTAAAAGGCGGATTTTGATAGGGACTTATGCATTATCCGCCGGTTATTACGATGCTTATTATAAAAAAGCTCAAAAAGTTCGCACTCTCATAAAAAAAGATTTTGAAAAAGTTTTTGAAAAAGTTGATTTGATTATCACCCCGACATCACCGTTTCCGGCTTTTTCTCTAAATGAAAAACAAGATGATCCGATGCAGATGTATTTGGCGGATGTGATGTTGTCGCCGGCAGCGGTTGCAGGATATCCAGCGCTATCTGTGCCAACGGGTTTTACCAAGAGTGGTTTGCCCATCGGAACACAGTTGATTGGAAATAAATTAGAAGAAGGGTTGTTGATGCAAGTCGGAAAAAAGATAACTAACTAAAATTTAAAGATTAATATCTACGTACGAACTTACGAAAAAGTACGAAAGTACGAAATAATATCCAATATTTAATATTCAATATTTCTTTATATGTCTAATAATAAAAACAACAACCAACCCATAGTCACTGGTGGTCAACTAGTTAATTTCCGTGATAGCTGGAAAGTTTTTAGTATGGTTGCAGAGATGATTGAAGGCTTGAAATTTTTGAAAGAGATTAAAAATGAAGTAACTATATTAGGCTCAGCCAGGTTACCGGCTAATAATAAATATTATAAAATTGCGCAGGAACTTGGTTATAAATTAGCCAGGGCTGGATTTGCAGTTTTGACCGGTGGCGGTCCCGGTATTATGGAAGCCGGAAATAAAGGAGCTTTTGAAGCCGGTGGGGAGAGTATTGGGCTTAATATCCAACTTCCTTTTGAACAACGCATCAATCCATATGTTAAAAAAGCTATTGCTTTTGAGTATTTTTACACTCGTAAAGTGATGCTAACCGCCCCGGCCAACGGATTTGTATTTTTCCCCGGAGGTTTTGGAACATTGGATGAGCTTTTTGAAGTGGTAGATGCGATAGAAATGGGGCAAATGGAAAAATCCCCGATAATTTTAGTAGGGAAGGAATTTTGGCAACCTGTGGTTGATTTTATTCGTTTGCAATCGGCCAAAAAAATCAAAGCAATCAAAGAAAAAGAAATTGATTCTTGGTATATTGTAGAAACAGCCGATGAAGCTTTTGAAATTCTCAAAAATACCGAAGATGCAACTTCTGTAGAGTCGGAAACTACGGATAATCCGTATATGCAAGGAGATATAAATTGGCGAATGTTTAGAATAATGGCGGAATTGGTAAGTAGCTTTGATTTTTTGACCGATAATGTACCGATGAAAAGCGTTACAGTGTTGGGCACCAAAGAAGTAAAACCAAAAACCAAATATTATGAGGACGCCTATGAAGTGGGAAAAATGTTGGCCAAAAAAGAATATATCACTATAACCGGCGGAGGGACTGGAATTATGGAGGCTGCCAACAAAGGGGCGATAGAAAATGGAGGTAAAAGTATTGGAGTATTTATGAAAACAAAAAACAAAGAAACGCTCAATAGATTTGCTAATAAAACTATCGGATTCTCTTTTCCTTTTGTGCGTAAAATGACCTTGATGGCTTCTTCGGAAGTGCTGGTATTTTTCCCCGGATCACTTGGAACTATGCATAATTTGTTTGAAATTTTGACTTTGATGGAAACAAATAAAGTTTCCGGGATCAAAGTAGTTCTGTATGGAAAAGATTTTTGGGAACCAATGCGAGAAATTATCAATAATTTATATTTGAATTTTAAAACCATCGGCCGTAATGACAGAGAATTGATAAACATCATAGATAGTCCGGAGGAATTGGAGCAATATTTATAAAATAAAAACCATTCTATTTAAAGAATGGTAATTATTGTGACATTTTGGCGAGACGCGCAGCGTCTCAAATGCCACGCTTAGTGTGGCGGAGAGAGAGGGATTCGCGTCCGGGGTGCCCGAAAATATATCACTGGTATATTTTCGTCATCTCGCTGCGTCGTTTCACTCCTTGCTCATTCGCACCCTTCGAATCCCTATTCGTTCTTTCAAATTAAAAAAATACCAGATAAATCTGATATTTTTTTAAAGCGGAGAGAGAGGGATTCGAACCCTCGAAACCTTTCGGTTTACACGCTTTCCAAGCGTGCGCCATCGACCACTAGGCGACCTCTCCAAAGAGTTTTTGATGTTTCAGATTTTATCATATAGAGTAAAATAAGTCAATTTAACAGATATAAAAAAACCGGCGTAAAAGCCGGTTTTAAATTACTCTTCCGGATCAGGGTATTCCTGACCGCTTTCTTTTTCCTGAGTAACTAGGTTGTCCTCAGGATCTGCCAGGTGCCCCACTTTTCTTTTTTGCGGATCCATTTTTTCCTCCTTTGATAAAGGTCCGGCCATATTTTATCAACTTTTTTTCTATGAGTCAACTATATATATCAAAAATCTAAAAAAAATAGAAATTATGTTTTTTTATTGGCCCTTGACTTTCTTCCTGTCTTATTTTATAATCTTCTATTAAATTGTACATTATAAATCTATATAAACAGGAGTAAGTATCATGGGAAAGATCTTTACTTGGTCGGAGATCGAAGAAAAGAAAATCCCTCTACTGAGCGACTTTTTGCTTGTGGAAAAAAAGATTAGACGGGATTTGGAACAGGCAAAAGGTGTTTTGGGAGGAGTTGTCTGCGGATCTTTTATTTGGAATAAGCACAATCAACGCAGTGATATTGATTGCGTTGTGGTTTATGATTTGAATCAAAGACAAAATGTAGTAGAAGTTTTACAGGAGATTAATAAATTTTCTCTAAATCTAAACGTTCCGATAGAGCTGATTCCTTTGGATTCTCAAATTGTGCAATCTTCGTTGCATCATGTGGGGATTTCTTTTTTTGAACATTTACGATGTGCCGCAGAACAAGGCGGAATCATTAAAAAAAATCCATTGCCTCTTTTTTGTTTCAAAAAGGCGAATCTAGCCGACGAGGTTTATGGTTATATTCGCAATAAAATGAGAAGAATAGAAAAAGGCATTTCCAGACTTTATGTGATGGACGAAAGAGAATTATGCCAATTTCTTCAAAAAACATTAGAATTACCTGTCCATTTAACTCGCCAAATATTGCGTTTGTACGGTTTTTCTATGACCCCCGATACCAAACAAGCGGTAATAGAAAAATATACCAAGTATGCCTCGCCAAGGATGCGGGACTTGTTTGAAAGGATCATTTCCGCCGATGATAAATACACAAAAGAACTTTCTTCTCAGCTGATTTCTCCAAATAAGGAGGGATACTTAAAGGTTATCACGGATCTTCAGGAAATAGCTTGTTTGACTTGGGACTTTACCAGGGCAAACGCTAAAAAGTTTATATAAAAAATAAGTTAAAGCCCGTTTGTAATTACGGGCTTTTTTATTTAAAAAAAACGCTGATCTAAGAGAAAATTTATTCATAAACCTTGTTTTTTACCAAATAAAATGATAAACTGATGTTAGTTTAAAATTAAATTTTTATGCAGAAAAAATATTGGCTTTGTACTATTTGCGGGGATTTGCACATCGGGGTTAAACCACCAGATCCTTGTCCAACCTGTCTTCAAAGTAAAGAAAAATACATAGAAATAAGTTTGGAAGATTTTGAAGCTGAAGTTGTTAAATTAAAAAAATAATATTTATGAAAAACAAAAAGTTTTTTTTATTGCTTTTATTTTGTGTTTTCATTTTATCCGGTTGCAATATATTGGCCGGGGATTATGAGCCCAACGGTAAACAGGGGATAACTATGGATGATTTTAAAGATAGTGATAAAATTTTGAAAGAAAAAATAGAAAATCTTGGCAAACAAACCGATAATCAACAGCCGGAAATAACCCAAGAACAATATCAATCTTTGATGGCGCAGCAACAAGCCCAACAAAAACAACCGGAAGTTTCATCAATAAATCAACAAACTAATCAAACAAAAAATACTATGACTTTAGAAAAACCAAAAATGCAAATTGACAAAACAAAAAAATATACCGCGATTTTGAATACTACCGAAGGAGAAATAGAAATTTCATTGGCCGCTTCATTAACTCCGATTACGGTCAATAATTTTGTTTATTTGGCAAAAAATAAATTTTACGATAATACTATTTTTCATCGTGTTATTGACGGTTTTATGATCCAAGGCGGAGATCCGCAGGGTAATGGCATGGGCGGTCCGGGTTATAAATTTGATGACGAACCTTTTGACGGTAGTTATACACGTGGAACTATTGCCATGGCCAATTCCGGCCCCAACACCAATGGTTCTCAATTTTTTATTATGCATCGTGATTATCCGCTACCAAAAAATTATGTGATTTTTGGTAAAGTTATCAACGGTCTTGAAGTGGTGGATAAAATCGCTACCGCTCCGGTGACCATGAGTATGAGCGGAGAAAGCTCTACCCCGGTAATTCCGATAACAATTAAAAAAGTAACAATTTTAGAAAAGTAATTATGAAGCATATTTTGCCGACAATTACTACAACCAAAGGTTCAAATTGGAAAGAAAAAATTGCTGAAATCAATATTTTGGGTTTGGAAGAAATAGCTTTGTTTCCAACTTGTCTGACAGAAGAAGAGAGGGTAGAACTCTATGAAATACTCAAAAAAACAAATTTGAAAAGCATCCCATTTGTTCATTTACGCAGTGATTTTAAAGAAGAAGAAATTGCATGGTTGCGAGAAAATTATCATACCAAAGTTTTTAATACTCACAGTGAAAGACTTTATCCGCTCAAATACCCTTGGGATAAATACAAAAAAGATCTTATCTATATTGAAAATACCCATTTGGGATTTCCTGAAGACGAACTGCAAGAATATGCCGGGGTTTGTATTGATTTTTCGCATTTGGAAAATGATAAAATTATTTTTCCCGAACGTTACGAACAATCTATCCGCATGATAAAAAATCATAAAATTGGTTGTGCGCACTTGAGTGCGATTCGTAATGAACAAAAACATGACCCGGAAAAACCGGAAGAAATACGTTTTGACTATCATATTTTGGAAAATTTATCCGAATTAGACTATCTCAAAAATTATCCACAAGAATTTTTTCCGGAATTTATGGCGATTGAACTGGAGAATAGTTTAGCAGAACAGTTGAAAATAAAGGAATATATAATGAAATTTATAAAATTATAAATTGTAAATTATAAATTCATTAAAAATTTTAAATTAAAAATTGAAAATTACTTACCCCTATGTCTTTCATTTGGTTTACAATCCTTTATCAGCCTGTCTTTAATCTTCTGGTTTGGATTTATAACAATCTTTCCCAGGGAAATATGGGGTATGCCGTTATTATTATGACTGTGATGCTTCGAATTTGTCTTTTGCCGTTATCTATTATTTCCGAACGAGATGTAAATCGACAAAAGCAAGTGGAGTTGGAAGCGGCTCAAGCGGCTAAGTCTTTCAAAAACGATCCGGTAGCGCAAAAAGAAGAAGCAAGACGCATTATACGCAAACACAGAGTTTCGCCTTGGGCCAAAGTCGTTTCTTTGGCTATACAGGGTTTAATGTTGGTGCTCATTTATCAGGTTTTTGTCGGCGGGATGGCCGGAGACAGGACGGTAAATGTTTTGTATGAACACAACGAACTGACAGGTAAGGTAAATTTGGACTTCTATGGTTTTGATATTGGAAAAAGAAGAGATTTTATTTGGGCCGGTATTTGTGCTGTTTATTTATTTGTTTCTATCCTGATGGCTGAAATTAGTCGTAAAGATTTGGATAAATCAGAGCTTTATTTCCTGTTTTTATTCCCTTTGTTTATCTTTCTTTTTTTGTATTATTTACCCATGGTAAAAGCCTTATTTATTTTGACTTCTATGGTATTTTCTGATATACTCAGGATATTAAGGTTAGTATTTTTTCCGGTTAAAAATCCCGGAGAAATAGCTTAATTTATTTAAAAATATGGCTGGAGATTCACTTGATAAATTGATGTATTCCTTCGTGATGGAGGATGTTTTAAAGGGTTTTTTTATTTATGTTCCACCGGGCTATGTAGCCTGTGTTTATGATATGGGGCATGGGGTTCTAAAAAAAGTATTAACCCCGGGATTGCATTTGAAAATTCCTTTTTGGCAAAAGGCCAAGCTTTTTAATACGCAAACTTTGGAATATAGCGTATCTCGCCAATTTAATCCGGAAAACGAGCGAGCGATGGGGGATATCCCGATAGCGGCGGTTACCCAAGACGGTAAACGCGCCGGAGTGGAAGGAACCATTTTGTTACGTTTGGACGTCCAACAAATACCTTCTCTTTGGCAAACTATTGGTGAAGATTTTGTTGCAAAAATTGTTCGTCCGACTATTCGTTCTCGTGTTCGTATGGTTTTTTCTCGCTTTGATTTTACCGACATTATCGGTAGTAAACGCGATGTGGTAGAAACAGAGCTCAAAAATGAGTTGGATAAAATTTTTTATACACGTGGTATTTATGTGGAAAATGTTTTACTTTCGGAAATTTCAATCATCAGTCAGACACCGGTAAAATAGTATTTATAAAATAAAAATTCCTCCGCTTTACGCGGAGGATCTTTTTTTTGTTTCGGAGATTTTTTTTACCTCCTCCCACCAAACAAGGATATCCTTTTTGGCAGGAAAAATTTCAATTTTCTTTTTATAATTGTCACAAGCCTCATTGCTTATGACAAATATAAATGTCCATTCTCGGCCTTCTTTTTTCATTTTTCGCAATTCTTCCATCAGCTTTTCTTTAGCTGTGGCAAGATAGCTTTCGGCCTGAAAATGTTTGACGCGGAAAGTAGCACTTTCAATAGTGCGACAGTAGGTGAGGGCCTTGTAAAGCTCGCCCAATGTCAACCACTTTCGCTGCAGAAGTTCTTTCAAACTCTTTAGATTTTTGTCTAACTGGTTTAAAAGAATTTCTTCAATTTGGTTTGGAATTTTTGAGTCTTCCATTTCTTCCTCCTTTGGAAGTTGTTGTTAAAGTACGATAAGTTAACCTAACATAAAATATAAATTTTGTCAATACCTAGCCAAAATTATTTGATAGGGACTACGCTTGTCAAGGGTGGGGTATTGACAAGTTTATTTGTGGATAAGTAAAAAACATCTTTCAAAATTGCCTTATTTTAGCAAAAAATATTTTCTTGACGAGCTTTTTTGCTTGTGTTATATTATCACTCAAGAAGATAGAGTGATAAATATGAAGGAAAACAAAAAAGAAAAATTATTAAATGAACGACAAGAAAGACTCCTGAAACTGGTTGTAGAAACACACATAGAAACGGCAGAGCCTGTCGGGTCTAAATTTTTGGTGAAACAAGCGGGTTTAAATTGGAGTGAAGCTACTGTGCGAAACGATCTGCGCGCATTGGAGGAAGTTGGTTATTTGACCCATCCGCACACGAGCGCCGGCAGAGTTCCGACTGCAGCCGGTTACCGTCATTATATCAATTCCATGAATTTGAACAGTGTAAAAATTAGTGATAAAGACGAAAAAAAAGTGGAAGAAATTTTGACCGGTGATACTCAGGACTTTGAAAGCGGGGTGCGAACTTTGGCCAAAGGCTTGGCGCAGATTAGCGGAGAAGCTATTGTATATTCTTTTGGTTCGGACAAAGTTTATTATACCGGTCTTTCCAATTTGTTTGGAAAAAAAGAATTTACACAGCCGGAGTTGGTGGTGAACATTTCGGATGTTTTTGATAATTGCGAAGAATATCTGGATGAGTTTGAAGATATGATTATAGATAACCCGAGGTTTTTCTTGGGAGAGGAACAGCCGTTTGGCGAGGACTTGAGTGTTTTAGCTACACGCGTGCGCAAAGATAAATCTGATATGTTGATGATAGTAGGGGGGAATCGTATGGATTATAAAAGAAATTATGCTTTAATGCAAAAAATAAGCGAAATATTAAATAGTTTATAAATATGAATGATGAACAAAAAAATACTAATCAAGAAGAAATAAAAAACGATGAAATTGTATCGGCGGATACCCCGCAGATAAAAGAAGAAAAAACAAAAAAAAGTTTTTTTGGAAAAGAATGTAAAAATTGTGAAAAATATAAAAAAGAAAATGAAGAAAACAAAGCTGGTTGGTTGCGGGCTTTGGCGGATTATAAAAATTTGCAAAATGAAATTAGCGCCCGTCGCAGTGAATGGGCGCAAATGAGCGAAATACAAATATTGGAAGATTTTATCCCGGTTTATGAAAATTTTAAAAAGGCCTTTTATCATCATCTTGAAGTTAATTCTGATAACGAAGAATATAAAGCGTTTAAAAATTGGATTGATGGTATCGGCTATATTATGAAACAATTTGGGGATATTTTGAAAAACCATGGGGTGGAGGAAATAAAAACAGTGGGAGAAAAATTTGATCCTCGATTTCATGAAGCCGTGAGTGAGGAAGAGCAAGAAGGAACCGAGTCGCATATAATTTTGAAAGAAGTTGATGGCGGTTATAAAACAAAAGAGAGAGTAATAAAAGTGGCAAAAGTAATAATTAATAAATAATAAATTTATAATCTAATTTATACATATATGGGAAAAGTACTAGGAATTGATTTGGGGACTACCAATAGCTGTATGGCTATTATCGAAGGTGGTCAACCAAAAGTTTTGGAAAACAAAGAAGGTAATCGTACAACTCCTTCTATCGTTGCTATTTCTAAAACCGGTGAAAGATTGGTCGGACAACTGGCTAAACGCCAAGCCGTGACCAATCCGGAAAATACACTTTATTCTATCAAGCGTCTTATTGGTCGTCGTTTTGACGATTCAGAAGTTCAGCGCGATGTTAGTTTGATGCCTTATAAAATCATAAAATCAGGTGAAGGAGTAAAAGTTAAAATGAGTGATAAAGAATATTCACCGCAAGAAATTTCTGCCATGATATTGCAGAAAATGAAAGCCGACGCTGAAGAAAGAGTTGGAGAAAAAATAACCGAAGCGGTTATTACTGTACCGGCTTATTTTGACGATTCTCAACGTCAAGCCACCAAAGATGCCGGTGAAATCGCGGGTTTGAAAGTATTACGTATTATCAACGAACCTACCGCAGCCGCTTTGGCATATGGATTTGATAAAAAGAAAGATCAAAAAATTGCAGTCTATGATTTGGGCGGTGGTACTTTTGATATTTCCATTTTGGATGTTTCCGCCGATACTGTGCAAGTACTCTCTACCAATGGCGATACGCATCTTGGCGGTGATGATTTTGACCAAGTGGTTATCAACTGGATTTTGGATGAATTTAAAAAAGACCAAGGTATTGATTTGAGTAAAGACAGTTTAGCTCTTCAGCGCATAAAAGAAGCGGCTGAAAAAGCTAAAATTGAATTATCAACTGCGCAAGAAAGTGAAATTAATCAACCTTTTATCACTTCTGATTCAACCGGTCCGAAACACTTGGTAATGAAATTGACTCGTGCCAAATTGGAAGATTTGGTCGGAGATTTGGTACAAAAAACCTTGATTCCGGTTAAAAAAGCCCTGGAAGATGCCAAATTATCTGCCGGTGATTTACACGAAGTGGTAATGGTTGGTGGTATGACACGTATGCCGCTGGTTATTTCTACGGTAGAAAAATTCTTCGGTAAAAAACCAAATATTACTGTAAACCCCGATGAAGTGGTAGCTGCTGGAGCAGCAGTACAAGGTGGAGTACTCCAAGGCGATGTTAAAGATGTCTTATTGTTAGATGTAACACCACTATCTTTGGGTATTGAAACTATGGGCGGAGTAATGACTAAACTTATCGAACGTAATACTACTATTCCGACTTCCAAATCTCAAGTATTTTCAACAGCAGCCGATAATCAACCAAGTGTGGAGATTCATATTTTGCAAGGTGAACGCCCGATGGCGGGAGATAATAAAACATTAGGCAGATTTATGCTTGATGGTATCCCGATGGCTCCTCGCGGTATTCCACAAATAGAAGTGCATTTTGATATTGATGCCAATGGAATTCTCAATGTTAAAGCCAAAGACAAAGGTACCGGTAAAGAACAGTCTGTGCGTATTGAATCGTCTTCGGGTTTGAGTAAAGATGAAATAGAAAAAATGAAAAAAGAAGCCGAAGCTCATGCGGACGAAGATAAGAAAAAACAAGAACTTATAGAAGCTCGTAATTTGGCCGATACCATGATTTATACTACAGAAAAAATGATGAAAGAAATTGAAGAGAAGAAAGTTGTCATTACCGATGATGAAAAGAAAAAAGTGGAAGAAGGTGTCAAAGCTCTCAAGGATGTCAAAGATAAAGATGATGTGGAAGCTATCAAAAAAGCGGCCGATGCTTTAAGCAAAGATGCTCAAGCGGTTGGTGCAAAAATGTATCAACAAAACCAACAAGCTGGAGCTCCGGGGGCGGAAAATAAAACTGAAGAAAATAAGGATGAAAAAAAAGGCGATGAACCGATAGAAGGGGAAGTAGTTAAATAAATAGTATCATGTATTATGTAGCATGTATTATGTATGTGAAAATGCTTAATACATAATACTTAATACATACTATATTATGTCAAAAGATTATTACAAAATACTTGGTGTAGATAAAAACGCCAGCCAAG
>CAYUIA010000003.1:20204-24747 GCA_964444635.1 uncultured Gammaproteobacteria bacterium
ATTATGTCAAAAGATTATTACAAAATACTTGGTGTAGATAAAAACGCCAGCCAAGACGAAATTCGTAAAGCATTTCAAAAAATGGCTCATCAATACCACCCTGACAAACAGGGCGGTGATGAAGTTAAGTTTAAGGAAGCCAACGAAGCTTATCAGGTGCTCGGAAATGAGCAAAAACGCAAACAATACGATCAGTTTGGTGCGGATTTTGAACAGCAAGGCGGATTTGGTGGTGGTATGGGCTGGGAGGACTTCATGCGCGCAGCCAGAAGTGGCGGATTTGAGAATGGAAATTTTTCTTTCAACTTTGGTGGAAATGATTTTGGTGATATGTTTGGTGATATATTTGGTTTTTCCTCCAGAGGAGGACAAGGGAGGGGTGGTCGCGGTAGAGGAAGAGATATAGAAGTGGATGTAGAGTTGGATTTCAAAGAAGCCGCCTTTGGTGTAGAAAAAGAATTGAATTTACGTAAAAAAACCACTTGCGATGTTTGCAATGGTAGCGGAGCGGAACCGGGAAGTAAAATGGAAAAATGTTCTTCTTGCGGTGGACATGGACAGGTTGTACAAAATCAACGCACTATTTTTGGAACTATCCAACAAGCAGTTGTTTGTTCCGATTGTCATGGACAAGGTCAAAAACCAAGCTCAAAATGTAAGCATTGCGGAGGCGATGGAGTGATAACCAAAAACAACACTTTTCAAGTGAAAATTCCCGCCGGTATCAACGACGGTGAATCTATCCGTTTGAGCGGATATGGCGAGGCCGCCGCTTATAATGGCATGAGCGGAGATTTATATGTCCGGATTCACATCAAAAAAAATAAATATTTTTCTCGCGATGGTTATGAAATATTTACTGACTATGAAATAAATTTTTCTCAAGCCGTAATGGGAGATAAAGTGGAAATAGAAACACTTGACGGGATGGAAAAAATCGTAATTCCCGCTGGAATAGAGTCCGGCCAACTCATTCGTCTAAAAGGTAAAGGTATCCCTTATTTGCGACAAAAGGGAAGAGGTGATCATTATATAAAAATTAAAATCAAAGTTCCCAAAAATATCAGCAGAGATTTGAAAAAGAAATTGGAAGAATTGAAAAATGATTTATAAAAAATAAAAAATCCCGCCCCTAATCAGGGCGGGATTTGTTTAAAAAACTAAAAAGGAAAAACAACTTGTCTGGGATCTTCCGTTTTCTTTTTCTTTTTTGTAGGAATTTTTTCTTTGATGAAATCACCAACGATTTTTGGTTTTAGTTTTCTCTGCACAGTTTTCCAATAGAGCCCTTGTTCAAAGCTGTTTTTCATCACCAAGAAAATACTTTCGCCTTTGGTCATACGACCGATACGGCCGGTTCTTTGAATGCGTGCGGTTTTACTGGTTGGAGGGTTGTAGTTTATTACCACATCCACTCCGGGCAAGGTGATGCCTTCTTCGGCGACTGAAGTAACCAAAAGATGTTCCATCCCGCAAGTCTTTAATTCTTTGAGAATTTCTTTGGCCTTTTCTGTTTTTTTATCTTTACCGCCGAAAATGTAACCGGTTTTACAGCCAATTGATTTTAACAGAGCCTTAATATTCTTGGCAGTAGTTTTGTTTTGAAAAAAAATCATGGAACGACCTTTAATTTTCTCGATTTCTTCCAGAAAAAATTTTTCTTTGGGATGGAGATCTTTGATATTGGAAACATAATGGATAATTTTTTCAAAGCGCGGGTCATGCAGTAGTGCTATGCCGCTTTTCTTTTTATCCGGGAGTGTTTTTGTATATTCCAAAAAAGAAGCGTAACTTTCGTTCATTACCAAACGATAAGCATGCATGACTTTGCGGTATTTAGCCAAAAGAAAAAGCCCGGAGCGATAAGATTTATTCATGCCAGCGGTAATAACAAAATCATCATTATTTTCTTTTGCTACAATTTTTTCTAACTCTTTGAGTTCTTGTTCGGTCATCCATATTTTGACATCCTTTAATCCCAGGAGCATTTCAAATTCCAAAGTTATACCGCCGATTATTTCTTCAAAAATCGGGTGTAAATATTTCAGATGACCATCAAGTCCAATATCTATTTTTCTTTCGCTTCGAGAAAGCATGGGTACTTGTAATTCTATTACCGTTTGAATAAAGCAATTTTTTTTGATTTCCTGAGCTTCTTGTTCACAATCACCCAAAGTCGCGGTTAAAGAAAAAATATTTTTTTCCATGTCATTAAACGTTTTTGCGGCTTTGACAAAAGCATGTTCTTTGACGGCGTGATGAGTTTCGTCAATCATAAAAAAATCAAAACAGTTCAAAGCCACTTTTCCTTTTTGAAAGTCACTGATAAAAACTTCAGCCGTGCAAATTATCAGTTTATCATCGCAATTATTCCAGACCCTCTTTTTTTCCGGAATTTCACCGATAATTTTCACTACATCTTTTTTGCCGGTTACTTTTTGATAAAGTTTACAGTGTTCGTTTACCAAGTTGGTGGTTGGAGCTATTAGAATAGCTCGACTTTGTAAAACATAATGAACTAATATAGCCACCACGGTTTTTCCACTACCACTTTTACCTATAAGACAAGGATTTCTGTTTTCGTCGATTTCTTTGACTATTTCTTTGACAGCAGTAAACCAATCCGGACGATTGTCAACTGTAAAACCTTCAAAAGGCAAGCAATACATGTCTAAAAAACGTTTTTGATGATTTTTGGGAAATAATTCTATTTGTTTTCCTTCCATCTCTTTTCTCCTTTTTAGTTGTTAATGAACAATGTTGTAGGTATTATCCTTGTATTTTTGTTATTTTGTCAACCCTAACCGGTCTATTGACTTTTTCTATTTTTTTTGTTAGCTTAACTACGGTACATTATCAATTTTGTGCGGAGTTTCGCGCCATGAAAGAAGCTGCTCTGTTTATTATTAAGCCCGATTCTATGAAATCGGGGAAGTATGTGCCAATAATGGCGCAACTCAAAAAAACCGGAGTGATGATTGCTCGTGAGAGCCATCGTTTTCGTTTAAAAGAGAAAGAGATCTCCGCTCTTTATCAAGAGCACAGGGGAAAGCCTTTTTTCCAACAACTTCTTTCTTTTATGCTTTCCGGGTCAGTCGTATTGCTGGTTTTGACCGGCGAAGATATTATCGATAAAATTCGGAAACTTCTTGGTCACACCGATCCTGATAAGGCTGAACCGGGAACTATCCGTGCCTTATTTGGCAATCATACGGATATGACAGAAAATGCCGCTCATTGCTCTGGTTGCATCAAGGATGCGCAAAGAGAAATAGGGATATTTTTTCCCGAGCTTGCCCAACAACTTAAAAAAGAAGGATATTTTAATTGAGGCCCACTATGGGGCCTCTTTTTTTGACTAATTTGCTTTTTAGTTTTACAATAAAAACAAGCTTAAAATATTAAATAATATAAAAATATGAAAAAAGCCGTTGTTTTGGTAATCATCGTTTCTATAGTTGGAGCTTTGGCCTATTTGGTCAGTTTTTGCTATTTCAAAGAACTGACCAAAAATTTATCCAATTGTCCGTTGGAGAGAACGCCTGTTTGCGGTGAAGACAATTTGACGTATGTTAATGAATGTTTTATGGAAAAGTCCGGGGCAAAAAAACTGTATAATGGTGAATGTACAGCGATTCGTGATGCTTTGTATAATAATGGCAACAATAATAAAGTAAAAGAAGACTGTATTTGTACTATGGATTATACACCTGTTTGCGGTGCGGACGGTAAAACATATGGCAATGCTTGCGGGGCGGGTTGTGCGGGAGTAGAAGTATCTTACAAAGGAGAATGTGGACAAAATAATAAAACAGGTTTAGCCAATCCGGCTAGTGTAAATTGCGTTGATGTGGGCGGAATACTAGAAATTAAAGACGAAACCGACGGTCAAGTCGGTTATTGTACTCTGCCTGGGGGCAAAGTTTGCGAAGAATGGGCGTTGTTTCGTGGAGAGTGCGGAAAATAAGTTTGTATTTTGTGACAATTGAATTATTTAAAAAAGAATTGAGAAAAAACGCCAGCCAAGAAAAAGCAAAAATTCTTTCTCGTTTTTTTAAAACCGGACCCGGACAATACGGAGCGGGGGATAAGTTTTTGGGCATTACCGTTCCAAAACAACGATCTATAGCCAAGCAATTTTTTGATCTGAGTTTGCGTGATTTACAAAAATTACTCAATAGTGTTTATCACGAAGAAAGATTGGCGGCACTGCTAATTTTGGTTTTACGATATCATCGAGTTGATAAAAAAGAGCAAGAAAAAATTTATAAGTTTTATTTGAAAAATACGCGTAATATAAATAACTGGGATTTGGTAGATTTGACTGCAGAAAAAATAATCGGCCCATATTTGGAAGAAAAAGATAAAAGCGTTCTATTTAAACTGGCTCGATCAAAAAAATTGTGGGAGAAACGAATCGCTATTTTATCTACTTTTCATTATATCAAAAAGGGTAAAAGTAAATTGACCTTGCAAATTGCGGAAATATTATTAAATGATGACCATGATTTGATGCATAAAGCCGTGGGTTGGATGCTCCGGG
>CAYUIA010000004.1:0-16354 GCA_964444635.1 uncultured Gammaproteobacteria bacterium
AATAAAACTTTTTTGGAATCACAAAACAATATTAATAAAACAGTCCAAACTCAATTTGCCCAAAGCCTCAAAACCGTAACCGAGGTCACAGAAAAACTAACCAAGCTGGATGAAACCAATAAACAAATAGTTGGATTTGCGCAGCAATTGGAAAGTTTGGAAAATGTTTTGATGAGCCCCAAGCAACGCGGGATCCTCGGGGAGTATTTTTTGGAAAACGTTTTGAAAAATGTTTTACCTCCGGGAAGTTATGAAATGCAATACAAATTTGAAAACGGCGATATTGTAGATGCGGTTGTTTTTGTGAAAGATAAAATCATACCAATTGACTCCAAATTTAGTTTGGAAAATTATAATAAAGCCGCGCAAGAAAAAGATCCTCATGTCAGAGAAGCGCTGGAAAATACTTTCAAAAGCGATCTCAAAAAACGCATTGATGAAACCAGTAAATACATCAAACCCAAAGAGGGTACGATGGATTTCGCTTTTATGTTCATCCCGTCTGAAGGAATTTATTATGATCTACTCATCAATCAAGTCGGCGCGCTCAAAACCAACACCAACAGTTTGATAGAATACGCTTTCAAAGAAAAGCACGTCATCATTGTTTCACCAACTTCTTTCCTGGCTTATCTGCAAACTGTGATGCAAGGATTACGCGCGCTACAAATAGAAGAGACGGCCAAAGAAATCAGAAAAAGAGTAGAGGATTTGGGAAAACACTTACTGGCCTTTGATGAATATTATAAAAAAATCGGAAACCAGATAACTACGGTGGTCGGCACTTATAACACCGGTTACAAAGAACTCAATAAAATAGATAAAGATATTGTCAAAATTACAGACGGCGAAAAACATATTGAAGCTGTTTTGATAGATAAACCTACTTTGGAAGAATAGCCCTTGACTTTTTGGCTAAAATACTATATTATTTTATCAGCTCTCAATTTTACTAATTTATTATAAATATGCCAAACAAAGCTAACGCTCGCAAAGCTCTCCGACAAGCTGCCAAAAGAACCGCTTGGAATAGAGCCAAAAAAGACGCTTTCAAAACCGCAATTAAAAAAGTTTTGACTGCCACTTCGGTGGAAGAAGCCAAAAAATTGGTCGCCACAGCGCAAAAAGCTCTTGATAAAGCCGCCAAAACCGGCGCTATCAAAAAGAAAACTGCCGGCCGAAAACTTTCCAGATTGATGAAAAAAGTTAATACCAAAAAATAAAAAATACGCCCTGATTAAACGGGGCGTATTTTTTATTTAAAAATTAAATTTTTTCTACCAACAAATCTAACAAAGTTTCTTGATCAGCAACTCCGGTTTTGATTTTCAAATCCATATCCAAAAAAAGATCATACGCTCTCAAAAACCAATTTTTATCCTTTTGTAATAAATTCCAAATTTTTTTAATCACAAACGGTTTTTGATTGATTTCTCTGGCCACTGCCTCGGCACCTGCTTGCGGGTTTTTTTCCAAAACATCCCGCGCTTGAGTCAAAATACGAAATTGTCGCAAAATCATGGAAAAAATAAATCCATCCTCAGCTCCGTTTTTTCTTTGTTGAGCTATCATCTTAAACGCCTTACTCTTATCTCCATAAGCCACCGCTTCGGCTAGCGCAAAAATATTATCTTCATTTTTTTCTTCCACAAACAAATATACATCATCACTTGTGATTTCTTCTCCGGCTTTATAGGCTACGAGCTGGTCAATCAATGAATTTAATAACCAACTGTCTTTTTGCGTAACCTTGATGATGTTTTCCACGGCTATCGGACTTATTTTTCCACCGCGTTTTTTAATCTCTGTTATTAACCAATTTTTAATTTCCTTTTCAGATAAAAAATTCATTTCGTAAACATATTGCTGTTTTTTGAGTAAAGAAAAAAGTTCTTGGACCAGCTTACTTTTACCGACATCTTCTTCTTGAAAAAAAACTACCACATTTATTTCCGGCATTTTTTTATCATTGAGCGCTTGAATAATTTGTGTTACCGTTTTTTCATCTTTGTTGCTCAAAATATTTTTAATTACTACCATTCTTCTTTCCGCCAGAAAAGGCGCGGCGGAAATTTCAGTAAAAATTTTTTCAGCTTTTTCGTTTTTCCCGTCAAGTAACAAAACATTAAGCCCGCTTACATCGCGCTTTTTTTTGAACTCTTCTATTTGTTCTTGGAGAAATTTCCGACTACGAAAAGTATCCTCGCCGAATATGGTTATAATCATAGACTTTACTTTCTGTCATTGCGATCCGCCTCCGCCAGTTGGCGGATGGCGGAGAAGCAATCCCACAGTGAGATCGCCACGGCTTTCAGCCTCGCGATGACAGTACTTTATAAACTTTATGAACTTTATAGACTTTTAACTCGTTACTTCATTTCCCCCCAGCTTTTTCCAAAATTAACATCTACTTTTATCGGCACCCTCAAAACACAGACTTTTTCCATCGCTTCTTTGACCATTTTTCCCAACTCTTCTTGGATATCCTCATCAAGTTCAAACACCAATTCATCGTGCACCTGTAAAATCATTTTTACTTTTGATTGTTTTTCTTTTGGCCATTGTTTAATCTTTTCATCTACCGCGATCATCGCCATCTTCATCAAATCTGCGGCCGTACCTTGGACCGGATGATTTATCGCCATCCTTTCCGCCGCATTGCGCAATTGATGATTACCGGAAAGTAATTCCGGTATATAACGACGACGACCAAAGAGCGTTTCGGCATAGCCGTTTTCTTTTACAAACTCCAGTGTTCGTTCCAAATATTTTTTTACTCCGGAAAATTCTTGAAAATACTTATCAATAAATTGTTTGGCCTGAAATTGAGTAATTTCCGCGCGCCAACTCAAACCGTATGATCCCATCCCGTAGAGAATTCCAAAATTTATTTCTTTGGCTGCGCGCCGCATCTCTTTGGTAACTTCGTTCAGTGATACATTATTTATAGCCGCCGCCGTAGCCCTGTGAATGTCCAAATCTTGTTTAAAAATTTCAATCATTTTTTTATCTTCCGCCAACGACGCCACAATGCGCAACTCTATTTGCGAATAATCCACTGACATTAAAATGTTTTTTTCTGTCGCAATAAAAGCATGGCGAATCTGACGACCAAATTCGGTACGAATAGGAATATTTTGTAAATTCGGGTCAGAAGAAGAAAGTCGGCCGGTAGCTGTAACTGCTTGATTAAAAGTGGTGTGTATCCTTTTTGTTTTGGGATTAACCAGTGTCGGCAAAACATCAATATAAGTATTTTGCAATTTGGTTAACTCGCGATAATTTTCTATTTCTTCTATGATAGGATGCAAACCGCGCAATTTTTCCAACTCTTCGGCAGAAGTAGATAAGCCAGTTTTCCCTTTTTTAATCCCTGCGGCAGAAATTTTCATTTTTTCAAAAAGCACCTCTCGCAATTGTACGGTGGATGAAACATTAAACTCACAACCGGACATTTCAAAAATATTCTTTTTGATTTTATTCACCTCTTTTTTTGCAAAATCCGACATTTCCGCCAACTTTTGATCGTCTATCGCTACACCATTCAATTCCATTTCCGCCAAAATACTAACCAGCGGCATTTCTAGGGTTTCCAAAAGCTTCAGATTATCGGCTTGTTCTAGTTCTTTTTTAAATTTATTTACTGTCAATCCCAGTAACCATAGTTCCTTGCTTTCAATTTTAGGATCAACACCAAAAAGATTGGCCTGATTTACAATACTTGGCGTTTCCACTCCTAGACTAGTAAAAATTATTTGAGCGACCTCGTGATTCCTGGCTCCGGGATTTAACAGATAAGCGGCAATCATGATATCAAATAATCTATTTTTTACACTAACATCAAACAAAAAAAGAATTTTTATGAGCTTTTTTAGATCATGTCCCCAAAGTTCTATTTCCTCATTTTCAAAAATATCTTTTGTATCTAAAAATAAGCCTTTGTCTATAAAATAACTTTTTCCGTCTGTTACCAATATCAGCCCGGAAATATTTTTCTTAAAAACGTCCTCACTACCCAACAAAACCTTGGCGCCAAAAATTTTATTTTTTTCTATTTCTTCTTTTACTTTATCAAGCTCTTTCTTTATTTTTATTTCTGTAAATTGAAAATTGTCTTTTTTGTTTTTACTTTTTTCTTCTTTATCTGTTGAATTTTCTTCGCTACCCGGTAATCTCTTCAATAAAGATGTAAATTCCAGCTCTTGAAAAAGTTCGGTAATTTTTTTTCTGTCATAATTTTCCAAAGCCAAACATTTTTCCAGCTCAAATTCAAAACCAGAAATTTCTTTTTCAATCGTCGCCAACTCATAACTCATTTTTGCGCTTTCTTCTCCTTCTATAATTTTTTTGATTATCCCCGGTTTAATTTCTTTTTCCAAATTTTTTAAATTATTTTTTACCTGCTTATAAATTTCTTCTATTCCTCCGATTTTTTGTAGAAGTTCGGTTGCGGTTTTTTCACCAATCCCCGGAATTCCCGGGATATTATCCGAGGCATCTCCGCGAAGAGCTTTATAATCAATTATTTTTTCCGGCCCAAATCCATATCTTTCTTTTATCTCTTTTTCCGTATACATCACCGTATCACTGAGTCCTTTGCGTAAAGCCAATACTTTTACTCCGGGAACAATAAGTTGCGCCGTATCCATATCACCGGTAACAATAATCGCTTCCAGATTTCCTTTTGCTATTTCTTTTTTTATTTTTTTATCATTAACTATCGCCCCGATAACATCGTCGGCTTCATGACCTTTCATTTCAAAAATTGGTAAATTAAAAGTTTCTACTACTTCATGCACGAGAGGGATTTGATCATAAAGTTCTTGGTCGGCTTTCACGCGAGTGGCTTTGTATTTTTCAAATTTTTCATGACGAAACGTCCCGCCGGCCACGTCAAAACATACGGCTAAATATTCCGGTTTTAAATCTTTCCAAACTTTAAGTAGCATAGAAGTAAAACCATAAACAGCATTTACCATTTTACCGTTCTTGGCGGTTAACGGCGGTATGGCGTGATAAGCTCTATGGATTATGGCATTACCATCAATAATTACAAGTTTTTTCATATAATTTTCTTTCCCTTATTTTACTCGTAATTTTATAAAAAGGCAACTTCATTGTTTAGTTATAAATATTAAAATATTTTAATATTGTAATATTAAAATTGCCCGCATTTTGCGGGCAATTTTGAGGTACCAGCCGGATTTGAACCGGCGAATAAGAGTTTTGCAGACTCTCGCCTTACCACTTGGCCATGGTACCATTTCAGTCTTCAGTCTATCGGACTTTAGACTACGATTTTTATTTAATTGTGTCTATAATAACAGAAAAAAATGGTTTTGGCAAGGTTAGCGGACATAGAGCAACGGGTTCTTTCTAACTCCGTTTACAATAACTTCAAAATGTAGGTGAATACCGGTTACACCATAAACTTTACCGGTATTGCCCATCAAACCGATAGTTTGACCGGCGGAAACATAGTCGCCGGCTTTTACCAAAAGCTCATTGTTGTGACCATACAAGGTTTTTATTCCTCCGCCATGATTAATAATAACATAACAACCATAACCGCTGTTCCAACCGCATTGAGAAACTTCAACCGTTCCGGCTTTGGCGGCATAATTGGCGGAATTTTTTGGCCCGGCAACATCCAAACCGTGGTGGCGCCAACTAAAATATTGAGTGATTGTTTTTGCCGCTGACGGCCAAACAAAACCCTTTGTACTTGGAGCCTGCGAAGATGCCGGAGGAGTAATTCCAGATGATGGTCGGGCAGTCGTAGAATACGCTTGAGTTGCTTGGACTACCTGTTTTACTCCGTTGGGAATAATAATTTTTTCACCTATTTTTAAATTTGATCCATCTTCTTCAAGGCCGTTAAAACTAACTATTTCTTCAACATTTGCTTTGTAAGTATTAGCTACTTTTTTCAATGTATCTCCTTTTTTAACAGTATGAGTTAAACCTGTTATTGGTAAAATACGTAAATTTTGCCCCGGTTTTATAATTGAACGCAAAGTTAAACCGTTTTCCCATAAAAGAGTATTTACACTTATGCCAAAAAGATACGCTATACCGCCCAAAGAATCTCCTTCTTCTATTTTATAGTCAATAATATTTTTTCTAATTCCGGTATTTACAGTACCGGGTAAAATCCCCGGCTGTTTCAAAGACATATTTTTTAAAACCGCTATTGATCTTTCTTGAATAATATTTTCCGTATTTTCCGTTGTTCTTACACTTTGTTGACCAATAGCACCTGTTCGCCAAGCGGAAATCTGGCTTTCCGGCAAAGCTGAAGTTTCTGGATATATTTCTTCAAAACCAGTTTTATATTGCTCTCCTGGACCAAAAATATTATAAGCCAAGCTTTGTTGACCGGGAATAAAACCCTCTTCCTTGCTGAAAAGCTTAGTTTGCGGAATACATATTATAAAAAGAGAAACAAAAAGAATAATTTGTAAAATATCTCTTCTTAAAAACCACAAACTACTGGTATGCAATCCCGCTTCTTTAAAAAAACCGCTTATTTTATAACCAGCATAACCAATATTTTTCCAAAAACCTAAAATTATCCAAATAAATACCTTAAAAATTTGGCTACCTATAGCCCAAAATATTCTTTTAATAAAAACCAGCCCATGTAATATTTTTAACAGGACGCGATATTTCATAACTTGACTTTTTAACCTTAATAGCATATTATATTTAAAGGATAAAGTAAACCCCGCCACAGGCGGAGAACCTCTCCTTAAGAACTATTCTTAATAATATTTTGTTATTAAAAAAACAGGAGTGAAAAGCTTCTTTTTTGTTTAAAACATATTTATTGGCGGTTTTTAGTAGAGTCTTTAACTTTTTCTTATTTTAATTAATATTTAACTTTATGAGTGCAAACATTATCACTCTGATTTTCGCCGTTTTACCGGGCTTACTAACGGTATTATTTGGTTTTGTTTTGATCCTTTGGATCAATAAACAACCCAATGGCGACGAACGCATGAAGGCTATCGCTCGTGCCATCCAGGAAGGCGCGGTTGCTTATTTGATTCGTCAATATAAAACAGTGGCTGTGGTTGCTATTTTTATCACCTTGTTACTGGTATTTTTAACAAACTATATTACTGCCATTGGATTCTTGGTCGGGGCGATTTTTTCCGCAGCTGCTGGAATTATCGGTATGAATGTTTCTGTGAGAGCCAATATAAAAACGGCTGAGGCGGCCAAAAGCGGTTTTGCTCCGGCTTTTAATATGGCGGTCCGAGGCGGTTCTATCACTGGTTTGTTGGTGGCTGGTTTAGGTCTTCTTTCTGTTTCTATTTTTTATTTAATCACCAAAGACATTAATTCTCTTATTGGTTTGGCTTTTGGTGCTTCTTTAATTTCGGTCTTTGCCAGAATTGGTGGCGGTATTTTTACCAAGGCCGCTGATGTTGGGGCTGATTTGGTTGGTAAAGTTGAAAAAGGCATTCCTGAAGACGATCCGAGAAATCCGGCGGTAATTGCCGATAATGTTGGTGATAATGTTGGTGATTGTGCCGGTATGGCAGCAGATTTGTTTGAAACTTATGTAGTTACTATTATTGCCGCCATGGTTTTGGTTGGTTTGCTTTTTCCAGGAAATACCAAAGTTTTGCTTTATCCTTTGGTTTTGAGCGGAGTTTCTCTCTTGGCTTCGATTTTAGGAACTTTCTTTATTAAAATTGGAGAAGATAAAAAAATCATGAAAGCTCTGTATAAAGGATTGATTGCCACTGCTATTTTTGCTTTGGCTGGTTTTTATCCGGTAACCAAGTGGTTAGTTAATGATCTTAATTATGTTTTCTTTAATATTTTCTTGTCCGCTTTGGTTGGTTTAGTTTTAACCGGAATTATCATGGCTTTAACTGATTATTATACTTCTACTAAATTTTCTCCGGTAAAAAGAATAGCCAAAGCTTCTACCACCGGACACGGAACAAATATTATTTCCGGCTTAGCTGTTTCTATGAAATCCACTGCTTTGCCTGTAATTTTTATTATGATTGCAATTTTGATCGCCTATTCTTTGGGTGAACTGTTTGGAATTGCAATAGCCGCTGTTTCTATGTTATCCCTAGCCGGTATTATAGTAACTATTGATTCTTTTGGTCCTATCACCGACAACGCCGGTGGTATTGCGGAAATGGCTGAATTACCAAAAGAGGTTCGTGATATTACTGACCCTCTTGATGCTGTTGGAAACACTACAAAAGCTGTAACCAAAGGTTATGCTATCGGCTCAGCCGCTTTAGCTGCCCTGGTTCTGTTTGCTGATTTTACCCATAAAGTAGGGGACTCTTATGAATTTATGATAAATAATCCAAAGGTTTTAGTTGGTTTATTTATTGGTGGTTTATTACCATATCTTTTTGCCGCCAACTTGATGGAATCTGTAGGAAAAGTTGCTGAAAAAGTAGTGGAAGAAGTTCGTCGCCAATTTAAAGAAATTGCCGGTATTATGGAAGGTTCCGCTAAACCTGACTATAGTAAAGCCGTGGATATCGTTACTAAAGGAGCTATTTCTCAAATGACAATTCCTGCTTTATTGCCTGTTTTGGTACCATTTTTAGTAGGTTGGTTTTTAGGAATTGAGGCTTTGGGCGGTCTATTAATGGGTACAATAGTGACCGGTATTTTTGTTGCCATTTCTATGACTACCGGTGGTGGTGCTTGGGATAATGCTAAAAAATATATTGAAAGCGGTAATTATGGCGGTAAGGGATCTTTTGCTCACCAATCAGCTGTTACAGGCGATACGGTTGGTGATCCTTATAAAGATACAGCTGGTCCGGCTATAAATCCTATGATCAAAGTTGCTAATATTGTTGCTTTATTAATTGTTGGACTTTTGATTTAATATCTCTTAGTTTAAAAAACCCATCTTCAAAAAGGTGGGTTTTTTATTTTAAATTAGCCAATTTTTAAACTTATTAACATACCTGGGGATAAAATTATCAACAATTTATCCACTTTTTATCCCCGTGGACAAACTGTGATTAAGTTATTAATAATCAATTTTATTATCCACTTTTTATCCCTATAAAAAATAGTTATACACCAATATTTACTTTGTGTTTTTTATTATCCACTTTTTAATCATATTTTGTACACTATAATACTATAACTTATTAACATAAAATATTGCTAAAATTAAATAAAAAAACAACTTATCCCCGCTATCCACACCCCTTATTATTATTCTTATACTTTATATATAAATATATAACGATATAATAAACAAATAAAAAGTGAATAACTTTTGTATAATTGACAAAACAAATATTTTATAATAGAATTTATCTAACTTAAGATAAAATTTTAATTTATTTATATTTTATGAAACACGAGAAGAAACAACTTGGTAAGTCAGAATTGGAACTTACTATAACTCTAGAACCAACAGAATATCAAAAAGACATGGAGGAAGCAGCGGAACGACTTTCCCAAAGAGCGGCTATTAAGGGTTTTCGTCCAGGAAAGGCTCCTTATGATTTTATTAAACAACAACTGGGTGAAATAAAAATAATGGAAGAAGCTGTAGAAAGTATTATTCAAAGAACTTTTTTTGAAATTATTAAAGAAGAAAAGATAGATTCTGTCGGTATGCCAAAAATAAACGTGGAAAAAATGGTTCCGGGAAATGATTTTATCTATAAAGCTATTGTTGCTTTAATACCAAAAATTAAATTAATTGATCTTAAAAAAATAAAAATTGAAGGTAAGCCTATAGAAATTACTGACGAAGAATTGAATAAAGTTTTGACCGATTTACAAAAAATGCAAACCAAAGAGGTTGTTAAAACAGGTAAAGCAAAAAAAGAAGATAAAGTTTTGATAGATATGGATATGTTTATTGGTGGGGTTCCGGTTGAAGGCGGTCAAGCAAAGGATCATCAAGTTTATTTAAATGAAGAACATTATATTCCGGGATTAAAAGAACAATTGATTGATTTAAGTAAAGACGACACAAAAGAATTTAATTTGCGTTTTCCAAAAAATCATTATCAAAAACATTTAGCCGATAAAGATGTTGATTTTAAAATAAAAGTTAAAGATGTTTTTGAATTGACATTACCGGAATTAAACGATGAATTTGCTAAAAAACTTGGTCAAGAAAGTATAGATAAACTTAAAGAATTATTAAAAGAAAACATGATGCGGGAAGCGGAAATGAAAGAAAAACAAAGAGTAGAAGCTGATATTTTGGAACAAATTATAGAAAAAAGTAATTTTGAAGAAATTCCTCAGATTTTAATTGATTCGGAAAAAAGAAAAATGTTTTATGAATTAAAACATGATTTGGAACACCATGGTATAGAAATGGAACAATATCTTAAAGATATTAAAAAAACAGAAGAGCAAATATTTCAAGATTTTGAACAACAAGCCAATAAAAGAGTTAAAGCAGCGTTGGTTTCCAGACAAGTGGCAGTAGATAATAATATTAAAGTAGAAAAAGAAGATTTAGATAAAGAACTGGAACTTATCAAAAAAACTTACGCCCATGATGAAAAGATTTTGGAAAATCTAAAACGTCCGGAAGTTTTGGATAATATTATTGGAACAATTCAAAACAGAAAAGTATTGGAATTTTTGAAAGCCGAAGTGATAAAATAAAATGTGAAGTATAAAGTATCTAGTATAAAGTATTAAGTATAAAAACCAATGTTGTAAAACATTGGTTTTTTGATTTTACAAATTATAAAAATACTATATACTTAATACTATATACTTAATACTATTCAATATGTTATTTGGCGCCCATGTTTCGGTTGCTGGAGGAATACAAAACGCTCCAATAAACGCGGCTACTATCGGTTGTGAAGTTTTTCAGATATTTACTCGGTCTCCTCAAGGGGGTAAAGTACCGGAATTAACCGATCAAAATTTGAAAGAGTTTTTAGAAAATTGTAAAAAATACAAACAAAAAGAATGGTATGTACACACGCCATTTTTTATAAATTTTGCTTCCGCTAATCCACGCATAAAACACGCTTCTATTTCCGTTGTTCGGGAAGAACTGGAAAGAGCAAATTTGATCAAAGCAAAATATTTAATGACTCATTTGGGAAGTTATAAAGATTTAGGAAAAGAAAAGGGGTTTCTACAAGTTGTTGATTCTTTAGATAAAATGTTATCTGATTATAAAGGAGAAACTAAATTTTTGATAGAGATTTCCGCCGGGTCCGGAGAAATAATCGGAGATACTTTTGAAGAAATAGCCGAGATTATAAAAAATCCGAAATTAAAAAAATATGATATTGGAGTTTGCTTTGATACTCAACACGCTTTTGCCAGCGGATATGATTTGCGCGATGAAAAAGCGGTTAAAGAGACTTTTGATAAATTTGATAAAATAATCGGTTTGGAAAAATTGAAATTATCGCATTGTAACGATTCTATGTCCGAGTGCGGATCTCATAAAGACAGACACGCGCATATTGGTCAAGGTTTAATCGGAAAAAGTGGTTTTGAAGTAATATTAAAAAACAAAAAATTGAAAAATGTAAATTTCATTTTGGAAACAGAGCACGACTTGGTAATAGAGGATTTAAAATTATTGAAAAAAATAAGAGGATAAAATAGATAACGAAATACGAATTTTTACGAAATTACGAAAATAAAAAAGTATGAGAATAAAAGTTAAAGTTATACCCAAATCAAAAGAAAATAAGATTGTCGGACCGATGGCTAACGGAGTTTTAAAAATAAAAATCACCGCGCCGGCGACGGACAATAAAGCCAATGAAGAATTGATAAAATTTTTGAGTGAAGAAATGAAAAAGAAAAAAAGTCAGATTAAAATTATTAGTGGGTTTACTTCTAGAGAAAAAATAGTGGAAATAAAATAAAAAAGCCCGTCAGCATAAAAGCGACGGGTTTTATAAAAAATTATTTATTTACTGAAACGATGGAAAAACCAAATATTTCCACCGGCATATCCCAATATTCTTTGGGTGTAACCAAGCGACGATTTATTTCATTTAAAAAGACGACTTCATCTTTCATAAAACATATTTCGTCTTTTAATATACAACCATTATAAGCAACCCCGATAAAAATCGGCTCGCCGTTTATTTTATCCGGCACCAGATTTTTTAAGGCTTTAATAAGAATTTCATGGTTTATGGAAGTCGGAGAACAAAACGAAATTATTTCTCCGTTTGATTGTTTGAAACCGATAAATCGCCCCACATTTTCTATGTGGTCATCTTTTTTGTAAGGAAGAAGAATTTTTCCTTTGTCCAGATAAAAAACGGTTTCCTTCAAAGTCTGTGTCATTGGTTGTGCCTCCAGTAAATAAAATTAAAAAAAAGAACCGACGGCTCATTATAAATGAAATATCGGTTTTTGTCAAGCTCAGCCTAGGGCAGATCAACCCCACCACTATTCCACGGATTACAACGCAATATTCGCCAAATAGATTTAGGAAGACCGATTATCAATCCCTTATTTTTTATTGTTTGATAAGTGTATTCGCTGCAAGTGGGATAAAAACGACAATAGCCGTGTGGAAATTTTGTTTTTAATGGTCCGTGATCGGGAGAGAGGGTGTGTTGATATAATTTGATAAGCCAAAGGAAGGGAAGACGGGGAAAATATAGAATTTTTTGTACAAGCTTCATAATATTTTAATATTGAAATATTATAATATTAAAATATTTATTTAATTTTAGACAATAAACAATGAACCTCTTTTTCAAATTCACTATATTTCTTTCCCGCAGCCTCTTTTTTAGCAATAAATAGCAGATAATATCCCGGTATAATCTCGTTTTTTTGCAAAGATAAGCGTAAAACTTCCCTAATTTGTCTTTTTATTTTATTTCGCAAAACAGCTTTTTTTGAAACCTTTACACCAACACTAATTCCAATGAGAAGTTGGTTTATAAAAGTTGCAGAGTCCTCCTTTTTAGGGAAATAATCAGGTATTTTTGCTAATTTTAGCAATTTTAAATCCAAAAATTGTCCGGAAATATAAACACCGTGCTTAAAAAGTAAATTAAAATCTCGAATTTTAGTTAAACGATTTTCTTTTGGAAGCATAGTGTTTTCATTTTAACAAGAAAAAAGAATATTGTCATTTTTTTAAAAAATTCCCCGCTTACAAAGCGGGGAAAGTTTAACGGGTTTTTCTGGTTCTTTTTCCTCTTTTTTCATCGGAAACAGTTAATTTTTTTCTGCCTTTGGCGCGTCGGCGAGAAAGTAGATTACGACCGCCTTTGGTTTTCATTTTGCTCAAAAAACCGTGTGTTTTTGCTCTTTTTCGTTTATTTGGCTGATAAGTTCTTTTTGGCATAGGAATAAAATTTAATTTAATTATGAGTAATATACGTTAAATTACAGATAAAGTCAAGGTCTGAAAGTTATCCACAGTTATCCACAGGTTTTCCACAGGTTGTACACGATAAATCATTAAAAAATAGATGATTTATTGTTATTATTAAAAAGATTAAATTTTCCCTAAAATCAAATAAAATAAAGTTTATTTATTCAACCATAGAAATTATGAATAATACCGAAGTTTGGCAAGCTGTTTTGGCGGAACTTGAACTTTCAATTTCCAAAGCAAATTTTATAACCTGGTTTAAAAACACAGGTATAGTAACAATCATCGACGGACAGGTGGTTGTTTGTGTGCCAAATACTTTTGCCAAAGCATGGCTTGAAAAAAAATATCATTCAATGATTATAAAGTCTTTGGAGCGTATTACCGAAAGACCGATTAAAAGGTTAGAATATAAAATTGAAAATATCAAAAATGTTGTTGAACATGAGATAGACTTTAATGCGCCGGCCAAAGCAAATTTGGATCATAAACCGGAGATTTCAGCCGTGGATTTTGGAAATAAAAAAACTAGCGGAGGATCTTCTTCTTTTTCTTTAAATCCGAAATATGTTTTTGAAAGTTATGTAGTTGGCAAGGGAAGCGAGCTGGCTTATGCCGCTGCGCAAGCGGTTGTAAATAAACCAGGCGAAGCATATAACCCGCTATTTATTTATGGCGGAGTAGGCTTGGGAAAAACCCACTTATTACAAGCTATCGGTAATTCTATTTTGAAAAATAATCCGCAGGCCAACATAGTTTATGTGAGCGCGGAAAAATTTTCCAATGATTTTATCCAATCCGTGCAAGAAGGAAAAGCCAAAGAATTTCAAAATCGTTATCGCAACGTAGATCTGCTTTTGATTGATGATATTCAGTTTATCGCCGGCAAAGACAGGACGCAGGAATCTTTTTTTCACACCTTTAACGAATTACACCAACAAAATAAACAAGTTGTATTGACTTCTGATAGGCCGCCCAAGGCTATACCGATGCTTGAAGATCGTCTTAAATCCCGTTTTGAGTGGGGGATGATTGCAGATATTTCTTCACCGGATTTTGAAACTCGCGCCGCTATTTTGAAAAAGAAATGTGAAGAGAAAAATTTTGAATTAAATGAAAAATCATTGTTTTTAATCGCCAGCACGGTGCAAAGCAATATTCGTGAACTTGAAGGGGCGTTGAACAAAATAATTGTTTTTCATCAACTAAAAAATATTTCGCCGACCCCGGAATCTATCAAAAGTATTTTAAGTAGTGTGGAGGCGTCTCAGGGTCAAAAAATGGCCACTCCACAACAGTTGACACAGCTTATCAGTGATTTTTATAATGTGGCGGTAGATGATATTTTGGGAAAAAGCCGAGAGAAAAAACTTTCTTTTCCCCGTCAGATTATCATGTATATGTTACGAGAAGATTTGAAAATGTCTTATCCTTCTATCGGTGAAGAACTTGGAGGTCGTGATCATACGACAGCTATGCATGCACATGAAAAAATAAAAACCGAAATAGAAAAAGATATGAAGTTGCGACAAGAAATAGAACTTATCAAACAAAAAATTTATAACAGCTAAGGAGATTTATTTTTAAAAATATGAAATTCTCTTGTACCAAAGAAAATTTATCCCAAGCACTTTCTCTTTGCGCCGGATTGGCGACCAAAAACGTAAATTTACCGATTTTGAGTAATGTTTTACTCAAAGCCGAAGCGCAGCGTGTAGAAATTTCTTCAACCAATCTGGAGTTGGCTATTGTGGTTAGTGTTCGGGCGATAGTGGATGTGCCGGGAGTGTTTACCGTACCGGGCAGAACATTATTGGATTTTGTAAATTTGATGACTGAAGAAAAAATAGATTTTGAATTAAAAGATAATGAACTTTCCGTAGTGTGCGGACGCAGTGCTACTAAAATCAAAGGCGCGCCGGGGGATGAATTTCCGGTAATACCAGCGATGAATGAGGGAAAAGGATTCGCCCTATTGGCTCGGGATTTTAAGAAAGGACTCTCTGAGGTAGCCGCTTCTACCGCCAAGAGCGACATTAGGCCGGAGCTTTCCGGAGTTTATTTTGGTTTTAATATTGATGGAGAAAAAAAATTAACTTTGGCCGCTACCGATAGTTATCGTTTGGCGGAAAAGAAATTGAGTTTGGAACAAAGCGTTGAAGAAAATATCAAAATCATTGTTCCCGGTCGGACAGTCGGGGAAATGATGCATATTTTGGGAGCTAGCGGTTCGGAAATAAGTGAAGAAAAAAATGCCAGAGTATTGGTTAGTGAAAATCAAATTGCTTTACACTACGGCAGTGTTCAGCTGGTTTCTCGTTTGGTGGACGGACAATATCCGGATTATCCTCAAATAATACCCAAGGAGTTCAAAACCTCGGCGCAATTTGAAGTTAATAAACTTATCAAAGAAATCAAAGCTGCTAGCTTGTTTACAACGGTTGGAGTAAACGCCATCAATGTGGAGATAAACCCGGAGACCGGTTTGATAAATATTTCTTCTACTTCCACTCAAACCGGTGAATATAAATCTGAAGTTGAAAGTGATATTACCGGAGAAAAAAATAATATTTTATTAAATCATCGTTATTTTCTTGACGGACTTTCCAATATGGAAGGACAAACCGGAGAAATACAAATGATCAATGCCGACAGTCCTTGTCTTTTGAAAAGCAAAGAAGATCCGGATTATTTATATATAGTGATGCCAATAAGACAATAATTTGTTTTTAAAAAAAGCCCGCCTATTTTGGCGGGTTTTTGTTTTTATCATTTTTGTTTTTGCCATGGTCACGGTTGGCCATGACCACAGTTGCCGTCAGAACCAGGATCAATAATACCCAGACAAAAGCCACGGGCTTGTCTTGGGCGCTCTGAAAAAAGGCAAAACCGTTTTCCCAGAGTTTTTTTAAGATTTCCTGGATCAACCAAATAAAGTCCATATTTACCTCCTAAAATAAAGAACCGACTATATAGCTTAAGCTAAATAGTCGGTTTTGTCAA
>CAYUIA010000004.1:16454-23559 GCA_964444635.1 uncultured Gammaproteobacteria bacterium
TTCATAAGTTTTTCCAGAGTTATCAGTCATTTTTCCTTCCAAAACCCAATTTCCGGCACCGGGAAAATTACGCCAAGTAAATGAAATTTGACCATTATCAAGTTTGTCGTTTTTATCAAAAGTATAAATAAGTTTGTCTGTGCCCGGTCCTTTCAAATAAATTTTAATTTCTTTTATTTCTTCCCACTTAAATGGAGCGATACTGATTTTATAAGGGAATTCAGTTTTGGTTAATACAAGCGGAGAAACATCTTTGAACTCAAAACTGGCCGGTTCGGATTCGGCCATCAAAAATATTTTTATTTCTTCACTGCCCGCATTACCTTGATCATCAAGAGCAACAGTGCGCAGAGTATGTTCACCGTTTCCTACTTTAGAAATATAGGCGGTCAGTGAAAAAGGATAATCGTTGGTATATCCCAAACGCGTATTGTCCAGATAATAATATACGGAAGCTACGCCGCGAGGCGCAGAGGCTTCAATTTGAAATTGTATCTGACGGTTATTGATAATCATCCCATCGGTTGGGTAAATAAAGTTTATGGTTGGGATTAGTTCCGGATTATAGTTATTGTCATATTCTATCGGCGGTTCGGTAAAGTCCACGGTTATGCCGGCAGTTTGTTGTCTTTGTACCCACTCAAGCAAAGCATCTTCCCAATTTTGATATTGAGAATCTTTTCCCGGATTATCAGGCTCTGCTCCGCGCGGATCATTTTTGTCTACATAATGAAGTATATCATGGGGTGGGGCAAAAAGGCGTGATTCAATGAGTTCCGGAGGGGTGGAGGATGTGGCGATTTTTCCGTTAAATCGATTTACTTTTACCAAAACCCCGCCATCGGTACCGTTTAAAATAGGTTTATTGGAATCATTTTCCGGAGGAGTTGGAAAATTTTCCGCCGGAGTTCCTGCAAGAGTTTCTTTCATAAATTGGTTGAAAATAACTCCAGCCAGCTTATTTCCGCCGGCTTTCATAGGAGACGGTTTGGTATTTCCAACCCAAACACCCGTAACCAAAGAAGGAGTATATCCCATGGTCCAAGCATCTTTATTGTCATTGGTAGTACCGGTTTTGGCGGCTACAGGACGATCGGCTAAAAACAGAGTGCTATTCAAGCCAAAAATATAAGCGCGAGCCGAATTGTCGGATAACACATTGGTTATGGTGGCGGCAACTTCCGGTTCAACAGCTTTAGTGCCTTCACGAGGTTTCCATTCCTCGATTATTTTTCCAGTGTTATCAATGATTTTCAAAATAGAAACCGGTTCGTTATAAACACCGTTGTTAGCCAAAGTCGCATAGGCATTGGTGTGCTCAAGTAATTTTACTTCACCTCCGCCAAGCACCAAACTCAAACCATAATCTCCGGTAAAAGTGGTATAACCAAAACGACGAGCAAATTCTATGGTTTCATTTACCCCGACAAGATAAAGAGTTTTTACCGCCGGAATATTTAGAGAACCCTGGAGAGCTTTGCGCATAGTGACCAGGCCGTATTCTTTGCCATCATAATTTTTTGGGGTGTATTCGCTACCGGTACGGCGGTCAAAGTTGGTGATTACATCATAAAGTACAGTTTCCGGAGTATAACCTTTTTCAAAAGCAAAAGCGTAAACAAACGGTTTGAAAGAAGAACCCGGTTGTCGTCTGCCCAAAGTGGCGACATTGTATTGACCGTTAATTTCTTTGTTTTCAAAATCACGCGAACCGACCATGGATAAAATTTGTCCTGTTTTTGGGTCCATAGCTACCAATGAAGCGTTGTTGGCATTGGATTCGGTGGCGAATTTTTCTCCTTGTTCGGAAATTATTTTTTCCGCCAAGAGTTGTTTATCCAAATCCAAAGTAGTAATAACTTTGAAACCGCCGCTATCCACGGCTTTTTCTCCATATTTATCAGCCAATAGCTGGCGGATGTATAAAACAAAGTGAGGCGCGGCCAAAATACCGGAAGTTTTATCAAGACGGATTTCCTCGGTCACGGCTTGTTCGTATTCTGTCGCAGTAATTTGATTGTCATCGCGCAATAATTTCAAAATATAATCACGACGAGCTTTGAGCGCCTCAAAATCGTTGAGATATCGGCTTGGGCGCTGTGGAATAGATGCCAACATTGCGGCTTCGGCTAGAGTTAAATCACGGGAGCTTTTTTTGAGATAACTTTGCGCCGCAGCTTCAATACCATAATTGGTAGATCCGTATGGAATTTCGTTTAAGTACATTTTGAGTATTTGGTCTTTATCAAATTTTTGTTCTAACCGGATAGCCAAAATCGCTTCTTTGATTTTACGGAAATAAGATCGTTCATTTCCGACAAGGGCGTTTTTGATAAGTTGCTGCGTGAGAGTAGAAGCTCCGCCACCGCCGGTTTTGCGTCCGAGTAAATTATTGATTTGCGCGCGAATAATACTGACTACTCGGATACCGCTGTGAGTATAAAAATGTTTATCTTCAATAATGATAGTAGATTTGACCACCCAAGGAGAAATATCTTTGAGGTCCACTACGGTTCTTTTTTGATCTTGATAAACTTCATAAAGCAGTTTGGAACCGGTGCGATCATAGATTTTGGTGCTTTGAGCTACTTGGCGATCGGAAATTTTTTCCGGATCTGGTAATTCGCGGGAAATATAAAGCACAAAACTGGTAGCTCCGACAAAACCGGCCAAAGCCAAGAAAACCAAAAGAGTGATTATTTTTTTTAACCACTTTTTTGACGGTTCTTTACGGGAAGGCCTGTTTTCTTCCTTGGTTGGAACCGGTGTGCCATAAATTTTTCTTTCACGAAGCCCTGGAGCTGGCATAAAATTGCAAAAAATCTAAAAAATTAAGAAAAAATTTTTATTAGTCTATATATTATACATTACTTTGCGCCCCTTGACAAAAACCTGGTTTTGTGTTATAATTATGTGTTAATATATTGCGGCGATACTCTACAGGGTATCGTTTTTAAATTAAATTATGAAAAATATTAGTAAAAACAGCCAAGAAGGTAAGGAAAGTAGCAAGATTGTATATTTTGGGCTTATTTTAGCGATTATTTTCACTTTAGTCAACCCTTTTTATATAGATATAGCCAGATCTGAGGTAAAAAACTATTCTATTTTGACAAATAAAGAAGTTATTTTGCCTGTATTTAGCCAAAAAAATAAACTATCCGACTATACTCCGGTAGTTTTAAGTGAAATCAAAATAGCTCAAACTGACAAAGCCAAGGCTTTGTTGGCTACTAAAACCGAAAAAGACCTGGAAAATGCTCAAGATAAGACATTTATTGTCGGAACTGAGACCAAAGTTGTTCGTTTGGCTATGAATAGTAATAACATGATAGATTTAGACAGCGCTCAAAGAGAAGCCCTGGCCCAAGAAGAAGAGATGAAAGCTTGGGTTTTGGGTGAAATAGCAAAAGCCGGTCTTAATACCAAAGAAGCTGAAATCATCATCACTTGTGAAAGTCGCTGGAAACCGGACGCTATCGGTGTTAACAAAAACGGTAGTTATGATGTAGGTTTGTGGCAAATTAACAGTATTCACAAAAACATTTCCAATGCTGGAAAAATGGATTATAAAGAAGCGACCAAATGGGCGATTGATAAAAGATTAAAAGATGGAAGTTGGAGAGCTTGGTCTTGTTCTAGAAAATTGAAATAAAAATAAAAACCTTGGAAGAAATTCCAGGGTTTTTTGTATTTTAAAACCAGATTGAAATATTGGGGAAAGGGGAGTAAAATGAAGATAGTTATAAATAGTAATAAAATATTTGTATGTCAGATTTATTTGAGAAACAGCCAATAATAGAAAAAACCAAAATTGAAAAACTCCAAGAAAAATTTTGTGATATTTTTGATAAAATAAAAAAGGTTGAAGCAATTAAGTTGTTTAAATTAATTTGTAAAGAATATCAATCAGAAAAAAGAATTTATCATAATTTGGAACATATTGAGAAATTATTGAATTTTATAGAAAATTATGAAAAAGAAATTCAAGATGAAAAAGGCCTTAAATTGGCTGTTTGGTTTCATGATGTTATATATAATACACAAGCCAAAGATAATGAAGAACAAAGCGCTGATTATGCGAAAAATTATTTAGAAAAACTCGATTTTTCAAAAGAAACAGTTGAACATGTTGTGGCTTTGATAATGTCGACAAAAAAACACGAAACCATTGAAAATGATATTGATTCAGGAATTTTATTAGACGGCGATTTGGCAATATTGGGTTCAAATGAAAAAGAATATGATAAATATGCTACAAAAATTCGTGAAGAATATGCATGGGTGCTTGATGAAGAATATAAAGAGGGAAGAATAAAAGTTTTGAAAAAATTTTTAGAAAGACCAAAAATTTATTTTACAGAAAAGGCAGAGAAAGAATTGGAACAACAAGCAAGAATTAATATAGAAAGAGAAATAAAACAATTATCATAAAAAAATCCCCTACGGATGTAGGGGGTGGATATTTCTTTTAAAACCTTAAACAGGTTTTTTCTTTTTGATTCTCCTGAAACCAGGGAAAACCAGATAAGAAACTCTTGGAGAATAAGGCACATCTTCAACTGAAGATGCTGGGCGTTTGTTCACTTCTTTTACGATTTCGTTCCATTTTGCCCTTGCTGTCGCGATTGCTTCTTCTTCGTTTGTAACACCCTTTAAAAGGATTCGAGTTTCTTCTGTTTCGTCTTCTGATAAATAACTTTCTCCGGGAAAGGTATTGTAATAGATGAGATACCACCTTCCTTTTCTTTTCATTATTATCTCCTTTGGTTTAAAATAAAGAACCGGTAAAAATATCTGAACTGTAGATTTTAGCATATTTTGGCTATTTTGTCAATAACTATCCAATTAGCTTGAAAAATAAAAGAAAAGAGGGTAAAATAGATAAATAGTATGAATTAATTATTAATTAATAAAAATATGGTAGAAAGACTTATGTATCCTGATTTTGGTGCTAAAAAAACCGAATACGCAGGGCAAGAAGCTAAATATGAAAATGGTACGAAGATGTTAACAAAAGATGGGGATGAGGTAAAAATTTTAGATTATAAAAAAGAGCTTGGAGTATATGTTGTTATGAGATTTGATAAACCGGGAACAATCAGCCCTCCGTACAGAGTTCATCCCGATGAACTTGTGCCTATTGAACCCACTAAAACAGAAGAAAAATAATAAATTAAAAAAACAAGGCCAACCACCTTGTTTTTTTAATATCCAATATTCAATATTTAATATCCTGGATCCCTGCTTTCGCAGGGATGACACAAGAGCGGGCTATTCCTGTTCCTTCTGTCTATATTGTATCGCTTCTGCTAAATGTGGCAACTCTATATTTTCACTACCAGCCAAGTCGGCAATGGTGCGAGATAATTTGAGTAAACGATTATACGAACGCGCGGAAAGTTTCATTTGTTCCACTGCAGTTTTGAGAAGTTCAAGTGAGCTTTCATCCAAGCGACAAAATTCTTTGATTTCTTGATTACGCATTTCCGCATTGGTTTTTACCGGAGAGTTTTTGAATCTCTCGGTTTGTTTGTTTCGCGCTTCTTCCACGCGCGTGCGAATAACAGCCGAGCTTTCACCCAAGCGTTCGGAACTGAGCTTTTCAAAATTTAATCGTGGAACTTCTATGTGTAAATCAATGCGGTCCAAAAGCGGTCCGCTGATTTTCTTTTTATAATTTATTATTTGCACGGGCGAACAAGTACAATCATGATCCGGATCACCGAGATATCCGCACGGACAAGGGTTTTGCGAAGCCACAAGGATGAAACGAGCGGGAAAAGACAATGTGCCGGCTGCACGCGAGACAGTGACTGTGCCGTCCTCGAGCGGTTGGCGTAAACTCTCCAAAACTGTACGCGGAAATTCGGGAAACTCGTCCAAAAATAAAACTCCGCGGTGAGAAAGTGAGATTTCTCCCGGGCGCGGATATCTACCTCCGCCGACGAGTGCCACACTGGAAACTGTATGATGCGGACTGCGAAAAGGTCGTTCGCGAACCAAATTTTTTTGCAACAATCCGGCGACAGAATAAATTTTTGTAACTTCCAGAGATTCATCGTTGGTTAAGGATGGTAAAATAGAAGGCAAAGATTTGGCAAGTAATGTTTTTCCCGATCCCGGTGGTCCGCTCATCAGTACATTGTGTCCGCCGGCCGCTGCGATTTCCAGAGCGCGTTTGGCGAATTCTTGCCCTTTGATAAGCGCCATATCCATTTCATATTGCGGAATAACATAATCGTCTTTGAATTGTCGATTTTTTATAGGAGTTATCAAAACCTCTCCTTGAAGATGAGAAATCAGTTGGGTTAAATTGTTTACCGGATAAATCTCCAAATCCGATACCATGGCAGCTTCGGGCGCGTCATCTTCGGGAACAAACATTTTTTTGAAATTATTGGCTTTGGCGTAAAGAGCCAAGGATAATATACCGGCTGTATGACGAACTTTGCCGTCAAGCGCCAATTCTCCGACCATAAAACTATCGGATAGATCCAAGTTCCAACCGTTGCTAAGCACAATAAGACCGACAGCCATAGGCAGATCATAAAGCGGACCTTCTTTGCTCAAGTCTGCGGGCGCGAGATTTATTACTACGCGAAAATTAAAAGGATATTTGAAACCGGAATTTTTCAAAGCAGAGTGAATGCGGTCTTTGGCTTCTTTGATAGAAGTATCGGCCAAGCCGACGATATTGAAAGCTGTTTGTCCTTTGTTTAGATCTATTTCCACTTCTACCGGAAGACAGTCCAAACCGACAATGGAGGCGGAGGGAAGTTTGTAGAACATGTGTGTGATGTATTAAGTATTATGTATTAAGTATTATGTATAGCGAATTGTCGCAAAATACATAATACATACTACATGATACATGCTACAAAATGTTTTTAGTAGCTTTTAAGTTTAAAATATAGAGACCGACGCCAGTAACAATAAGAATATCTGCTATATTAAATACGCTAATGTATACCTGCAAATAATCAACTGTGTGTTGATATAAGATTCTATCTAGTAAATTGGAAACAGCGCCGAAGATTGTTAAAATCAAACCAAAGAGAGGTAGAAATTTTTTTGTTTGTGTAAGCAGGTAAACAAAAAACAA
>CAYUIA010000005.1:0-23243 GCA_964444635.1 uncultured Gammaproteobacteria bacterium
ACCAAGTGGTTGAGAAAGCTCGCCAGTTGGTGGTTGAAAAATATAACTGGGACAAGATTGCAGAACAGGTGGGGGAGATTTTGGGGAAACCAAGTTATAAAGTCAAAAGTGAGTGAAATAAGTTTTTATTTTAATCTAAAAAGATTTAAATTTTTGCCTTTTAACTTTTAACTCTGTATCATACTTTTATGTCTTGCAAATATGATCTTCTGATTGCTACCGGTCTTTTCCCGCCCGACATCGGCGGGCCGGCTACCTATAGCAAAATTTTGAGCGTTGAATTACCAAAGCGCGGGATTTTGGTCAAGGTTTTAAGTTTTGGCGAGGTTCGTCACTTGCCAAAATTGGTTCGTCATTTGGTCTATACTTGGAAAGTTTTTCGTCTGGCGGCGAAAAGTGAAGTCATTTATGCCCAAGATCCGGTCAGCGTCGGTCTGCCAGTGATGGTGGCCTGCGCTTTACGTTGTCGTCCATACTTTTTAAAAATTGTTGGCGATTACGCTTGGGAGCAGGGGAGCCAACGCTTTAGGGTTATTGACTTGCTGGATGTTTTTTCAATAAGAACTAACTATGCTTGGCCAGTGCGGGTTCTAAAAAAAATTCAATTATCGGTTGCGTGTCGGGCCAAAAAAGTGATTGTCCCAAGCGAGTATTTAAAAAAGATTGTTAGTAACTGGGGAACTCCGTTAGAAAAAATACAGGTTATCTATAATGCCTTTGAAGCACCGGGAATCTTGCCAGGAAAAGTTAGTCTAAGACAGAAACTGGATTTTAACGGGCCGGTAATTACTAGCGTTGGCCGCTTGGTGCCATGGAAGGGGTTTCCATTGTTAATTGATTTAATACCAGAACTCACTGTGCAGTTTTCGGGCTTGAAACTTTTTATAATTGGGGAAGGACCGGAACGAGAAAAATTAGAAAAACAAATTATTGATAAAAAATTAACCAATGTCTTTTTAATTGGTCGTCTGCCACAAAGCGAACTTTTAAAATATGTCAAAGCGTCCGATGTTTTTGCGCTCAATACCTCTTATGAAGGGTTCTCTCATCAGTTGCTTGAAGTGATGTGGTGTGAGACGCCCATCGTAACGACGGCAGTGGGGGGCAACGTGGAATTGATAGAGAATGGTAAAACCGGTTTCTTGGTTGGTCATGGTAATCACAATGATCTAAAAGAAGCGATTGAAAAAATCTTGTCTGACCACGATTTGGCCGATCGTCTGGCCGAAGCCGCTAAAACCAAGGTATCTGAGTTCGGTAAAGATCGAATGATAGAAAAATTGTTAAATATTTTGTCTTTAAATTGATTCAACTTTTTACTTGATTACTTTAACTTTTAAATTTTAAATTATGTATGTTCTGATGATTTCTACTGACCGTAAAATATTTGAAGAGACGAGCGCGGTGCGCGCGCGGATGGCTGAGTATGCCAGTTTATTTGAAAAATTGGAAATTGTAGTTTTTGCCCAAAAAAGTGAAGGATTTAGTATAGTTCAGATTGCGCCAAATTGTCGAATCTATTCGACAAACAGTCTAACGCCGCTTTTTTATATTTGGGACGCCTTAAAACAAGGGCGAAAAATTTTAAAAGGGGAAATCCCTGCTGGTTGGGTTATTACTTGCCAAGACCCATTTGAAACCGGCTTGGTTGGCTGGTGGTTGACGAGAGAATTTTGCATCAAGCTTAATCTTCAAGTACATACTGATGTTTTTAATCCTTTTTTTATTACCGAATCAATCAAAAACAGGATTCGGGCATGGCTGGCGAAAAAACTTTTGCCCAAAGCGGACAGTATCCGCGTGGTATCGGAGCGAATAAAAAAATCAATTACCAACTTAAATTTGAAAACAGAACCAATTGTTTTGCCAATTTTTACTTCATCGCGCCCAAACTTGTTGGCAACCAAAGACGATTTACACAAAAAATATCCGCAGTTTGATTTTATAATTTTAATGGCCTCTCGTTTAACACAGGAAAAAAACTTTTCCTTGGCCTTGCGGAGCTTGAGACAGGTAACTAAAAAAAAGCCGAAACTTGGTTTGGTGATTGTCGGCAATGGACCGGAGCGAAAAAAGATTGAAGCAGAAATAATGCACCTTGGTTTACAAAACAATGTTACTTTAGAAAAATGGAATGACAACCTATCCGATTATTATCAAACTGCGGATTTGTTTTTGCTAACCTCAAATTATGAAGGCTATGGGCGGACATTGATAGAAGCCGCCGAAGTTGGCTGTCCAATTTTGACCACTGATGTGGGAATTGTCGGCGAAATTTTGAATGACGACAACAGCTTAATCTGCCACGTTGGTGACGAGGATTGTTTGGCCAAAAAAATTATTTGGGCGGCAGCCAATCAGAGTGAATTAAAAAAGTGTGCGCAGGAGTTATTGTCAGAATTACCTCAAAAAGTTATTTTTAACCAGGGAGAGTATTTGAAAAAATACAGAGATAGCATGGAGGATGTTGAATAGGTGATGTCGAATATAGAATAAAGATAAAATTTTAAATTTAACTTAAAATATGGAAAATGTGCCCAATAAGAAAATAGAAGAAAAATTGTTAAACATTAAAAAGTTTTTGGTAGAAGCTAACAAATCGGGTTATGCCGCTGGTGAAACAAAAAATTGGACTAAGGAGGTCGATTGTTCACAGACGATAGTTTATGAAAGTCCGGATGGCAATTGGTTATATCACGACAATTTTTTTGGCGG
The DNA here is from genome assembly GCA_964444635.1 of uncultured Gammaproteobacteria bacterium. GTDB lineage: Bacteria > Patescibacteriota > Patescibacteriia > Magasanikbacterales > GWA2-37-8 > JAKLGL01. The sequence goes on from CAYUIA010000005.1 coordinate 2,716, forward strand.
TGAACCTTATGGCGGTCGCGAGGTCGTGTCTTGGGAGGGTCAGCCAGTTTGGATGATGGTTTATTATGGGGAGGTAATTGATAAAACTATAGATAAAAAGACGTTCTATAATTTTTTACAAAAAGCTTTGATGGGTGATAACCTTGAATTGCCGGTGCGAGGCCCGGCGCAATTGCGCGAAGAAATTAACGGCCAAGAATGGGTTTATCAAATGACAAGTACGGGTGACATGGCGCGTTTTAAAGGCAAAGAAACCATAGCTGTTGATAAGCGAGAAATTTATAATGCCGATTTTTCGGGTGGGTTGGTGGACGTACATTAAAAAAGGGGCGAGAAGCTTGTTTGATTTAAAATAAAACTGACCTTATTTAGAAGCATTTTAACCGGCTCCGCCTGCCGTGGCGAGCTTAGCCTTTTAATGTTTTTGGGCTGTTTTTGTGCTAGAATAATTTTGTGAAGCTTTTGGTAATTACGCAAAAAGTAGACAAAAACGACCCAATTTTGGGCTTTTTCCATCGTTGGTTGGAAGAATTTACCAAACATGTCGAGCAAATGACAGTCATCTGTTTGGAGAAAGGCGAGCACCGCTTGCCCGGAGTCAAGGTTTTGTCATTAGGCAAAGAAGAGGGGCGGTCCCGTCTTAAATACGTTTGGCGTTTTTATAAATACCTTTGGCAAGAACGAAAAAATTACGAGGCAGTTTTTGTTCACATGAATCCAGTCTATATAATATTGGCGGGATTTTGGTGGAAAATTTCGCGAAAGTCAATTTATCTTTGGTATACTCATCGGCAAGTAGATTTGAAATTAAGAATTGCGGAAAAGTTTGTTCACAAAATATTTACAGCCGCCGAAGAAAGCCTAGGTTTGCTGACCCCTAAGAAAATTGTTATGGGGCATGGTATTGATTTGGAAAAGTTTAATTGTTTTGGGCAAAAAAAACAGTCAAATCGGTTGGTCATTTTACATGTTGGCAGATTAACAAAAATTAAAAATTGCATTGTTCTCTTAAACACAGCTGAGCTACTGAAGAAAAAAGGAGTCAGCTTTGAGTTAAAATTTGTTGGCGGGCCTGTTACATTAGAAGATCAAGACTATTTAAAATTTCTTCAAGAGTTCGTCAAACAGGCAAAGTTAGAAAGTTTTGTCCAGTTTGTTGGCTTCGTCTCTAATGACAAAATGCCCCATTATTACTACCAAGCTGATTTAACTGTTAATTTGGCACCCACTGGTGGCATAGATAAGGCTGTTTTAGAATCCATGGCTTGTGGGGTGCCCGTGGTTGTTTTTAATAAAGCCTTCGTTGATTACCTCGATCAATGGTCTAGTGACCTTCTCCTCAGAGATTTAAGCCCGATTGAATTAAGCGAAAAAATTATTTCCTTGGTTGATAAAAAGGAGGAGATAGGAATTGACATTAAGGAAAAAATTAAAGGCAAAATAGATTTATCAGTTTTTGTTAAAAAGTTATTAAAAGAAATTGCATAATTATGAGAAAGACCATCTGCTTTTTTGGTATTTATAATCCGACCTATTCAAGAAACGAAGTTTTGCGTGAGGGTTTGGAAACTCATGGTTGGCGAATATTGGACTGTTTGGTTGATCCTCAAAAATACCACGGTCTAAAAAAATACTGGAAACTCTCGGTTCTATTCTCAAGGATGAGGAAAAGCGCGGATTTTGTGCTTGTTTTATATCCAGGCCAAAGCGTTCTCTGGCTGGCCAGACTGTTAGCCCCTGGAAAAAAAATTATATTTGATGCCTTTACTTCACTTTATGATTCCAATGTCTTTGATCGTCAACTTTATCCGGCCAAAAGTCCCTTAGGATTTAAAGATTTCTTTTTTGATTGGTTGAGTTGGCGTTTGGCTGACATTAATATTACTGATACAAAAGAAAACCTAAATTATTGGCAAGAAAAATATAGTCGGCGCGACCATTGTTTGGTTGTTTTTGTTGGTTCCAAGATTAAAGCTAAGTCAACTTTAACAAGGCAACCGCGTTTGGATAACCGTTTCATAGTCCACTTTCATGGCCACTATATTCCTTTGCAGGGGGTGAGTTACATTATAGAAGCGGCCAAAATCTTGGCAGATTGCAAGGACATAATTTTCCGGGTTATTGGCAAAGGGCAAGAATATGAAAAGGTTCAACGATTGACGCGAAAATTGGGACTTTCTAATGTGGAGTTTTTTCCAGAAATGAATTATGAAAAGTTAAAAGAAAAAATTACCGAAGCGGATATTGTTTTAGGAATTTTTGGACACACACCCAAAACCGCTAGGGTTATCCCCAACAAGGTTTTTGAGGGATTGGCTATGGGTAAGCCGGTTTTAACCGCCGACACACCAGCCATTGCTGAATTATTGGAGGATAATATCAATGTTTCTTTGTGTCGGCAAGCTGACCCGAGGTCACTTGCACAAAAAATTGTTTTTTTAGAAAAACATGAACAGCTTAGAAAACAAATTGGTCAAAACGGTAAACATCTATATAATGAAAGGTTGAGGCCGGGGAAAATAGTTGAACAATTATCCAGTACTTTGGAAAATTATGTTTAATTTCCCAAACACAAACAAACCTGATTTCCCAAAGGCTAAAAGTCTTGACTATGGTTCTTACTGGGAAAAGAGGGGCCTGGTTTTGAATAAAAAACTGAAAGAACGAGAGGAAATAATCTTAAAGTTGATAGAAAAAGGCAAAAAAGTCTTAGACATAGGTTGTGGCAATTCCGTTTTGCCTCTAATGGCAAAGGAAAAGGGAATAAAAATAGAAGTCGCTGACGTGGCAGAAAATGTTCTAGCGCTTCATGCCCAACATGGTATTAATGGCCAAAAAATTGATTTGGAAAAAATAAGCGAAACGGTCCTAGAAGACAAGTATGATTTTATTATTTTGAGTGAAGTTCTTGAGCACCTAAAAAATCCCGAAGAAATCATTCAAAAATTGAAGGAGAATACTGGTTATTTTCTGATTTCTATCCCTAATAGCGCGTTTTATCGTTATCGTTGGCATTTATTGATACGAGGGCGGTTTTTTAAACAGTGGGCAAATCATCCTTCGGAGCATCTGCGGTTTTGGTCACATATTGATTTTTTGGACTGGCTTTCGGTTATGGGGCTGGAAGTTGTTGAGGTTCTGCCCTCCAATGGTCTTTCATTTTTTGGTTTGTTTTCTTGGTTAAAAAATCTTTGGCCAAATTTATTTGCGCACCAAATAGTATATTATTGTAAAAGTTGTTAAAAATGAAAAACTTAATTTTTAGACTAAGATATCTCGTGGGCAAGGTTTTTGGTCGTGACCTGATTTTTGATAATTATTTAAAAAATAGGCGCGTTTTGGATGTTGGCTGTGGGCGAGGTGAAATATTAAAAAAAGATCTGCAGAATTTTTTTGGTATTGACGCAAACCCGACTGTCGTGAATGATTTGCAAAGTCAAGGCTATCAAGCACGATTGGCCGAGGCTTCAAATCTGCCTTACCCCGATAATCAATTTGAGACGGTTTATTGCAGCAACTTGATTGAACACTTGTTTCCAGATCAAGCTTACGCGATGCTTAAGGAAGCCAATCGGGTTTTGAAAAAACATGGAACAATTATCTTGATCTCGCCGATGCCGATGTCAATTTGGAATACTTTTGGTCACATAAAGCCTTATCCGCCGCTGGCAATAAGTAAAATCCTTAGGCCTTTTAGTTTGGAGAGGGTTGACGCCATTGATACCCTGGTCATGGACAAGGTGGTTTATTTAGGGCATTGGGCCAACAATAAAATTTTGTTTTTCTTGACCTCCTTGGTAGCAAACATTTTTCCGTTTTGTCGGAATTCTTATATTTTAATCTTGAAAAAAAACAAAACATGAGACTTTTATACATAACAAGCGCGCGTTTACCAACAACCAAGGCCCATGGTTATCAAATAGCTAAAATGAGTGAGGCTTTCCAGGAATCAGGGGTGAAATTAATTTTGGTGGCTCCTAGACGTCATAATCCTGATAAAAAAGACTTTAGCGATTATTATAAGTTAAGAAATAAGGTGGAGGTAATTTATTTGCCTTGTGCTGATTGGACTTTTATTCCGTGGCACCGTCTCCGTTTTTGGTTGATGATTTTGACTTTTGGCCTATCCTTGAGGTTTTTTATTTTAAAAAACAAAAAAAGTCAGATTTATATTAGAGAACCGTTACTGGCGCTGTTTTTGAAAGGCTTTTTTTTGGAGGTCCATATGCTTCCCGTAAAAATGAGATTTTATCATCGATGGTTGTTTGGTCGGGCTAAGTCTTTTATTGTTCTGACCAGTTTTATTAAACGCGAACTTGGGCTAACCTATCCGGCAAAAAAATGTCTGGTTTCACCAGATGGGGTTGATTTGGCTGAATTTGATATCTTTGAAAAAGAAAAAGTGATTAGACAAAGACTTGGATTGCCGATTGATAAAAAAATAATTTTATATACCGGCAGTTTTTATCTTTATGGCTGGAAAGGGGTTGATGTTATTTTAGAAACGGCGAAATTATTTGGTGACGACGTATTGTTTGTTTTGGTGGGCGGCAATGACAAAGATCTGAAAAAAATAAAAAAAGAGAATTGCTTGAAGAATATCCAATTGGTTGGTTTTCGTCCTCATTCAGATATGCCTTACTACCAAAAGGCGGCAGATGTTTTGCTTTTGCCAAATAAAACCGGAGATCGTTTATCGGAGGAATGTACTTCACCTTTAAAATTATTTGAATACATGGCTTCTGGCCGGCCAATAGTCGCCTCTGACCTGCCTTCAATTAGAGAAGTTTTAAATGAAAATAACGCGGTCTTGGTTTCTCCAAACTTGGCAGAAGCTTTAAAAAATGGGGTTAAGTCGGTTCTGATTAATTCTGAACAGGCAAATAATTTAGCCATACAAGCAAAAAAAGACGTTCGGGAACACACCTGGCTAAACCGAGCTCAAAAAATTAAGGAATTTTTGGCGACCTTATGAGAATAATTTTGTTTACAAGCGAATTGTCCGAAAAAAATGGCTGGGGACGTTATTCGTTGGAATTGGCTTGTGTTTATAAAAAATTTAACCATGAAGTTATTGTTGTTTGTAACAAAGCTAACAATAATGAGGCGATAGCTCAGATAGAATTGTTGCCAGGTCCGCTAAGTTACTATCGGAACTATTTTCTTTTTTTTCTCTCGGTCATAAAAATTGTTTTCTGGATTAAAGACGGAAAAGAAACAGTTGTCCATTGTTTGGTAGAAACCTATCTACCTTCCGCTTGGTTGATTTCCAAATTATATAGCTGTCCACTTTTTTTAACGGTTCATGGCTCGTTCGGTTTAAAACCATTGGCTTTTAGGGTGGTCGGCTCTATTCATAAGAAATTATATCAATTGGCCGATAAAGTAATTTGCGTGAGTTCTTACACCAAAGATAGATTGATAACGGCAGTCGGCAACTTGGGCAATATAGAAGTAATCCCAAATGGTGTAAACACAACAAACACGCAACTATCGTCCCCTCGCGCAGGTTGTGGCAACGGCCGTCAGGTTTTGCTGGGAGTTGGAGCGCTTAAAAAAAGGAAAGGGTTTCATTTGGTACTGCGCGCCTTGCCGGATATTCTAAAAATTTTTCCCAACCTTGAATACTGGATTGTCGGGAGTCGCGATGATCAAGATTATTACTGTAAGCTCCTGGATATAATAAATGAAAATCAAATTGGGGAGAGGGTTAAGTTTTTTTATAATATAAGCGATCAAGAATTGGATTTTCTTTACACCCAAGCTTGTTTATTGGTTTTGACGCCAATTTCTGACCAGTATAATTTTGAAGGATTTGGCCTGGTCTATTTAGAGGCTAACTTGAGAGGCTTGCCGGTGGTCGGCTCTCTGGAAAATGGGGGAGAGGAAGCCATCAAGGATGGAAAAACTGGCTTTTTATCTCGCCCCAATGATCCTAAAGACATCGCTAGATTAATAATCAAGATTTTGTCTGACCAAAAATTGTATAGTATGATGTCCGAAGAAGCCACAAAATGGGCTCAAAATCATGACTGGTCGTTTATTGCCAAGCGATATTTAAATTTGTACAAAACAAAAGATGAAATTTAAACTGTTTTTGCATAAAGTAAAAAACGATCTTAAAAAGATTATTGGTTATCCACCGCCCGATTTTGGGAAGGACGGCACTGTTGATTATGACAAGTATTGGAAAAAAAGAAGGCCAAGTGGGTTTTTGGATGTGTTATCGTCTTGGCAAAAGCAAAGAGCCGATTTGGTTTTGCCGTTATTGGAAAATGGCAACGTTGTTGTTGATGTTGGTGGTGGCAGCGGGGAAATGCTCGCTTATTGGGTGAAACTAAAAAAAATAAAAGGGATTTGCGCTGACTATAATGAACTAGCCTTGGAGCAGGCCAAAAGAAGGGGATTGGACACTTTGTTTTTAGATTTAAATGATGAAAAAAATTGGAATGATGTGCCCCCTTGCGATTATTTGACCGGTTTTGAAATTTTGGAACATTTGGCTAACCCTGAGAAATTTATTCTATTTGTTAAAAATAAAGTTAGAAAGGGGCTGATATTTTCCGTGCCTAATTCCGGTTATTACCAACATCGGGTACGATTGTTATTGGGGCGTTTTCCACTCCAATGGATAGTCCACCCGGGCGAGCATTTACGTTTTTGGACCGCTAAAGACATAGTAGATTGGGTTGGTTTTCTTGGGTTAAAATTAGAGAAGAAAATTATTTATGAGGGGCTTCCTGGCCTTAATAATCTCTTGCCCTCCTTGTTTGGACAAGGAATAATAATTTATATTAAAAATGAACAGTAAAAAAACTATTCTTATCACGGTTTTTCACAGTTTTATATCCAAAAACATTTTGGACACGGATGTTTTTAAAGATTTGAGACAATCAGACCTTAATATTTTATTGGTAGTACCCAACCCCAAAAAAAATTTTTATGAAATGACTTACGGCGGAGACAATGTTTGTGTCATTGGGATTAATTCAACTAAATTGCTTAATTCTAAAAAAACCAAATTTTTTTCTCGCTTGGCTTATTTGTTGCAATTTTCGCATTATCTTAATTATAAGAAAATTGAAAGAAAAAATGCCAAGGGCAATAAAATTATAAAAAGTATTCGTTATTGCTTTGAAGTTTTGGCGACAGGGCTTTTGGCGGGGAAACGACCAGTCCGTTTTTTGATGAGATATTTTTTTATGTTGGGTCAAAGTCAAAAAGAAATTATAGGTTTATTTCAGTCTTCTTCGCCAGCAATAGTTTTTTCTACTGACATATTTGATGAAAGTGATGTGTTGATAGCGCGAGAAGCAAAAAAGAGGGGTATCCCAACTGTGGGGATGATACGTTCTTGGGATAATTGCTATAGCAAGGGTATAATGCGGGTGGTTCCTGATTGGTTGATTGTTAATAACGAAACTCTAAAAGAAGAAGTAGTTTGTATGCACGATGTCAATCCTCAGGATGTTTTTATTGCCGGGTTGCCTCAATTTGACCGTTTTGTAAACGAGCCACGTTCAACTAGGCAAGAGTTTTGTCAAAAAGTCGGCCTTGATGCCAACAGGCCTTTTGTTGTTATCGCTCCGGCTGGAAAAATTTTATCTGATACAGATTGGCAAATTGCCGATATGCTAAAAAGGGCAAAAATTGATGGGCGATTGCCGAAAATTCAATTCTTAATCAGAAACCACCCCAATCATCCAGCGGATTTTTTTAATTTTGAAAATGATTTAGATTTTGTGATAGAAAATCCAGGCAAGGTTTTTAATCAAAATAATCCAAAGGAAACGGAGTTAACGAGTTTAGATAGCAAACATTTGGCTGATACTTTGTATCATTCATCACTTCTTATTTATACAGCGACCACCCTTGGCCTTGACGCGCTAGTCTTTAACAAGCCACAGATTATAATTGATTTTGATGGTTATGAAAAAAAAGATTATTGGCATAGTGTCAGCCGTTATCATGACGAGGAGCACATGAAAAAAATGATCGCTTGTGGAGGAGTCAGGGTGGTTTCGTCCGAGAGTGAATTAGTGGGAACGGTGAGAGAATATTTATCTGACCCAAACCTTGACCAGATGGGTCGTAACAAAATGCTTAGGCAGCAGCTTTTTAAGCTGGATGGGCAAAGTGGAAAAAGAATTGTTAATTTTATAAAAAAGAAAACAAGATAGGGCAAGCTAGAGAATGTTCTGCTTTTTCAAGAGTTTTATTTTTTGTCTGCAGATAAAAAGATCCTCAGGGGTATTTATATCGACATTATAAAAATCGTCCATTACAAGGAGTTCTGTTTTTTTGCCATATAAATTGGGGGTCTTATCGTATAAATTTTTGGGTTTGAGCACATAAATTATATCATTTCTGGAATAACAAACAGGTAAATCTTGGCTTCGAGTTATTATTTTTGTCAAAGGTTTACCTGTAAACAAAACCAGTTGGTCCTTAGAATCTTTTTTTAGTAGCCAATGTGGATTGGAGTTGGCCTTTGCTTCTATCACCGAAATAACCGAATCCGCTTTTTTGTTTTTAAATATCTTTATGGCTTGATTTATATGTTCGGGTCTGCGCATAGGAGCGGTTGCCATTAGGAGGGCCACTGCTTCAGGTTTAAAATTTTCTTTTTCAAGTAGCCATTCTAAAGCATGTTTTAACACAGGTTCGATGCCTAGTTTGTCGCCGGATAATTCTCCTGGTCTTAGGAAGGGAACTTCGGCACCGTATTTTTTAGCAATTCTTGCTATTTTTTCATCATCAGTTGAGACGACAAGTCTATCCAGGTCGCTTTTTAGGGCGCTTTCTATTGACCAAGCAATCAGTGGTTTTCCGCCCACCATTTTTATATTTTTGTTGGGCACTCGCTTTGAGCCTCCGCGGGCTGGAATTATTCCTAAAATTTTCATACTAGGCTATAATACACAATATTATGTCTAATCGCAAACCAGCCTTGGATTATATAAAATGGCACATAAATGACAACGTTAAAAGAGAGACAGACAATCACTATCGGACTAAATTAGCTCTGAAATTAAGGGATAAAAATCCTTGGGAAATTATCAGCCGCTTGACCTTTGATTCAGTTGCTCCAAACCTTGAGTTGGGGGAAGTGCGTGAACTTTTTGGGTGGGTTGATCGCAAAATTTTAAATCATGGTTTGAAAGGGGTTGGTGTGGAGCTTGGTTCGGGGGTGGGATTTATGAGCTCAGTAATTGCTTCTTTGCCTTCCGTAGAAAAAGTTTATGCGGTGGAGATTGTTGAGAATATTGTCCGCGATTTGTCACCCAAGGTAATAAAATTTGTCTTGGGGAATAAAACAGAAAAAGTTACGTCTTGCGTGGGTGACTTTGACTATTTAGGTTTAGCCGATAATCAAGCTGATTTTGTTTTTGACTTTTTTTCTCTGCATCACTCGCCTGACTTGGTTAAAACTTTATCCGAAGTTTTTAGAGTTTTAAAACCAGGGGGCTTTATTTTTTGTTTTGACAAGGCGCGCTCCGACAGAATGTCCAAAGAAGATTTGGAAAAATTGTTAGATAAGGAATATGATCCGCAAACAAAAATATTGATGGGTTTGCCTTCCCGAATCAGCCATACCAGAAGACAAAATGGAGAAAGAGAATATCGTTGGTTGGATTGGCAGCAGGCTTTTTCCAAGGCCGGTTTCTCATCAACAAAACATTTTCATTTGGCGCGAATTGCCGGAGGTTGGTTAGCGCATCTTCTAAAAATTTGTCTTACTCTTTTGCCAAACAAATGGCAAATAATTTTTACAAATCGATGGTACCGAAATAAAAATTACAATGATTTGGAACTATCAGATTTGCTATTTTGCCCGCCCGTAAAAAATTTCCCTAAAGAAATTTCCCTAATGATTGCTTATAAAAAATAAGGGGGTTGGCGTTAAGCGAACCCCCTTAAAAAGGTCATAGATTGAGAATCTTGCCGATTTTCCCTTGTGAGATTAAGCTTCGGGCAATCAGAAGCTTGTCGTCAGAGATATCGCTGAAGTTTATGGGGTTGCCGTTTTTATCGCTTATCACGTTAGCGGCATCTCCCAGTGACTCAACGTAAAGTCGCAAGGCTGAATCGGCAATAACTCGGCCCTTGGCGGAAAACTTTAAGCCAAATTGTCGAGACAATCTCTCGCGAACTGGCTTTGTTCGGAACATTGCCGTGCCTGGATAGGCTGTTGCCATGAACATATTTTGGTTGACGGCCTCAGATGCCCCCTGGTATTCTCGGGTACCGGAAGCTAAACTTTCGGTGGCTTTTTCAACTTGCCAGAGTATGAAACCGACGCTGGTTTTTAGATCGTCCAGCTTTTCTCCCGGATACCCCATGATCCAGGTGCAATTGCCGTGTATGCCAGCCTCTTGCGTCTTGATGACACCCTCAACCATTGTCCGCGGAAATAAGAAGCCGTTTACGCGCACAAGTCCTTGGGTAAGCATCATTCCGCCCTTATTCATTAGGGTTAAGACCCTTGGACTGGCGCTTTCCGCGCCATAACCGGCGTAAATACAGCCGGCCTTGGCCATGGTGTACAACCGGTCGTCCGCCATGTCCAGCCTGATATGAGTTCCCCAATGAAGTCCGACTTCGTCGGGGAACCTTGTTGCCAGCAGGTTCAAGCGGTCCGGCATGACGGCAAAGTTGTCGTCATTAAAACCAAGGAAGTCAATGGCGTAACGATCTCGAAGCCAGCAGGCTTCTTTGATCAGACTGTCCGCGCTGCGCTGCCCATAGTTTCGCGCTCCCTGAGCCCCTCTAAAGCAGAACGCGCAATTGTAGGGGCAGCCACGTGAGGAAACAGTCGTCAAACTTCTTTCCATGGCGAAAGGCGCGGCCGAACTGTTTTGAGTGCCCGAACCACCCCAAACCGGAGTTCGGATGTAATGTTCCAGGATCGGGCAACCGTCAACATCTTGTTCCATTAGGTCCCAAGCAGGGAGAGACAAGGCATCCAGATCGGGTCTGGTGCCGGTAAGGGAGATCCTTTCTCCCGGTTTGATTTTGCCTTTTTTCACTTGGAGAGCCAACCGGATCACGGCTTTGTCTCCTTCACCCAAGACGATGGCGTCGAGCTCGGGTATCCAATTAAACAACACTCCTTTCATTTCGGTGGCAAGACCACCGCCGGAAACGAGGCATGCCCTGGGGACCATCTTACGGCAAACGGAAGCAATCTGCGACTGCCACTTAAGGGTGGTGATCATCCCGGACAAACCGATCAGGCATGGTTCGCCATCGCGATTGAAGTACCGGCTGATTAGTCCGGTTGCTTCTTCAAGAGAGAGGTGACGACCGTTGAGGAGGGACTGACGTTCTGCCAGCTTGTCTTTAAGCCGATAGACATTTAGATCAATCAGGCTAACAGAAGCGCCAAACTGACGCAACTGGGCGGCCAACAACCCCGGCCCTAAAGGCGGAGTGTTGGGCTTTGCCCCTTCACGTATCGGCATGTTGATGAGGGCCACTTGTAAGCCCTTAAGGATCGAGAAGGTTCCCATATTATCAACCCCTATAGTTGTTTTATTTCCAAGGTTCTCAATTCCAAGGTCAATTTACCTTAGTTTTTTTGTTTTCGCAAGTTTATATCTTTGGTAAAAAATTTATGTTAAACTGACACTATATGTTAATTAAAGGGAAGAAATTGAAAGAGGTGGCTTCTCGGGTTAAGGCTGTCGCGATGGATGTGGATGGTTGTTTGTTGCCTGATGTTGAGTGTTTATTGCCGGCCGAACAGGTAGCCAAATTTCGGAGTCGGGTCGATGGACAAGGGGTATCGTTAATGAGGGCCATCGGTCTTTCAGTTGTTTTTATTACCGCGGAAAAAAAGGGGACACCTGGGTTTGAACCAATAAAAAGGTTAGTCGATAACTGGAATCGTTTGCCTTCTAGCCAGATAAATAAAGGCGACAATCATTGGCCGATGGTTGAACTTTTTGGAGGAAAAGATACTCAGAGCAAAGGAGACATCTTAACTGCCTGGCTTAAAGAAAAAAAGATAAAAGTGGAAGAGTGCGCGGTGATGGGCGACGACTTGGTAGATGTGCCAATGTTAAAAATCGGAGGTTTTAAAGTGGCACCTGTTAGTGCCGAAAATACGATAAAAGAATTGGCCGATTGGGTTACCGACAGGCCGGGCGGTTTCGGCGCGGTCCGCGATCTAGCCAACTTACTTGTTTCAGTTAAAAAAATTGATCCTTACAGCTTGCCTTGTAAGTAAAATTAGTTTCCTTGATTTGGGAAGGAGTTGATTTTTTTTAGTCTAAATGGTAGAAATTAATTTGGATTTCTTTGTCATTAGCAGAAACTGCCTAAAGGCAGTATAAGGAGGTTTCCATGTTTTCTTTGGAAGGAATGCATGTATTGATCACGGGGGCAGGCGGGTTTTTTGGCCAGGTTTTTGTGGAGTCGTTGTGTTCGGCAGGAGCGGCAATGGTTTATGCCCTTGACCGCGATTTGTCGTGGTTCTCGGTCACTTCATCTAACCTCAAGCTTTGTCAGATTGACTTGGATCAAGAGCTTGAATTGGCCAACTTGTGTAACTCCATTACCAGCCAAGGCGGTGTAGACATAATTGTCAACAACGCCTATGACTGGAAAGCGGCTGGTTTTGGAGACCAATCGGCACGACTGGAGACGATGTCCTCAGAAGGTTTTGTAGGGTCTCTAAAAACTGACTGGTGGGCGGTCAAGCTGGCGCAGCTGTTTGTTACTGGAATGCGCGCCAGAGGTAATGGCAACATTATCAACATTGCCTCTATGTATGGCCTGGTCGCGCCCGACCCGAGCCTCTATGAAGACACGGACTATTTCAATCCTGCCAGTTATGGAATGGCCAAGGCCGCGATGGTCGCCTTGACTCGGTATATGGCCGCCTGGCTTGGTCCAGAAATCAGGGCCAACGCGCTGGTGCCGGGGGCGTTCCCAAATTATGGTGATTCTGATAATTCAAAACAAAATCAGAACCAGCAATTTACGGAACGCCTTAAGCGGCGGACTTTGCTGAAAAGGTTGGGGGTTCCGAAAACCGATTTGGTCGGGCCCCTGTTGTTTTTGGCCTCTGACGCGTCTCGGTACATGACGGGGCAGACTCTTGTTATAGACGGCGGTTGGACAGTAACCTGAAGAAAAACAGCAACCCGAAGAATGAAGAAGGAGAGGTCATATGAAAATCGGTGGAAAACCTGTCGGGCTCGGTTGTCCGACTTTCGTTGTGGCCGAAATTGGCATTAACCACAATGGCAGTTTGCCTCTAGCTCTTGAGTCAATCGAGGTGGCGGCAGACATTGGGGTTGATGCGGTCAAATTTCAGAAAAGGGCGGTGAATATTGTTTACTCGCCTGAGGAGTTGGCAACACCGCGTGACTTTGACCGCGAAATTCTTGACGCGGCACTTGAACGTCAAGAGATTGAGGGTGTGCGTTATGACGTCTTTCCGCCCGATGTGTTGGCGCGAATTATGGCGGGGGAGTGGCAGACAAATGGAGTGCTCAAACATGCTCTTGAATTTGGGTTGAAAGAGTACGACCTGATTGATAAGCGTTGTGCCGAGCTCGGCATTGCTTGGTCTGCCTCTCCGTGGGACGGACTCTCGGCTCACTTCATCAACGGTTTTTCAATCGGTTGGGTTAAGATTGCTTCGGCTTGTCTTACCAATCGAGACTTGCTCGAGCGAGTTCGCGAAACGGGTAAGACGGTGGTTTTGTCTACTGGCGGCTCAACGATTAGGCAGATTCAGGAAGCGGTAAGAATCTTGGGTCGCGAGAACTTAGCCCTGATGCATTGTCTTGCGGTATATCCGCCAGCGGACGAGGACACCAATCTACTGGTGCTTGAGACGCTCCGCCGAGCGTTCCCCGGTGTACCGGTTGGATTTTCAAGCCACGCCCGCGATACTTTTCCCGTGGTTGCGGCGGTGGCGATGGGAGCGGAGCTGGTTGAGGCCCATCTGACACTTGACCGCAATATGTCGGGCTCTGACCACAAAGCTTCGCTTGAACCGTTGGAGTTCAAGAATATGGTTTCTCAAATCCGTCGTCTGGAGACGCTTCGAGGCGATGGGATCAAGCGGGTTTTGTCGCCAGAAGCCAAGATAATGGAAAAGCTTAGGCGGGTGGACAACCTCTTCTGATGTTCTGATGTTTTGTTCTTTATCCAAAGCGCTTTCTGAGGAAGGCGCTTTTATTGTTTCAAGGGCTTGGAGTTTATCTTAGGGCTTTATTTTTAAGCTAAGTTAGGTTATGATTTATGATAATGGAACCTGATCATTGCCCCCTTTGTTATAAAGACAAACTGGTTGATTATGTTTTGGGAGATAAAAGAATATTAAAATGCTCCGAGTGCGGAGTTGTTTTTTTGAACTTTGACTTGTTTAAAAAAAAAGATGAAGACTACTATGAAAATAATATTTTCTATGCCATCAACGCAGAGGTCCCGACTTTGGTTGAGACCATGAGAGCGTCCGCAAAGTTCTACTTGAAAATTGTTAAAAAATATGTTTCACCTCCGGCGCGCTTGACTGATGTCGGTGCAAATTGTGGAGTCCTCGTTGCCGAAGCCGCTAGCCAAGGTTTCTCAGCCCTCGGACTAGAAAAAAACAAGTTTTTAATTGATAAATCCAAGAAGGCCGGTCTTTTAGTGATGGATAAAGATTTAAGTGATGAAGCCATTGAAAAAGCGGATATCATAACCGCCATGCATGTCTTGGAGCACTTAGCTGAGCCGCGAGCCTTTGTCAAAAGTGCCTATAAGAAGCTCAAGCCTGGAGGAGTTTTGGCCATTAGTGTCCCCAATTTGGACAGTTTTTTGGCCCGCAAGGATGGTTTGTCATGGCGCTATGTAGCCTTGGAACACTTGTTTTATTTTTCGGAGAAAGTATTATGGGAGGTTCTAAGAGAAGAAGGTTTTGAGATATTGGGTTCCTTTCAAGATGGCACCAATTTGTCGGAACAAGGGATTAAAAAACTTCTACATTATTTGTGGGGCAGGCCTCTTGTCCGTGATCGGTTCCAACCTAAAAGTTTTAATGGTAGAAGCAAGAGCGTTCCGACCCCGTGTTGGGCTAAGAGAATTTTAAAAAAGATTTTGATTGTTGTTATAAAAATACTAAAGCGTGAAGATTTTGTAATGGTTATCGCTCAAAAACCGAAATAACATGAAATTGTTAAAAAACAAAATTACAGCGATTATTCCGGCTGCCGGCCGTCCGACAAATAAAATCATATTTAACAATAATTTACCTGACGCCATGTTGCCGATTAACGGCAAGCCAGTCATTGGTTATATTTTGGAAGATTTGATGTCGCGGAAGATTTTTGATGTGGTGGTTGTTCTGAACAAAAATGATCAGCATACTGGAAAATACATCGTTCAAAAATACGGAGAAAGATGTAACTTAAAAATCATTTATGACAAAGGAAAACGTGGTTTGGGCTACTCAATATATTTGGGGGCAAATTTGGTTTCTGCCGGGAAAATTCTGGTTTACCTTGGGGATACTATTTACAAGGGGCCACTTGGTTTTTCCCATTCTTTTTTGGTTGTGTCTGATAAATTTGATGACAGCACGAAATGGTGTTTTGTGGAAAAAAAGAACAAAAAATTGTCTTTCATTAACAAGCCGGAATTTTATAATAGCCCGGGGAAGATAATTTGCGGCTTATATTACTTTTCGGATGGAAGTTTGTTAAAAAAAATAGCTGGAAAAGAAGAGTTGGGAAAAGAAATAGTTGATTGGTACAAAATTATTTCTGATTATGCCATCCAGGATTGTCCGAGATTGATTAAATCTGAACGTTGGTATGATTGTGGCAATATTGAAAATTATTATCAAGCCAAGATAGATTTTCTTCGTTTACGTGGGTTTAATTCTATTAAATATGACGACTTGTTTGGCATAATTACCAAAACTGGCACGCGAAAACAAAAAATTAGGGACGAAATAAATTGGTATCTGAATCTGCCGGATAAACTGAAAATTTTTACCCCTCGTGTTTTGAATTGCCGCGCAAACGTGAAACAGCCTTCTTATTCTTTGGAATATTATGGATACCAGTCTTTGGATGATATTTTTATTTTTGGTTACTTGGATGAAAAAATCTGGCGTTTAATAATAGAGCGTTTGTTAGAGATTGTTAAGCTTTTTAAAAAATATGGTCGCAAAGTTCCCCGAACAGATTACCATTTAATGTATAGGGATAAAATGTTGGAGAGGTTAGAAGATTTAAAAGAGGATAAAAGATGGCGGAAAATTTTAGATTGTTCGGAAATTTGGTTAAATGGGCGGACTTATAAAAATGTCGGTTATTTTCGACCCCAAATTGAAAAGGTGGCTAATAAGATGTATGATTCGTCAGAAATGGGGGTGGTGCATGGAGACTTGTGTTTGAACAATATTCTTTTTGACCCAGGCAATCGTTTATTTAAATTGATTGATCCGCGTGGCCGCTTTGGGCATAGCAATATTTACGGCGATGTTAAATATGACTTGGCCAAACTTCGCTTTAGTTTGGTTGGTCATTATGACTTCATTGTTTCGGATTTGTTCAAAGTCAAAATGGAGACAACTAAAACTGGGGATAAGTTCTTTTGCCACGATTACAGTGACAGTTACCACCAAAAGATTGGTTGTTGTTTGGATAATCTTTTAGTAAAACATGGCTATGATCTTGAAAAGATTAAAATTATTGAAGCCCTTCTTTATTTATCGGTTGTCCCTCATCATTATGATTATCCTGAACGCCAATTAGCCATGTATTTAACAGCGGTAAAAAAATTAAATGAAGTTTTTTAAGGAGCCAATGAACATTCTCTTTACGATTTCCGGTGAAGGCCGCCGCTTTGCAGAAGCTGGTTACAAAACACCCAAACCGTTGATAGAAGTTCTTGGGAGAAAAATGATAGAATGGGGCGCCGACTCTTGTAATTTTTTGGATCGTTTAGAGAAGGGGAAAATCATTTTTACTGTCAGAAAAGAACATTTGGAACAATTTTTCATTGAAGAGGAACTAAAAAAAATATATGGCGAATCAATTGTCATAGTTCCAGTTGATTCTCAGTTTTGGCCCAAGGGGCAAGCGGGGCATGCGCTAGCGGCCAAAGAGCATATTGACAATGATAGCCGGCTTTTTATTTTTAGTTGCGATACTTTTTCACCTTCGGCAGTGGCCGAAATGATAGAAGATGAAGACCCGGATGGTATCATCCCGTGTTTTATCTCCTGTGACCCAAAGTTTAGCTATGCTAAACTTGATGAAAATGGTTATGTTTCAGAAACAGCCGAGAAAAAAGTAATTTCAAATTTGGCGACGGCCGGACATTATTACTTCAAGCATGGCGCTGACTTTATAGAGTCAGTAAAAGCTATGCAAGTTACCGGTCTGACTTTTAACGGCGAGTATTACGTGGCCCCCTGTTACAATTATCTGATTCAAAAAAAGAAAAAAGTAAAGATAATTTTGGTGTCTGAAAATTGGGTCTTAGGAACTCCTGAAGAGTTGGATTACTTTTTAAAAAATTATCTAAAGTAAAAATAGTCTAAAAAATGAAACCAAAGAAATTATATAACAAGTGGCTGGATTGGGTTCTTGGTTCATCAAAATTATTTTACGCGATTAAAAATCGCAAAAATTGTTATATTACGATTATTCCTCGGCCAAAATTATCCGATGGTTATTCTCTTAATTCAAAGAACATTTCTGTGCCAAAATTTGCTATTGTTGTACAGGGTAAAATCGTTGAGAAAGATTCATTTACTAAAGAAACGATCAAAATATACAAGAAAAGTTTTAATAACCCAGCTATTATTTATTCCTCTCACGAGGGAGCCGACCAGCCGGAGGCCCTAAAAGAATTGGGAAGCTTGGGAGTGACAATCGTTCTTTCGCCCAAACCTACACCAGGACCTTTTAATATTAACTTGCAAATAACCTCTTCAGTTGCCGGTTTAAAAAAGGCTAAGGAATTGGGTTTTGAATACGCAATAAAAACCAGATCTGATGTTAGACTTTACGCGGCCAATATTGAAGGTTTTTTGTTTAATCTTTTGAAACAATTTCCCATTAAGCCGGGGAAAGGGCAAAAAGAAAGAATAATCAGCACTAATATATTTACTTTGAAATATAGACCATACTCTTTATCAGATATGACCGTGGCTGGAAATATTGATGATTTGCTTGAGTATTTTGATGTGCCTCTTGATAAACGCGAAAAAATTGAAATAAACTCCAATTTCACAGTTGGTGATTTTATGCGTGAAAGACCGGGGGAAATATACTTGGAGACTGAATTTTTGAAGAAGGTAGGTCAACCGCCCCTAAACACATTAGAGGACTCGTGGCGCGCTTTTGCGGAGCGTTTTTGTGTTATAGACCAACAGGCCTTGGATAGCTATTGGTTTAAATATGAAATGTATAGTTGCCTGGAAAATAAATTTTTAAGATATGATAAAGAGCCGGGCAATCATGACTTGAATTTTCGCGAATGGTTTAATTTATATTGTTTGTATGATCAAAATCCCCCAAGTTAAAAAAATTAAATATCTCTTGGAACAGTCAACGGGGGCATTGTTTGACTTGGATGGAGTTTTGGTTGACTCAAGTTTTTCTCATGGTGCTGCCAAAAAAATGGCCACAGAAAAATTTTTTCCCGATGTGTTATCTGAAAAAAAATGGTTAGAAATTAAAGAGCTTTCCACCTCTCAAGTTTTTGAAAAATTGATTGCCGTTAGTAAATACCAAGATATCAAGAAAAGCGATTTTCTGGACTTTAAAACAAACAAATATTCAGAGCTTGTCTCTCGCGGTGTTTATCCTTTGCCTGGCGCCGTTGGTTTTTTGGAAGAGTTGAAAAGACAAAATTATCAGCTGGGTTTGGTGACCGCGACCAGAAAAGAGAACTTGAAGTTCATCAAATTAGACCTTGATTATTTTTTTAAGACCGTGGTCACGGCTGAAGATGTTAAGATGTTAAAACCAGCGCCAGAAGCTTATGAAATAGCGGCGGCACGTTTAGATTTAAAACCAACCCAATGCGTAGTTTTTGAGGACACTGACATAGGTTTGATCAGCGCCCAAAAAGCTGGTTGCCGAACTGTTGGTCGCGTAGGGACCCTAGATGTCCTATCATTACAAAAAGCGGGCGCTGAAGCGGTTTTTAATAGTTTTGGTGAGTTGGTTGATTATCCTACATTCTTTTGAAGTAATAAAAAGAGACCAAAGTTAATAGGATGTTAGCCAAAATTTCACCAGCAATTGCTCCTGGCAAGCCGAAAAAATAAATTAAAGATAATTTAGGAGTTAAAACAACCAAGGCGTTAATGATTGATATTTTGTAAAGAGTTTTTTTGGGCAAATGGATAACTGTCGGAATACCGATAAACTTTTTACCAAAAAGGAGCAGGATAAGAGCATAGAATTGAGAATAAATCGTGGCGTCAACATACTGCGGGAAAAAGAAACGATAAAAATAAGGCACTAATATCACATAGATTAAAACTGGTATGATCATCAAACCTAGGATTTGAATGAATTTTTTTGGAAGTTCGCGTTTGTTTTCTTCTTTTGTTTTGGCCAAGATTTTGGGAGAATACAACGGCCCACTAGACTTCAGCAGGCCTTGGATTTGATTTACCGGCGCCAAGGCAAAAGAATATAGGGCGAGAGAAGATCCGCCCAGTAAATGGAAAATGACGATTTTATCCAAATGCTGACTTATAACCGTAAAAATATTCATTACACTGAAGTGCTTACCTTTGGACAAATCTATTTCTGCCATGTCGGGGCTACCCTCGCGTGATTTTTTAGAAGTGTAAAGATAAAAAAAGCCATTTATTATGGTTTGGGATATAAAATAAGAAAAAACAATGATGACGGGGTTTTGGGTGTAAATGGTAGCTATTAAGACTATTGCTGAAGTGATTAAATTGTTTACAGAATTGGCAATACTCAAAAGTTTAAAGTTTTTTTTGCCATTTAAGTAAGAGCCGAAAAGTCCAAAACTTGAAATAAGAGGTGCCAGGATGGCAATAAAAGAAAAAGCGGTTGCTAGTTCAAAGTTTGAAGCCAGATAATAATAAATTGAAGTTGCGAATGAAATTAAACAAAAGGGGATGTTCCATCGTAGACTGTAATTGAATGCTTGGTTTAGAACATTACTTTTACCCTTTGAGATGGATTCAATCACTAAAATGTCAATCCCAGACAAAGAAAAAGCGCTTAAAAGCCCGTAGACAGAAAATATATACTTATAAATACCGTAAGTTTCCGGCGCCAAAAAGTTAGCAAAGAACAAAGTCAAGACAAAACTTGAAAACGACGAGATAATTGTATTTAGCGTAGTCCAAAAACCACCTTTGGTCAGATAAACCATGTCAGTTTTGGCGTATTTTTCGCTCCAACGGAGAATATTGTAAATAGAACCTCGTAATCTTCGCATGAGCCCTATCTTACAACAAATCAAGGCTTTTTTCTAGATTTTGCTAAAAAAATGTGGTATAGTCTGAATCATATGAATTTGAA
>CAYUIA010000006.1:0-23238 GCA_964444635.1 uncultured Gammaproteobacteria bacterium
CAATTAAAAGAGAAATTATTCCTGATCCGAAATACGGCAGTGTATTGCTTGCCAAATTCATCAATTATGTGATGCAAGACGGTAAAAAAAATACAGCTCAAAGAATAGTTTATGAATCTTTGGACAAGATAGCGGCTTTGGCCAAAAAAGATGCCATGGTTGTTTTTGAAGAAGCTATTCGTACAGTAGCTCCGCAAGTGGAAGTTCGTTCCAAAAGAGTTGGTGGTGCCAATTATCAAGTACCGCTCCCGGTTCGCGGTGAACGTCAAAATTCTTTGGCTTTCCGTTGGATTATCGGTGCGGCCCAAGCTAAAAAAGGTCAACCAATGGCTCAAAAATTGGCAACTGTTTTATTTGAAGCTTCCCAAGGATTAGGTGATGCTATCAAGAAACGCGACGATGTCCACAGAATGGCTGAAGCTAACAAAGCTTTTGCTCATTTTGCCAGATTCGCCAAATAATATTTGTGTCATCGCGAGGTTCGCTTAGGCGAACCGTGGCGATCCCACCGTGGGATTGCTTCACCCTTCGGGCTCGCAATGACAATACTAAAAAACTAAAAATTATTTAACTATGCCTCGTGAATATCCTTTGGATAAAACTAGAAATATCGGTATCATGGCTCACATTGATGCCGGCAAAACCACTTTTTCCGAACGCGTTTTGTTTTATACCGGACGCAAACACAAAATCAGTGAAGTACATGAAGGTGCTGCGGAAATGGATTGGATGGAACAAGAAAAAGAACGCGGTATCACCATTACTTCCGCCGCTACAACTTGTTTTTGGAAAAATTATCGTATCAATTTGATTGATACTCCAGGGCACGTAGATTTTACCGTAGAGGTAGAGCGCTCTTTGCGTGTGCTTGACGGTGCTGTTGCTGTTTTTGACGGATCCCAAGGTGTTGAACCTCAATCGGAAACCGTTTGGCATCAAGCCACCAAATATGATGTGCCTCGTATCGCTTTTGCCAATAAAATGGATAAAATGGGTGCGGATTTTTATATGACTATGGCTTCTATCAAAGAACGATTGAGTAAAAATGCCGTTGCTATCCAGTTGCCAATCGGCGCAGAAAGTACTTTTTCTGGTATCATTGATTTGATAGAAGAAAAAGCTTATAAATTTGAAGGTAAAAATGGTGAAAATATCGTAGAGATTCCAATTCCTGAAGATATGAAAGACAATGTCGTCAAATATCGCGCGGAAATGATTGAAAAAATTTCCGAAGCCAATGATGAAACTATGGGAAAATTTTTGAACGGCGAAGCTTTGTCTGTTGAAGAAATTAAAAAAGCTATTCGTGAAATGGTTATTGCCAATCGTTTGTTCCCGGTAATGTGCGGTTCTGCTTTGAGTAATATCGGCGTACAGCTAGCTCTTGATGCAGTTGTAGCTTATTTGCCGGCTCCAACCGATGTGCCGGAAATCAGAGGAACTGATCCGGAAACCGGAGAAGCCATGGCTCGTAAAGCTGATGACAACGAACCTTTTTCCGCTTTGGCTTTCAAAGTGGCTACCGATCCGTTTGTTGGTCGTCTTATTTTCTTTCGTGTATATTCAGGTAAGGTAACTTCCGGTTCTTATGTTTTCAATTCTTCCAAAGGCGAAAAAGAAAGAATCTCTCGTATCGTGCGTATGCATACCAATCACCGCGAAGATGTGAATGAAGTTTTTGCCGGTGAAATCGCCGCCGCTATCGGTCTTAAAGACACTATTACCGGTGACACTCTTTGCGATGAGGCTAAACCGATTGTTTTGGAAAAAATCACTTTTCCGGAACCGGTTATTTCCGTCGCGATTGAACCGAAAACCAAAGCTGACCAAGAAAAAATCGGCATGGCTTTGCAAAAACTTACCGAAGAGGACCCCACTTTCCGTGTTCATACTGATGAAGAAACTCTCCAAACTATCATTGAAGGTATGGGTGAGTTACATTTGGAAATTATCGTTGATCGCATGAAACGTGAATTTAAAGTGGAAGCCAATGTCGGCGCTCCGCAAGTAGCTTACAAAGAAACTATCAAAAATTCTTCCGAAGCCGAAGGGAAATACGTCAAACAATCCGGCGGTCGCGGTCAATACGGTCACTGCTGGTTACGCGTGGAACCGCAAGACGACAAAACCAAAGGCAATTTTGAATTTATTGATGCCATCAAAGGCGGTGTTGTTCCTCGTGAATATATCCCGGCGATTGAAAAAGGTATCAAAGAAGCTATCACTCGCGGTATCCAAGCAGGTTATCCGGTAGTGGATATCAAAGTTACATGTTACGACGGTTCTTATCACGAAGTTGACTCTTCTGAAGCTGCTTTCAAAATGGCCGGCTCTATGGCGTTTCAAGATGCTTGTCGTAAAGCTAATCCGATAATTTTGGAACCTATTATGAAAGTGGAAGTTTTGGTTCCGGAACAATTCATGGGTGATGTTATCGGCGATCTTAATTCCAAACGTGGTCAAATCCAAGAAATGACAGATCGTGGACAGCTCAAAGCCGTGCGCGCTATCGTGCCATTGGCGTCCATGTTTGGTTATACCACCAACTTGCGTAATATCACGCAAGGTCGCGCCAGCTCTACCATGGAATTTTCTCATTATGCTGAAGTTCCGGGTAATGTCGCGCAAAATATCATCTCAGGAAAACAAAAATAATCACTTTGTTTAATAAAAAAATCTCTCCGTTTTTACGGAGAGATTTTTTGTTTTTATTTTTTAGGCTCTGCCTATTCTTTTTCTAGCTTGTTCCAATTTTTTTTGTTCCAGTTCTTCCTGGGAAATGATTTTGGTTTTTGATTCTTCTCCTTCAAATTCATCCTCATCATAAAGAAAAGGATTGGATATGTGGATTTCTTCCAAATCTTTGATGTTTTGTTCGGTCAATACACTGCGACTTTTCAAGTCTTCGCGCTCCGCAATTTTCAACCTTTCTTCAAAAGGTATTTTTGATTCTTTTTCTATCTCTTTATTTATGCGTTTTTGTCTAAACTTCATTTCTTCGGCTTCTTTGGCTTCTGCCAAGTCCCATTTCTTTTTGTTGTTTGTTTTGGTCATATGATTTTTATGTTCTTGCGGATTAAAACCCGCTGTTTCTGATCTCATATATTTAAAATTATTTTTTAAGTTGTTATTAGATTGTCTAAATCATTTTTTTTCGCAGAATTGACAGCCAGAGATTTTAAAACTTGTTCAAAGAACGATTTTCCTTTTTCACCGGACTCTTTTGAGATGTTTTGAACTAAATTTTCAGGGCTTTCTTTTAGATAACTGCTAATTATTTGTATGTTCTTTTTACCTTTCTCTACCAACTTCATAGAATCGGCGCTACCGGGATCATAATTTTCAGCTAGGTTTTCTATTTGTTTTAATTTTTCCAATACAAGCTTATCTTCCAAACTTATGGGTTTTCCATTTACCATTTCAAAGCCTTCTCTTAGATAATCTTTGTAATCTATCGGCTTAGAGATCCAATCGGTTTGTTTGGAAATATCAATTAAAAAATTTCTAAAATTTTTCAATGATTCCGTTAATTTTTTTTCCGCAATGATTTCGCCTCCGCCTTCGGTTTCTCCAATAAGTTTTTCTTGTTTTAGCAATTCAGTTTCGTTATGTTTTTCAACTTCCATTAAAAACATCCAAGTGATATATAGGTCATTGAATTCCAATTTTTCTTCTTGGATTATTTTTTTAATAAAGATTTCTTTTTCTTCCGGAGAATTTAATTTTTCATATTCTAAAAACAATTTCCTCATTTTTTGATAGTAACCTTTTTTAAGTTCGTTGTTTTTAAATTCAGTGTATTCTATATCCGGTTTTAAGGGTTTTTTTACTTTCTTCATATCTTCTTCAGCCATCTTTTCCAACACTTTTAATTTTTCTGATAATGCAGGGTCTGTGGAAGTGATATAAAAATCATCCTTTTTTTCAGGCTCTTTGTCTTTTTTTAAAAATTCACGATTTGTAGGAAAAGAATTTTCCATATTTTTGTTTTATATTAGCCAATAAACGTTGTATTATAGCACATTTTAGCATGTTTGTCAAGCCCTTTTTGGAGCTTTTTGGCTAATACTAGCCAAAATAGATTTTTTAGTTCTATCAATATTTTATCATAAAATTTAAAAAAATCAAAATAGCTAATATTTCTTATAGTTATAGTCCATAGTCTGTAGACCGAAGTCCGAAGACCATCTTGACTTTTTCTTAACCAATGTTACAATAAAAAAACTTTTTAATAACTATTTTTATGCTTAATAAAATTTTAAAAGACTTGTTCAAATTATTGCGTCAAACCGAGGGTAGAGGTGTCTTGGCAGATAGTGATAACGGTGATTTATACGTTATTTTACCGGCTACCGAGTATGAGCGATTAACTGCTGGTACACATCATCAAATAGCCAATCTCAACGAAGAAGAAATGCTGGAAAAAGTTAATAAAGAAATAGCTTTTTGGCATTCTTTGCAAGAAGAAAGGCAAAAATACGAGGAATTTGAGGAAATTTTGCGTAAAAATAAAGAAAAAAACAGTATAGACAAGGCTTTGGAACGTTTAGTCAAAGAAGACAGGAAAAGAGTTGAAAATCAAGTAAATTTTGGCCAAAATCAGAGAAAAAACGCTTTTGGACCAGGATTAGTCTCTCTAAAAGATGTTTTAACCACCCAGGATGTTTTTCGTCGTCGAGATTTGAAAAAAGAGGAATTTGAGCAGAAATTACGCAAAAAAATCGATCCGGAGCAAGAGTTTTTTGCCAATAATTTTTTTCAAGAAGAGGGGTTAAATGATGTTCCTGAGGAAGAAGAGAGATTTTATTTGGAGCCAGTTGAATAACATACAACTTATGGTTTATAAACCATAAGTTATTAGTCGCAAGTAACAAGTCAAACAGAGGGCTAGATTATGCACAAAATGTCCACAATCACCCTCTTGCCAAAAATATAATTATCTGTTATAATGCAAAGGCTATTAAAAAACAGCTGTTAACCCCAAAACGGTTATGAGCTGTTGTTTGATAACATTTTTTAATTTATTTTTTTCGCGGTTGGTTCACAAAACTTAAAACCCGACCACTCGGGAGAAGTGCCGCAATATTTATGTTAACCAATATGGCTGAGTTCGTAAGAAGCAAGCCACACGTCAACATTGGCACTATCGGCCACGTTGACCATGGTAAGACAACTCTTACCGCTGCTATTTTGTCAGTTTTAACTACACATGGCATGACTGCCCAAAATAAGGGCGTTGATGATTTGGACAAAGCTCCAGAATCAAAAGCTCGCGGGATTACTATTTCTACCGCTCACGTAGAATATGAAACCCAAGCTCGTCACTATGCTCACGTTGACTGTCCAGGTCACGCTGACTATGTAAAAAACATGATTACCGGTGCCGCTCAAATGGATGGCGCTATTCTTGTAGTTTCCGCCACTGACGGTCCGATGCCTCAAACTCGCGAACATATCGTGCTTGCTCGTCAAGTAGGTGTGCCTTATATTATCGTTTTCTTGAACAAAGTTGATCAAGTTTCCGATCCGGAATTGATTGATTTGGTAGAAGCTGAAATTCGTGATTTGCTCAAAAAATATAATTTCCCTGGAGATGCCACTCCTATTATTCGCGGTTCCGCTTTGAAAGCTTTGGAAAATCCAAGCGACGAAGCAGCTTCCAAACCAGTTTTGGATTTGATGAAAGCTGTTGACGAATATATCCCAACTCCTCAACGTGATATTGATAAACCTTTCTTGATGCCGGTTGAAGATGTGTTCTCTATCGAAGGCCGTGGTACTGTAGTTACCGGTCGTATTGAACGCGGTGTTATCCATATCAACGATGAAATTGAAATCGTTGGTTTGAACGAAGAACCTTCCAAAACCGTTATTACAGGTATTGAGATGTTTAATAAACAACTCAAAGAAGGTCAAGCTGGAGACAACGCAGGTTTGTTGCTTCGTGGTACCAAAAAAGAAGATGTAGAAAGAGGTATGGTTTTGGCCAAACCTGGTTCTATCACTCCTCATACCGAATATGAAGCTCAAGTTTATGTATTGAAACAAGAAGAAGGCGGTCGCCATAAACCATTTTTCAACGGTTACAAACCACAGTTCTATATCAGAACTACCGATGTTACCGGTGAAGTTACTTTGCCTGCTGGCACTGAAATGGTAATGCCTGGCGATACCGTATCTATCACTGTTAAACTTATCAAACCGGTTGCTATGGAAGACAAGATGAACTTCGCTATCCGCGAAGGTGGGCGCACTGTCGGTTCCGGCGTGGTAACTAAAATTATTAAATAATTATGGCCGAGGGGGTGCAAGCAATTGCGCCCCCTTAAGCTGTAAAGTTCTTTAATACCAATAACATGACAGAAAAAAATACGACAACCAAGAAAGTCGCTGAAGTAAGCCGAATCAGGATCAAAATTCGCGCTTATGACAATAAAATTATTGATCAAGCTACCAAAACGATTATTGAAACCGCGCAACGTAATGGCGCTAAAGTTATCGGTCCGGTACCGCTTCCAACCGAAGTGAATAAATTTACCGTTAACCGTTCCACTTTTGTGCACAAAGATGCTCGTGAACAATATGAAATGCGTGTCCATAAACGTTTGATTGATATTTTGGACGCTTCAGCAAAATGCATTGATGCTTTGATGAGCTCAAATTTGCCATCCGGTGTTGATGTGGAAATCAAAATGTAAATTAAAAAAAGTTATTTACAACAAGGAAAGTTTTAGCTCTTGACAAGAGTCAAAAAATGACTTAGAATAGGGCAAAATTTTATTATTGAATTTTTAACTAAATAAGATTACCGAACTTTTTAGTCCGGTCAAAAACATTTAGGCAAAGAATTTGATAAAACAAATAGAAAGGAATTAGCTAACAAAAATAAATGTATTGTATTAAGCCATAAACTCTTTTTAAAAGAGTCTTCTGCGATATTAAAGAGGGAGCAGATAAGGGCTAGAAGCAGTATCATTGATGATAGAAATATCGATGTTAGCGCTTCTAGTTTTTTTGTTAAGCACCTCATTATAAAACCAAAATAATGAGAGGCCAATGACAGTTAATTTTTATGAAATTTATTTTAGGACAAAAAATCGAAATGTCGCAGGTATTTTTACCAAGCGGTGAAGTGGTCCCGGTAACCAAAATTCAAGCCGGACCGTGTTTTGTAGTACAAGTTAAGGATGGAAACAAAGATAATAAAAAATCTTTGCAAATCGGTTTTGGCGAGAAAAAAGAATTTCGCTTAAACAAACCTCAAAAAGGACATCTCAAAGATGTCGCGCCGGTAAAATTTTTAAAAGAATTTTCCACTGACAAAGTTGATGGCGTAGAAAAAGGAGATTTAATAACCGCAGAAAGTTTTGTTGCCGGTGACGTTGTTAATGTTATAGGTTTTTCCAAAGGACGCGGTTTTGCCGGGGTAGTAAAAAGACATCATTTTGGCGGCGGTCCGGCTTCTCATGGACATAAAGATAATTTGAGAGCTCCTGGTTCTATCGGTGCTGGTGGGGTGCAAAGAGTTTTTAAGGGTATGCGCATGGCTGGACGCATGGGTGGTGAACAAGTAACTATAAAGAATTTGGAAATTGTCCAAGTTAATCCTGATGAAAATATTATTTATATCAAAGGAGCCGTGCCTGGTGCTCGTAAAGGATTATTGATAATCGAAGGAGAAGGTGAATTGAAAATTACCAAAAAAAATAAAGAGGTCGAAGTTAAACAAGAAAATATTCCGGTGGAAGAAGTTAAAACCGTAAATGAAGAAGTAAAGACTGAGGAAACCCCGGTTGAAAATAACGCTTAAAATTTCTAAAAATATGAAAACAGCAGTTTATAATCTTTTGGGTAAAGAAACAGGTTCCGCGGAATTAAATGACGCTATTTTTGGCGTAACTATCAAACCGGAAGTTGTTCATCAAGTATTTGTCGCGCAAAGTAGCAATATTCGCGAATCTATCGCTCATACCAAATCCAAAGGCGATGTTAGTGGTGGAGGTAAAAAACCTTGGAAACAAAAAGGCACCGGTCGCGCTCGTCATGGGTCTATCCGTTCTCCTCTTTGGAGAGGCGGTGGTGTAACTTTTGGTCCGACCTCAGAACGCAATTGGAAGATGAAAATCAATAAAAACACCAAACGTTTAGCTATCAAAATGTGTTTGACCGACAAAGTTCAAAGCAATGTTTTTTATGTAGTGGAAGATTTCGGTTTTGATAAAGCAAAAACCAAGGCTGTGGCCGAATTTTTGAAAAATTTACCGAATCAAAATAAAAGTTATTTGATATTAAACGATGAAAGCAATAAAGACTTGCTCAAAATGAGTCGTAATCTCAAAAAGGTCAACACTATTCGCGCCAAAGACACCAATGTTTTGGATTTGTTGAGCAGTGAAGCTGTTATTGTTAGCAAGCTCGGTTTACAACAGTTGGAAGCTAATCTGGTTAAATAATTTTTTAAGATTTCAAAAATATGACCAGCGAAAATAAAAATTACAAAGCTCATAAAATCATCATTCGTCCCTGGGTGACTGAAAAAATGGCCGTACAAGCCAGTGTCAATAAATATGGTTTTTTGGTTAATCCAAAAGCGACTAAAAAGGAAATCAAGGAAGCTATTGAAGAGATTTATAAAGTAAAACCCGTAGCTGTTAATATTGCCAATGTTCAAGGTAAAACAGTTTATCGCGGTAGAGTGGCCGGTAAAAGAAGTGATTATAAAAAAGCTGTAGTAACCTTGGCTTCCGGACAGACTATTGCTCAAGAAGGTGTTTAAATTATTTACGAACTACGAAATAGTACGAAAGTACGAAAATAATAATAAAATGTATGCCTATTAAAGTTTACAAACCAACATCTCCGGGACGCCGCATTAGTAGTGTGGACGCTTTTTCGGATTTGACCAAAAAAAGACCGGAAAAATCCTTGGTGACTTTTTTGCCAAAAAAATGCGGTCGTAACAATCAAGGTGTTATTACTGTTCGTCATCAAGCCGGTGGTGCAAAAAAATTGTACCGTTTGGTTGATTTTAAGCAAGAAAAACTTGATGTGCCGGCTGAAGTTTTGGCTATAGAGTATGATCCCAATCGTGGTCCTCGCATCGCTTTGATTCAATATGCTGATGGCGTTAAATCTTATATCTTGGCTCCGGCCGATTTGAAAGTCGGTGATAAAGTTGTCTCTTCCAAAAATTTGGTAGAAGCTAAACCTGGCAACCGCATGCCTTTGATGCAAACACCGATAGGTCTTTTTATTTATAATATAGAAGTTACTCCGGGTAAAGGTGGTCAATTGGTTCGCGGTGCCGGAATGTCAGCTCAGTTTGTCGGTCTAGAAGGCGACTTTGCTTTATTAAAATTACCATCCGGAGAGATTAGAAAAGTCCGTAAAGAATGTATGGCGTCAGTGGGTTCTTTGAGCAATGCCGATCGTCGTCTTATCCGTTGGGGTAAAGCCGGTCGTATGCGTCATCGCGGTATCAAACCTACTGTAAAAGGTAAAAATATGAATCCGGTTGATCATCCGCACGGTGGTGGTGAGGGTCACTCTCCGATAGGTCAAAAAAGAGGTCCGATGACCGTCTATGGCCGCAAAGCTCGCGGGGTAAAAACCAGAAAACCGGGTAAATGGAGCGATAAATTTATCATTAAAAGAAGGGTTAAAAAGACCGCTTAATAAAAAATAAAAATATGTCCAGAAGTTTAAAAAAAGGATTATACGTTGATCCGCGAATACTGAAAAAAGTTTTAACAATGAAAGAAAGCGGAAAAAGACAGCCAATTAAAACTTGGTCTCGCGCTTGCGTTATTTCTCCGGAAATGGTTGGAACCACTTTTTTGGTTCACAACGGCAAAGATTTTATAAATGTTTTTGTTGAAGAAAATATGGTCGGCCATCGTTTGGGAGAATTTTCTCCGACCAAAAAATTTATTCGCCATGGCGGTAAGATGGCTAAAGAACAAGCTACACCCGCTCCGGCTCCTGCTGCGGCAGCTAAAAAATAATTAATCATATGAACCAGGAAGTTATCGCAAAATTAAGATTTTTGAGAATGGGTCCGCGCAAAGTTCGTTTGGTTACCGATTTGGTAAAAGGACGCAAAGCGCTCAGAGCCAGAGATGTTTTATCTTTGACTAATAAGAGTGCCGCTTTGCCGATTTTGAAATTACTCAATTCCGCTATCGCCAATGCTAAAAATAATTTCAAATTGGACGAAGAAACTTTGTTTATCAAAAATATTACCGTTGACGGAGGTCCGGTATTAAAACGTTGGATGCCTAAAGCTCACGGTCGCGCCACTCCGGTAAGACAAAGAACTTCTCATGTGACGATGATTTTGAAAACCGTGGAAAAGGCTGAGAAAAAAACCAAAACTAAAAAATAAATTTAAAACCTATGGGACACAAAGTACATCCGAAAATTTATCGCATCCCGAATATTTATGTTTGGGATTCCAGATGGTTTGGTAAAAAAGACCAACTTTCTCTTTTTCTTAAACAAGAAGTGGGCATTCGCGCTTTTTTGGAAAAGAAATTAAAAGAAGCGGGTATTGATTCTATCTGTTTGGAAAGAACACCCAAAGAAATGGTTATTACCATTTTAGCCGCAAAACCAGGGGTGATTATCGGTCGTAGCGGACAAGGATTGGAAGATATTCGCAAAGAAATTGAGAAAAAACATTTAGAACAAAAATTGAAAGTTAAAATCAATGTTTTACCTCTTAAACAACCGGCTCTTTCCGCTCAAGTTGTTGCTCAAGGCGCAGTTGCGGAAATTGAAAAACGTATTCCTTTCCGCAGAATTATGAAACAAGTTTTGGAAAAAGTTATGGCTGCCGGAGCCAAAGGGGTAAAAATCAATATGGCCGGTCGCTTAAACGGAGTAGAAATCGCCAGAAGAGAAGCTTTGTCAGCCGGTAAAATGTCTCTTATCACTTTACGCTCCGATGTGGACTATGCTTTTGCCGAAGCCCATACTATTTACGGTAAAATCGGCGTAAAAGTCTGGATCTATCACGGAGAAGCTTTTGGTCGTCGTGATAAATTTGAGAAAAAGGAAGAGAAGAAATAATTTAAAACACACATATGTTGTTACCTAAAAAAGTATTACATCGCAAATGGCAAAAGGGTCGCGGTCGTCAAAAAGGCATTGCCACTCGCAACAACACTATTTCTTTTGGTGAGTTTGGTTTGAAAGCCGAAGATTACGGTTGGATAACTTCTCGTCAAATTGAAGCGGCCAGACGCGTGTTGACCAGGTATGTCAGACGTGGTGGAAAAATCTGGATTCGTATTTTTCCGGATAAGCCGGTTACTCAAAAAGGCAACGAAACGCCGATGGGTGGCGGTAAAGGATCCCCGGATCATTATGTGGCCGTGGTTAAACCCGGAACTATCATTTTTGAAATGAGCGGTATCACTCGCGAATCGGCCAACGAAGCTATGGCTTTGGCTGGTCATAAATTCGGGGTGAAAACTCGTTTGATTTTGAAATAATTTTACGCATATGGACTTTAAAGAAATCAAAAATAAAACTCCGCAAGAAATCGAAAAAATCGTAAACGATTTGAAAGAAGAACTTCGCGGTTTGCGTTTCAAAGCCGGAGCGCAAAGTTTGAAACAAAATCATAAAATTTCGGAAACGAAAAAAAATATCGCTCGCTTGCAAACCGAACTTAAATTGCGTGAATCTAATAAATAATAAAATCGTATGGAAAATAAAAACAAAACTATCAAAAGCATTCGCGCCTTTGTCGGCGAAGTTGTTTCTCATTTGATGGAGAAAACCGCCGTGGTTAAAGTTGATATTTTAAAAATGCACCCTAAATACAAAAAATCTTATCGCGTCTCAAAAAAGTTTCATGTTCATGATGAAAAAAATGAAGCTAAGGTCGGCGATACGGTTAAATTTGTGGAATGTCGCCCTCTTTCCAAAACCAAGAAATGGCGTTTGACCCAAGTGATTAAAGAAAAAAAATAATTTTTCAAATATATGATTCAGCATCGTAGCATGTTGGCTGTAGCCGACAATACCGGCGCCAAAAAATTGCAATGTTTGCGAGTTTTGGGCGGTTACAAAAAAAGATACGCTCGTTTGGGAGATATTATCACTTGTTCGGTCAAAGAAGCAGCTCCTCGCGGGATGGTTAAAAAAGGTGAAGTTGTCCACGCTGTTTTGGTAAGAATACACAAAGAAACCAGACGTGTTGACGGAACCTATATCCGTTTTGACGAAAATGCGGCCGTAATCGTAGATAAGAAAAATAAAGAACCGAAAGGTACTCGCGTTTTTGGTCCGATTGCTCGCGAATTACGTTCAAAAGGTTTTCAAAAAATCATTTCTTTGGCACCTGAAGTTTTATAAAGAAATGAACTTGTTTTTAAAAATATGAATATTAAAACCAACGATAAAGTAAAAATTATCGCCGGAAAAGATCGCGGTAAAGAAGGTAAGGTAATTCAAGTTTTCAAGAAAGAAAACAAAATCGTGGTCGAAGGCGTAAATTTACTTAAAAAACACATGCGCTCTAGAAAACAGGGCGAAAAAGGTCAGGTTATCGAATTACCGGCTCCTTTTGATGCCAGTAATGCCAAGGTTATTTGTCCGAAATGCGGTTTAGCTGTCCGTGTCGCCGCCAAAAAAGAGGCAGACGTTAAAAAACGCGCTTGTAAAAAATGCCAACAGTTTATTGATTAAAAATATGACTACTCCAACTCTATATCAAAAATATAAAAAAGAAGCTGTTCCGGCTTTGATGAAAGAATTTGGTTACAAAAGTGTAATGCAAGTTCCTAAAATCACCAAAGTAGTGCTTAATGTCGGTTACGGTCGCTTTTTGAAAGAAGGTAATTTTGCCGAATTGGTAGAAAAAAATCTAACCAAAATTTCCGGTCAAAAACCGATGCGTACCAAAGCCAAAAAATCAATTTCTAATTTCAAAATCAGAGAAGGTATGGAAATCGGCGCTGCTGTTACTTTGCGCGGTCCGAGGATGTATTATTTTTTGGAAAAATTGTTGAGTATTACTTTTCCGCGCGTACGCGACTTCCGAGGAGTTTCTGATAAATCTTTTGATCGTCAAGGAAATTATAATTTCGGTTTGAAAGAATTGGCCGCTTTTCCGGAAATTAAACAAACGGAAATTGATAAAAATCACGGTTTGGAAATCACCGTAACTACTACGGCCAAAAGCAAAGAAGAAGGCAAAGCCTTGTTGTCTCTTTTGGGTTTCCCTTTCATTACCAAATAATACAACCTTTATGGCTACTCAAAATCAAATCGCAAAATCAAATCGCAAACCAAAATTTAGCACTAGGATAGTGCGTCGTTGCTGGAAATGCGGTCGTCAGCACGGTTTTTTTCGCAAATTCGGTTTATGCCGTATTTGTTTTCGCGAACTGGCCAATGCCGGAAAGATTCCGGGTGTTCGCAAATCAAGTTGGTAAATTTTAATTTGCGATTTATTTAAATATTTATAATAAATAAAGCTTATGATGACTGATCCTATCGCCGACATGCTTACCAGAATCCGCAACGCTTCGATGGTTAAAAAATCGGAAGTTACGGTTTCTTATTCCAATATAAAAATGGCGATTGCTCAAACTCTTGTCAAAGAGGGTTATTTGGAAAAAGTAGAAAAAACCAAAGATAAAATTCCTCAGCTTTTGATAACTTTGAAATATGACGGTCGAGAACCGGTTATTCATTCTCTCAAAAGAGTGAGCAAGCCCG
Source organism: uncultured Gammaproteobacteria bacterium (assembly GCA_964444635.1). Taxonomy (GTDB): domain Bacteria; phylum Patescibacteriota; class Patescibacteriia; order Magasanikbacterales; family GWA2-37-8; genus JAKLGL01. The sequence goes on from CAYUIA010000006.1 coordinate 13,732, forward strand.
GCCAAAGACGTTATGTCAAAAGCGGTGAAATAGGCAAAGTTTTAAACGGCTTTGGTATTTCCGTTTTATCTACCCCAAGAGGCATTATGACCAACTGGGAAGCTCTTCGCGATAAAGTCGGCGGCGAAGTGATTTGTGAAGTTTATTAATCGGAAATTAATTTTTTTAAACATATGTCTCGTGTAGGTAAAACAATTAGAAAAATTCCTTCCGGTGTAACGGTGGAAATTAAAAACGGAAAATTGGAAGTCAAAGGCCCAAAAGGCAATTTGAGTTTGAATTTGCATCCTCGAGTTACTGTTTCTCAACAAGACGGCGCTTTGGTTACTGGCGTGGTCAGCGAAACAAGTAAAAAAGACAGAGCATTATGGGGAACTTTTTCCAGTTTGATAGAAAATTTATTGGAAGGAGTAACCAACGGTTTCAAAAAAGAATTGGAAATCAACGGTGTTGGTTATAAAGTCAGTATGAAAGGGGCGGATTTGCAACTGGAAGTCGGATATTCTCATCCGATAATTTACAAAGCTCCAAAAGGTATAACTTTCAAAGTTGAAAAAAATGTTATTACGGTTGAAGGTTTTGATAAACAGTTGGTTGGAGAAACCGCAGCGCAAATTCGTAAAATCAAAAAACCGGAACCTTATAAAGGTAAAGGTATCAAATATATGGACGAGGTTATCAGACGCAAAGCCGGTAAAACCGCGGCCAAGAGTTCTAAATAATCAATAGCTTAATAATTACTGTTATGAAAAGAAATTTTTCTAAAGCTAAAAATAATCTTAGACAAGCTCGCCATCAAAGAGTGCGCGCCAGGGTTGTCGGTACAGCCGACCTACCTCGTCTTTCGGTTTTTCGCGGTTTGAAAAATATTACTTTGCAACTTATCGATGACAGCAAAGGTAATACTCTTTGTGCTATCAATTCGGCAGACATCAAAGCTGAAAAAGTGGAAGGAAAAGAAGCTAAAGTTGCAATTGCTTATTTGGCCGGAAAAAAATTGGCTGAATTAGCCAAAACCAAGGGTGTAAAAAAAGCTGTTTTTGATCGCGGAGGATATCGTTATCATGGTCGGGTAGCGGCAGCGGCACAAGGAGCGAGAGATGGCGGTTTACAATTTTAATAAAAATATATATGCAAAAAAATAATCGTAGAAAAGACAACCGCCCACGTGAGGAAAAAAAAGAGTTTGATCAATACATTTTGGATTTGGCTCGCGTAACTCGCGTTACTCAAGGCGGTAAGCAGTTAAGTTTTCGTGCTTGCGTCGTTTTGGGTGATCGCAAAGGGCGAGTTGGCTTTGGTTTGTCCAAAGGTAAAGATGTTCAATTTGGTGTGGAAAAAGCCGTTCGTCAAGCCAAGAAAAATATTATTACCGTGCCGATAGTTAACGAAACTATTCCGCATCCGGTAATAAGTAAAGCCAATGCCGCAGTTATTATGCTTAAACCGGCTCCGAAAGGTTCCGGGGTTATTGCCGGCGGCGCTGTGCGAGTGGTTTTGGAATTAGCTGGTGTACCCAATGTATCTTCTAAAATTTTGGGTCGCACAAAAAACAAAATCGCTATCGTCCAAGCCACTTTTGCCGCTTTGCAATCTTTCAAAAGTAAAAACGGACGCTATAATTTTATGGCAAAAATAAAAGAAAGAGAGCAAAACAAAAAAAACATCTCCGAACCGGTAGTGGTGGTAGAAAAAGAGAAAAACGAAAATAAACAATCTGTCAGACCTGTTAAAAAAGAAGCTGTTAAGGCCGTAAAAAAAGATGTTAAAAAATCCGTTAAAGAATAAATTTTATGAAATTGAATATTCATAATTTGAAACCGGCTCGCGGAGCCAGTAAAAAAAGAAAAGTGGTCGGTCGCGGTAACGCTTCCGGACATGGCACTTCCGCCACGCGCGGAGGTAAAGGCCAAACTGCCAGATCCGGCGGGGCTCATCGTTTAAAACAAAAAGCCTTTCGTCGTTTGATGCAAGCAACTCCGAAATTGCGCGGTTTTAAGACTTTGGAAACAAAACCCGTTACTTTGATTTTATCCGTATTGGATAAAAAATTTAATGATGGTGAATTGGTAAATGTAGCATCTTTGGTGGAAAAAAATATTATCAAAGATACGGTAAAAAATGTAAAAGTGGTTAATACCGGAAAATTAAACAAAAAATTAAATTTTTCCGGAATTAAATTCACCGCTTCCGCTGCTGAGATTGTCAAAAAATCGGGTGGCGAAATTAAATAAGGCTTCAAGCTTTAATTTTTAACCCTATGTGGGAAACTTTTCAAAAAATTTGGAAAATAAAGGATGTCCGTAAAAATATTTTGACTGTAGTAGGTTTGTTGGTTATTTTCCGGGTAGTGGCCCATATTCCGGTGCCTGGAGTTGATGTAACCGCTTTGCGTAATTTTCTTTCCGGACAGCAAATGTTCCAACTTTTGGATATTTTTTCCGGTGGAACAGTAAAGAATTTTTCTTTGATAATGTTGGGCGTTGCCCCTTATATCACTTCATCAATTATTTTCCAACTTTTGACTATGATTGTGCCAAAACTGGAAGAAATGAGTAAAGAAGGTGAAAGTGGGCAACAAAAAATCAACATGTATACTCGTTGGTTGACCGTTCCATTGGCTTTTATCCAATCTTACGCCATGATCAAATTATTGAGCAGTTCTGCCAGATCTATTTTGCCGGCTGATTTTTCCGGTTTTGATATGATGGTTATTATGACCGGTATTACCGCCGGAACTATGTTTTTAGTATGGCTTGGTGAATTGATTTCCGAACGTAAAGTTGGGAACGGTATTTCTCTTTTAATCTTTGCTGGTATAGTTTCTTCTTTACCAACAGCGCTTGGCGGAGTTATAGCAAATTATAACACCGGAAGTTTTTATACCCTTTTGGTTTTTGCTATTTTGACCATCTTAACCGTGGTTGGTGTAGTTTTTATCAACGAAGGTCAACGCCAAATTCCGGTAAATTATGCCAAACAAATGCACGGGAATAAAACCTATGGAGGTTCATCCACTCATTTACCGCTTCGAGTGAATATGGCCGGGGTAATTCCGATTATCTTTGCTATTTCTCTGGTAATGATGCCACCGATGGTAGCGCAGTTTTTTGTTAATGCCAAAGCGCAATGGATAAAAGATTTTGCTTATTTTATCATTACTTTGTTCCAAAATCAGACTTTTTACGGCATGGCTTACTTTTTAATGGTTTTTGGTTTTACTTATTTTTATACCGGTGTAGTTTTCAATCCGCAAAAAATCGCCGAAAATTTACAAAAACAAGGCGGTTTTGTGCCAGGTATCAGACCGGGTAAGGAAACCGAAAATTATTTACAAAGAACCGTAAACAGGATAAATTTAGTCGGAGCTTCTTTCTTGGGTCTTATCGCTATTTTACCACTTTTACTACAAGCTATTATTGGAACGCGCAGTTTGACTATCGGTGGAACCTCTTTGCTTATCGCAGTAGCCGTAGCCATTGAAACTTACAAGCAGATAGACGCTCAAGTGACCATGCACCAATACGATCACTTATAAAACATTTCTTTCATTTTTTAAATTAGCCCCGCTAAAACAAAGAAGCGGGGTTAATTGTATAAAGGGCGGTTGTTTGTTATAATAAGGACGTAAAAATAAAACATGTGAAGAAAATACTTATCTTTATTGGCAGCCCGGGTTCGGGTAAAGGCACGCAAGCCAAGCGTATTGCGGAAAAATTTGGATATACTCATTTAAGTACAGGGGCGCTGTTAAGGCGTTTGAGCGAGCGAGAAAACTTACAAAAACGTGTTAGACAAGCGTTGGAATTTATGAGAAAAGGCCACCTGGTTCCAGACTGGCTGATTTACTATGTAGTTTTTCCGGAAATAGATAAGATTTTACTCAAAAAAGAGGGTGGAGTTATTTTTGACGGCGCTATTAGAAATTTGAAACAAGCCAAAAATTTTCAAGCGCATTTCAAAAAAATAAATTTAGAAAATCAGATTTTGGCTTTACAAATAAAAATTACCAACAAAGAAGCTTTTGATAGGTTAACCAAAAGGCGTGTTTGCAGTAAATGCGAAGAAATAATTCCCTGGACTTCAGCTACGGCCAAAATGAAGGAATGTCCAAAATGTGGTGGTAAACTTAAATTACGCAAAGATGATAATTTGGCGGTGATAAAAAGGAGAATCAAAGTACAAGGTACGAAAGCGCAAAAACCGATTTTGGATTTTTATCGTCATAAAAAATCGCTCAAAGTCATAGACGGGATGAAAACCATAGAAGAAGTAATGTTGTTGGTAGAAAATGAGATTATCAATTCTTAAGTTATGCTTATAAAAAACAAAAAAGAAATTGAAGAATTGAAAAAATCCGGACGACAACTCGGTCAAATTTTGGCTAAGTTAAGAGATTTTTGTATAGTCGGAAAAAGTACTTGGGAAATAGACGAATTGGCTGAAAAGTTAATTTTAAAAGCAGGGGGAAAGCCTGCGTTCAAAAATTATCAAAGCGGACCTAAAGACAAGCCTTTTCCTTCCACTATTTGCGCATGTATCAATAATCAAATAGTTCATGCTCCGGCTTCTAAAAAAGTTTTTCTCAAAGATGGGGATATATTTACCATTGATATCGGTATGGAGAAAAATGGCTTGTTTACGGATACTGCCAGAACAATAATAATAGGAAAAGCAAAACCGGAAATTGAAAAGCTATTACAGGTTACCAAAGAATCATTGGAACGAGCTATTATTGCCGTTAAGCCGGGGAATAGTGTAGCTGATATAGGTAGAGCAATAGAGGATTATGTGAATAGTCAGGGAAAATACGGTATTGTTGAAGAATTAGTGGGTCATGGAGTTGGTCACAGTGTTCACGAAGATCCGATGATTCCAAATTATTATGATAGAAAAATGGAAAATTTCAAGTTAAGACCCGGAATGGTTTTGGCAATAGAACCGATGATAACGCTAGGTGACTGGAGAGTAAAAGACGGTCCGGACGGTTTTTCAATTGACACGGCGGATGGCTCGTTGTGCGCGCATTTTGAACACACCGTTGTGGTTACTAAAGACGGTTGCGAAGTTATTACTAGACGGCCTGAAGAGGAGAAAGAAGTCATTTAATATTTAATATTTAATATTTAAAATTATTCGAATTTAATCTTAAATCTTAAATATTAAATTTTTAATAGTCGTTTATGAACATTCTCGGTGTTGATTTCGGAACAAAAAGAATCGGTCTTGCCTGGGTAAATAAAGACCTCGGGGTTGTTTTGCCATATGGCCAAATCAGGGGCGCTGACAGAGAAGAAATGATGCTAAAATTAGCCAAATTTATCAAAGAAGAAAAAATAGATAAAGTTGTTTTTGGATTACCATTGTCACTTGTCGGTGAAGAAAGTAGTAACAGTAGACGAGTTCGCGAATTTGTTGACGAATTGAAAAAAAATATTGATGTTCCGGTTGATTTTTATGATGAGCGTTATAGTTCGTTTGCCGCTGATCAGATGGAAGGTGGAGCGACACGCGATGAAAAAGCCGCTATGATAATTTTACAAGATTATTTGGAAGCTGAAAAAAAATAATATGATAGCTTTTGTTTTAAAAAGAATTGATTTGAAAGAAACTGACCAGATAATCACTTTATTTACGACAGAAAAAGGAAAGTTGGAAGTATTAAGTAAAGGAGTAAAAAAAATTACCTCCAAAAATTCGGCTTGTTTGGAGCCGTTTTTTTTGATAGAAGCGGAAGTGATTGAAGGAAAAGAGGTAAAACATTTAACCAAAGCCGTGCCAATAGAAATTTTCAAAAATATCAGAGAGGAAATGAACAAAAGTTTTTTGGCCGGATATGTTTGTGAGATTTTGAATATTTTTTTACCAGTTGGCGCTCCGGAAAAAAAGATTTTTGACTTGTTATTTGGTTTTTTAAATTATCTTGAAAATAGCAAAGAAGCAGGCCGGGTTTTGGCAATATCGTATTTATGGAAAGTGTTGTGTTTGCAAGGGTATCTGCCGGTTTTGAAAAATTGTGTTATTTGTGAAGAAAAAAATAATTTGGATTATTTTTCTTCCTTGCACGGTGGCTGTGTTTGTAGTAATTGTAAAAATAAAGCCGGTTTGTTAAATAAAACAATTTCTTTGATCAAAGAAGACAAACAAAATTTGAAGTTATTGATTACCGGAGTTTGGGCGGAGTTGAAAATAGAGGATAAAGAGCTCAAAAAACAAGAAGAAATATTAGCTGATTTTTGTGCTTATCATAGCCAAAAAAAGGTACCAGCCTTAAATTTTTTGGTAAATTGAAAAGATTATTGACAAAAATACGTTTTATTTGTAGTATATACAATGTTCGATTGGTGTTAGGGCCATCGAAACTCCTGATGGAAGGAGAATTTTATCGGCTTGTTCTTCTTTGCAGAGAAGAACGCTAGAGCCGCGCTTCAAAAACTTTCATCTCGCGCGGTTAAAAACTCCTCATCAAACTTCATGTTTACGCTCCTTTTAGCGCGGCCTGCAAGCCGCGCTTTTTTTATAAAAAATTCGCCCTGTCGGACGTTTTTTTACTGCTTTATCGCTTTACTGCTTATAAGCTCGTCTGTTTACTCTACAAACGGTCCGATAAATTCAATCTTTTTGTCCGGGTGTAAAATGGTTTTTCCGCCAATAGGTAAAATCATGGTATTTTTGTAAACACCGTGTCCGAAATTTTCCACTTTCAAAATATAAAGCGGATCTTTTTCTTCCATGCGTTTTTGCAAAACATCGGAAATCAAATATTCAAAAACATTGGTAAATTTCATTTCATTTTCACGATTAAAAATATTGTTAAAACGTCTATATTCGCTACCGAGTTTTTTCTCGTTCATTTTTCCGATAACCAAAGCTCTTATTTTTTTAAAAACTCCGCGCGCGTCCAAAGCGATAACTATGCGATGTAGATCCTCCAGATCCATATCCAACTCCTCGATAAATAAAATATAATCTTCCCAAGAACGGGGATTTATCTCACCAATATCGAGCAAATCGCGAAAGGTGCTGAAATTTCCGCCGATACAAATACCCTCCACCGGTTTAACCGGCGCTCCGGCGCCACCTATCCATTTATAATTTTTTTCTTGAAAGGAAAACTTGGTTTTTTCTCCGGAAATAATGTCAAAAAATAATTTGTAATTATCCTGAACAAAAAGTCCGCAGGCATTACTGTAGTGAAAGGTGAGAAGTTTAATTTTGAAGTATAAATAATTTATCAAAAAAGTCGTATCTGAAAAACCGTTAACCAAAGGTCTTTGTTTTTTGAGACGAGATAAATCCTCGGGAGAAAAACGACGAACAATGTCGGCGCATCCGGTCCCGCCATAAACCGGCAAAAGCCAGTTTACTTTTTTGAGCGCTTTACGGATTTTGCGCAGACGCTCTAATCCGGAAGCTGAAAGATAGCGAGGGTCAAGCGAGTTTCTCTCTACTTCAAAATATTTGGTTAAGGGGTACTGTTCTTTAAGTTTGCTCAAGGATTTTTCAAAAACCGACCAATCGTTTTTGCCTACCGGAGATGAAGTATTGACCAGGTTAATTTGGCTAAATTTAGTGATTTTTTTAGGATATAACATATTTTTCATATTTTGCCTATTTTAGCACAATTTAGCCAAAAAATCAAGGGGTTAAAGTAAATAAAATAATTTCTGGAAAACTTAAAAATCTGATTTGTCCGCCAGATTCACCGACCCCAACGGATGTATAAATTGGTGTATTTTCCCAATAATTCAATCCACGATAAAATTTCCTCTGCAATATCAAGTCAACACTGCCGATAGGACCTATTATAGGCAAGTAAACTTGACCGCCGTGCGTATGTCCGGCTAAAACTAAGTCCGGTTTTTTGAATATTTTTGGATAGCCTAAAACCCCGTCCGGATTATGAGTGATAAGAAGCAGAGGGGTATCTGCGGGTAAATTTTTCAATTCCGAGTAATCTTTTTTTCCGGCATAAATATCATCTATACCAAATAAACAAAGGTCTTGTTCTTTTATTTTGAAACAATGTAGATTATTTCTCAATAAAATTATATTATTTTTTTTCATTTGGTCTATCAGTTCTTTTGTTTTATTCCCGGTACCTAAATATCTTTTGGATAAATCCATTTGTCCTAGACCGTATTCATGGTTGCCAAGGACATAAAAACTAGGGTATTTGTCAGATATTTTTTTCAACGATTCCAAATAAATACTTTCATCTTCAAAAACACCTTCATTATCTATCAAGTCTCCGCCAAAAATTACCAGATCGGGATTTGTATCAAGTGTTTTTTGAACAATTTTTTCTATCCATTGGGTTTTTTTGTGTTTACCGGCTTGTATATCGGTGATAAAAGCTATTTTGACAGGGTGTTCAAAAGAGGAAATTTGAACATCTATTTTTTTGTTTATCAAAATAAAAGGTTCTATCAAATGGGCATAAAGAGCGCAAAAAATACCAAAAATTAAGACAAAAAATAGAGAATAAGCGAGTTTTTTGTGTCTATTAAAAAATAGATTTTTTTGTTTTGAATCACGGATTATAAAATAGGCCAGCAATAAAGCGGTAAAAATATAGCCGTAGATGATAATGGTATAAAAATTCATATTTAGTGTATTTTAGCGGAAATTTTTAGTTGTGGCAATGATATGTACAAACTGGACATAGTCGGTTATTTTTGATACGATTTAGTTGATAAAATAAAAATAATTAAAAGTATGGAAAAATTTAAACCTAAAGAAATTGGCTTGCCCATTGAAGAAAAAAAACAGATAGACATGCAGTTTGGTGGTAATGTGAAATTAAGCATGGATTATGTAAATGCTTATCTGATGATAGATTTTTGCAGACAATTATCAAGATTTGAAGAAATGAAGCCGATACAAACTTATGAAGAGTATTTTTCAGGGGAAGGAAAAAATCCAAACATTCTTCCGTATGTTTTAAAATTAAGCGATGCCAAGGCGATAGAAGATTTGAATAAATTAGTTATTGATTTTAACAATGATTTGAACAGAATAAAAGAGGAAAAAGATATGGAGGCGGTAAAAGAATTTTTGGATAAGATAGGTAATTTAATGAAAGAAAAGAAATAAAATAAATATTATGAATAATTTTGAGCATATCGCAGAAGGATTACAGGAAGAAAAGAAGGTGATTTTTACTGCGCAATCTTGTAAAAATTTCCATCAAAGAATGTTGATTTGTAAACACGCCTTTGAACAAGGTGTTGTCCCGGTAAATCCTTTTAATACTTTTGGTTATTATTTATATGAATTGGTAGAACGAGATTTGGTAAGGAATGGTAATAATAATTTGATGAAAAGATGCGATGAATTGTGGGTTTATGGTGAAATTAGCGACGGTGTTTTGGCTGAAATCCAAATGTTTAAGAGTTTAGGTAAGCCAATTAGATTTTTTGATATTTCAAAATTACCAAAAGAGGTTAGGGAGATTACGAAAGAAGAAGTGGGGTTTGAAGATGAAGTTAAAGAGCATAAAGATTT
>CAYUIA010000007.1:0-11136 GCA_964444635.1 uncultured Gammaproteobacteria bacterium
GCGACAATGGAACGCACACGGAAAGTTGCCATGAAAGTGTTGGTGCGCGGTCGCAGGTGAGGAACGGTGCGAAGAAATTCAAAAGAATGACGTTTGGTCTGAATAGGATTACTCAAATCAGCAACACCTACTATCTCAATTTCAGTAGCTTGAATTTCAAAGGGTTGTTTGTCACCCTGAGATTTTATCAACTTGCCTTCAATTTTAAGAGAAGAACCGGTATAAATATTTTCTAAATCGGAGAAATTTGGCAATTTATCATCAAAAACCACTTGAATGTTTTTGTAACAAGAACCGTCATTGAATTCAATAAAAGCGAAAGTTTTGGAGGAACGAGAAGTACGCACCCAACCGGACAAAGAAATTTCTTTGTCCAAATATTTTTCCGGATCCGCCCAAATTTGTTTGACTAAAACGGTTAGTTTTTTCATAAATAAAAAGATTTTTTAGAAAATTACTTTTTAAGTATACACTATTTAGCCGGTAAATTGCAAGAATAAAAAAAGCGCATACTGAATGGCGTACGCGCTGGGAAATCGTTCTTTAGCCTAGCCAGACCCCCGAGACAGGGGAATTCGACCTGGATTTTATAAACGTAGATGAACGCTTACCTTGCCTGTTTGCCTGCAAGAAATCCATCGAAGCTCAATCGGGCCAAACCCCGATGTTTCAGGAGTTTTTGCTTCGGTTTGTACGGTCACGGACGACAGCTGAAAAGGTACAGCCATTACATTTGCCTATCCGTCTTTGCTAGGGGAGGTTAAAACATTCCAAGTGACCTAGGATCTTGGAAATCTCGGTATTCCCATTACTGTTCCGGACTGGTAATCCCGCTGGCTGCGCGGGCTTCTAAAGAACAATTAGAAGATACTATCAGGGTCTTAAAAAAATGTCAAGACTGGATTTTTTTAAGATAACTGCTATAATACAAATAAGATAAAGAAAAGCCAAAAGAGGCCCTTTATCAACTTCCGGGGGAGGTAAAAATGAAACCGGAAAAAACAAAAAGGTGCCCTTCGTGCGGCGGGCCCTTGGAACAATGCCGTGCCAACATCGTCCTGAGTGAACTTTCACACCAAGCTCACAAGGGACTGGTTATGCTGGTCAAACCGATCTTTTCTATCAGGTGTGGCTACCAATGCAGAGATTGCAGTATGCAATTTTCTGTAAAACAATTCTCTGAATTTAAGGAGGCGAATCTTCAACATGCAACAGGGTAGCTCTTTAGGCGGTTTTTCCTGGAATGATGTTTTCACATTATTCTGTCAAGGAGAACCGCCTTTCTTTTTTATTTGACAAAATCGCATAATAAAATAAAATATAGATAAACAACTTTTTAAATGAGGTAAAGATGAAAGAAAAGTTCAAGTATTTTTGGGAAGAGCACGTTGTCGGTATAGCTTTGGTCGGAGGTATCACGGCTTTGAGCATTTTGCTGATTATTACAGGAGCAATAGGTCGTGCCGGCATGGAAATCTTTTGGTTCCTTAAAGGAGAGAAAAGTTAAAAAAGTTAAAATGTCGTCCCTTATGAATAAAATAAGGGACTTTTTATTTTTTAAGCTAGCTTGACAAAAATGGCAAAATATATTAAACTTAGGCGTTCAATAAAATATTAAGTTCTTTAACAAATAAACGGAGGTGTTATCTTGGAAATCATAAAAGGAATTTTGATTTTTTTGGTAATTTTCATGGCAATATGTGCTGTACAATCGGCATTTATCGTATTTTTTTTGATCAAAGGATTGGAAAAATTTATCAATTTTGTTAAGAGGAGAAAGAAAGGATGTGTAAAAATTTCGGAAGGTTGATGTTGAGGTTTCTTGGCGTGGTGACAATTGTTATTTTTGTTATTTTGATAAAAATAGCTATGATCATCGGACCGCCCTTGTATCATTTTTGTCTTTTTATCAATTCGAAGAGAAAAAGAAAGGAGGAAGAATATGGTTGGGATTACTGAAAAAAAAATCGAGGATTTGGATTACCAAACTCTCAAAAAACAGGATGCTGAAATTGATATCAAAAAATGTGACTGTGGCGGTAGTGCTGTTTTGATAGGGGAATTCCCAAATTTGAAAGCGGAAGGAGGTTATGAAACTGCAAATTTCGCTACCATGGAGTCCTCTGTAGAAAAGGCATTGCTTCGTCAAAAGGCTAAAAAACTTTATTACCGCTGTAGTAATTGCGGTAAAGTAACACCTGTCAAAGATAGTGACGATTCTACCGTTTGTCGTGTTTGTTTAAGCAAAACGACTGTGAAAGGTCAGTATTATGTTTGTGGTAAATGCGGACATACTGAACCGACAGACAGTATAGAAATGTCATAAATTTAACCCCGGGACAATCCCGGGGATTTTTATTTTTATATATTATTTTAAACAGTTGTCTTTTTTGGTTTTTTACGCTATGATAAAGACAATAAAATTTATAATTTATGACAAAAAATACTTTAAATAAAGCGCAAAAAACCGCGATAGAATATGTAGACGGACCTCTGATGATTGTAGCCGGAGCGGGAACGGGTAAAACTACAGTGGTTACGGAAAAAATACGTTATCTTTTGGAAAATAATCTGGCTAAACCGGAGAATATCTTGGCTTTGACTTTCAATGAAAAAGCGGCCGGAGAAATGCAAGAGAGACTGGATGAAAAACTGTCTATCGGTTATGCGGATATGCAAATTTCCACTTTTCACGCTTTTGCGCAAAGAGTATTGGAAAATTTCGGTTTGGATATCGGCCTTTCCAATCAATTTAAAATTTTGACCGAAACCGATGCCTGGTTGCTCATGAAAAAAAATCTGGACAAGTTTAATCTGGATTATTATCGACCACTGGGCAATCCGGTTCGACATTTACATGAATTGATAAAACATTTCAGTAAATGTAAAGACGAACTTATTTCTCCGCGAGAATATTTGGAATACGCAGAAAATTTGCGTTTGGATAAAGATAATTTACAGGTAGAAGAAAAAACTCGTTTGACCGAACTTTCCGACGCTTATCATACATACAACCAGCTTTTGCTTGACAGTAATGCTCTGGATTTTGGTGATCTGCTTTATTATGCGGTTGAACTTTTCAAAAAAAGAAAGAATATTTTGCAACAATTTCACCAAAGATTTAAATATATTTTGGTGGATGAATTTCAAGATGTGAATTACGCTCAATATGAATTGGTAAAACTGCTTTGTAGCGGGGGAGCGCAATTGACGGTGGTCGGGGATGATGATCAAAGCATCTACGCTTTTCGCGGAGCAAACGTTTCCAATATTTTACGTTTCAAACAAGATTACCCAAAAAGTAAAGAAGTAGTGTTGACGGAAAATTATCGTTCCGGACAAAAAATTTTGGATACAGCTTATCAAAGCATCGTTCACAACAACCCCGATAGGTTGGAAACAAAATTAAATATTGATAAAAGATTAGTGGCCAAAGGAGAAATAAAAAAAGGTGAAGTACTTCATGTCCACCAAGCGACACTTGACGACGAGGTAAAATTTACAGTTGATGAAATTGTGCGATTGAAAAAAGAAGACAAAGAGGCGACTTGGGACGACTTTGCCATTTTGGTTCGCGCCAATAATCACGCTGAACCGTTTTTGAACCGACTGCAAAATGTCGGCGTGCCTTTTGAATTTCTCAGTAGCAGCGGTCTATTCCGACAAGAAATAGTGTTGGATTGCTACAATTTTTTCAAAGCTATTGACGGTTATCATGAAAACACCGCTATTTATAGATTGTTGCGTTTACCGTTTTTGAATTTGAGTGAAAATGATTTACAAAAAATGCTATTTTTTGCCAAACGCAAAACCAGATCTTATTATGAAGCTCTCAAATTGGGAAAAGAATATCAGTTAAGTAAAGAAGGTGAAAAAATATTCAATCTGATTTTAGAATTTTTACACGAAGGAATGAAGCAACAAAAAAGCGAAAAACCGACCAGGGTGCTATATAATTTTTTGGAAACCAGCGGTTATCTGAAATATTTAACCCAAGGAGAACTACAGGGGGACAGAGAAATTATTCGTCGCATTTATCAGCTCAAACAATATTTTGATTATATAGAAAATTTTGAAAAAATAGTGCCTGGCGCCAAAATCGCAGATTTCATCGCGCATTTTAGCGATGTACTTGATGCCGGTGATCTGGGTGTACTCAAACAACCGGTGGACACTCCCGATTCCGTCAATATCATGACCGCCCACATGAGCAAGGGGCTTGAATTTAAGTATGTTTTTATAGTCAATCTGGTAGAGGATAGATTTCCGGCACGCAGAAGAGGTGAAGCTATAGAAATGCCGATACCTTTATTACACGAACAAATGCCCGAAGGAGATTATCATCTGCAGGAAGAAAGACGTTTGTTTTACGTTGCCGTCACTCGCGCCAAAGAAAGACTCTATCTGCTTTCAAGCGACGATTATGGCGGAGCGCGAGATAAAAAAATCAGCAGATTCTTAAATGAACTGGGGTATATAGCAAATAAATATGAGAAAAAGGAAACCAGAAGTTCATTAATTTCACTGCCTGATAAACCCACAGAAGAAAAAGGCGAGTTTGTTTATGATTTACCCAAAAGTTTTTCTTATTCGCAAATCAGCGCTTATCAGAGTTGCCCTTATCAATATAAATTGAAAAATATTTTACAACTGCAAACCAAAGGTGGGCCGCAATTTTCTTTCGGTCAAACTATGCATACGGTTTTGCAAAAATTTTATTTACTTCTCAAAGAACTGAATTCCGTCAAGCAAGAGAGTTTGTTTGGATTGCCGGATAAAAATATCGCTTCAACAAACGGTTTAAAAGTCCCGAGTCTGGAAGAATTATTACAAATTTATGAAGAATCTTTTATAGATGAATGGTATAAAAGCGCCAAACAAAAAGAAGATTACTATTTGCGCGGTAAAGAAATTTTGCGCGATTATTATCGTCATAATGAAAAAAATTGGACAGTTCCTTTGGCGTTAGAGCAAAGTTTCAAATACAAAGTTGGTCCTTATCTACTATCCGGCAGAATAGATAGGATAGATAAAACCCCGGAAGGAAAACTCAAAATTATTGATTATAAAACAGGCGAACCCAAAGAAAAATTGGAAACCGACGATAAAAATCAACTTTTAATTTATCAATTGGTCTTTAATTCTCTGCCGGAATTCAAAGAGATCGGCGAAGTTTCAGCCTTATCATATCTTTATCTTTCAGATCAAAGCGAGTTAACTTTTATCGGTACCGCCAAAGACTTGGAAAAAATTCAAGAAAAAATTATTTCTACCATAGAAAATATTAATGCGCGTAATTTTGAAGCCACACCCGGAAAATTTGTTTGCCAATATTGCGATTTCAAAGATATTTGCGAATTTAGAGAATAATATGAAATCATTGTTTTCAATTCTTAAAGACAAGATGGAAGAAACTCCGGTTTTACGCAGTGCCGGGGCCAGTTTGACTGTGGAGGATGCCAATAAAATACTTCTTGATATTTTTGGAGAACAATCCGCAGACTTTTTGCAAGCCCGTTATGTAAAAAACAATATTTTATATATTTGGTGTCAAAGTCCGGTAGTCGCCTCTGAAATCAAGCTTAATGAAAACAGTATTTTGGCTAAAATAAGAGAAAAAAATACTTCTATTAAAATTACCGGGATTAGGACTATTTCTTAACTTGCCAAAAGTGGTTTTTTTCTGTTAAAATCAATTTACTATGAACTTAAAAGAATATCTATTTTCTATAGGCTTGGGCTCAGCGCTTTGTTTTACTATATGTATTTTAGTAATATTGAATTTTGACCCCACTGTTAATGCTACCTTGCCTTTGATTTTTTTCTTTTCCAGTTTGTTTATGGGGCTTTTGGGAGGTTTTTCTTTTATAGCAATTTTAACAAAAAAAATAAAGTACAAGGAAGATGAAATTGTTTTTCGTCAGATTAAGAAAATTTTTCGTCAAGCATTATTTTTTGCCTGCTTGATCATGGGTATTTTATATCTGGCAAAAGAAGAACTCTTGACCTGGCTAACCTTTGTATTAATCGTTTTCTTTTATTTAACTTTTGAGGGGATAATTTTTACACGTAAAGAAACCTAAAGGATTTTATGTTTGATAAAATTTTTAACAAATTTCGTAAGGAGCTGGGTATTGATTTGGGAACGGCCAATACTTTGATTTATCTCAAAGGCCGAGGTATTGTGGTAAACGAGCCTTCGGTTGTAGCGGTTAACACCAAAACCGAGCAAATTTTGGCGGTGGGTAATGAAGCCAAAGATATGATCGGCAAAACTCCGCCTTATATCCTAACCACTAAACCGCTGACTAACGGGATTATTTCCGATTTTGAAGTTACGGAAAAAATGATTACTTATTATATTGAAAAAATTAATGCCGGCAATGTCGGTTTTATCGCTCGTCCAAAAGTGGTTATCGGCGCACCGCTTGATTTGACCGAGGTGGAACGTAAAGCGGTAAGTGATGCGGTTTTTAATGCCGGAGCCGCCAGTGTTTATATAGTGGAAGAGCCGATGCTTGCGGCTATTGGTTCGCGCATGCCGGTAAAAGATCCGGTAGGAAATTTTATTATAGATATCGGCGGCGGTACTACGGAAATAGCCGTGATCTCTCTTTCCGGAATCGTGAAAAGTAAGTCCATCAAAATAGCTGGTGACGAATTCAATCAAAATATCATGCAATACGCTCGAGATAATTTCAACCTATTGGTAGGAGAAAGACAGGCCGAGGAAATAAAAATTAAAATCGGTTCAGCTGTAGAACTTTCTGAACGCATGGAATTTCCGATGCGCGGTCGTGATATGGTGACTGGTTTACCAAAAGAAGTGGTTATCAACGATAAACAAGTTCGCGAAGCGCTCAGTCATTCTCTGAAAGCCATAGTTGACGATATTAAAGCCACGGTGGAAGTTACCCCGCCTGAATTAATCGCCGATATTCACGAGCGCGGAATTCTATTAACCGGCGGGGGAGCCTTATTACGCGGTATAGACCAACTTATTTCCAGGGCCACCGAACTTCCGGTGCGTGTTGCCGACGATCCGCTTACCGCTGTAGTGCGCGGTTGCGGAGTTTTACTTGACGATGAAGAGTTATTGCAAACTGTAGCTGTTTTTCCTAGTCAGGATAATTTGAATTAAATATGCGTAAAAGCAATGTTCAAAAAGCAACATTTGCCGTCGGAGGAATAATTTTATTCCTCGTTTTTTTTAATTACCTGGGCTGGTTAAACTTTGCCAAAAAATCATTGCGCCAAATATTTATCCCTTTTATTCGACAAAGTGGCGAATTTAGCGTCAAAATAAAAGATGATTATGAATTTTTTCAAAATCGCGAACAATTTTTCAACGCTTATCGCGTTGCTCAATTAACTTTACAAAAAAGAGACGAAAATGAAGCTAAATTAAAATTATTGGAAGAAGAAAACATGGAATTAAAAAGAATGCTTAATTTTAAAGAAAAAAATAAATACGAAATTCTATTAACCAAAGTTATCGGTAATAATCTGGAAGGTACGGAAAAAACCATTATTATCGATCGAGGTGAAAACGAAGGGATTAAAATAGGCGATCCGGCGGTAATAGAAGAAGGGATTTTGATAGGAAAAGTTATTAAAACAGAAAAAGACATATCTATTGTTCGTTTGCTTTCCGACAATCAAAGCAAAGTTGCAACTACCATCATCAATCGCGAAAAAAGTCTCGGAGTGGTGGAGGGCGGTTATGGATTATCGGTAAGAATGAATTTTATCCCGCGCAATGAAACGGTTAAAATAGGGGATTTGGTTGTTACTTCCGGATTGGAACAAGATACCCCGCGGGGTTTGCTTATAGGCAAGGTGGCGGCTATTGAAAATGAAGCTTATCAACCTTTCCAACAAGCGATTTTAACGCCAAGCGCCGATTATACTCGTTTTATTTATATCGGTATTGTTTTAAGAAAATAAAATGTTTAAGTTTTTTATCAGATTTCTAAGCAACTTTTTTTTATTGGCTGGAATTTTCATCGCCCATATTTGGGTTAACAATGTTTTACCTTATCCTTTTGATCACATCAATATTATATTTGCTTTTCTATTTTTGTTTTTATTGATGGAAAAAATAGAACAGACTCTCTGGTATGCTTTGATTTTCGGTTTATGGCTTGAACTTTTTGTCTCTTCGTCTTTTGGTGTAACTCTAATCTCTTTATATTTTTGTCTTCTAACTACTGTTTGGCTTTTAACATACTTTTTAACTAACCGCAGTTTTTATATTGTCACCCTTGCCGCAGCGGCCAGTATGTTTATTTATCGTATTTATTTTTTAGGATTAAACTCTATTTTTAATTTTTTTATCAAAAAGAACTTTTTATATACTTCGCGAACAATTGCCGACTATGCTTATGAAATGGCGTTAACCGCTTTGTTTGTGATGGTAACTTTCCTATTTCTGTCCGTTTGGTTAAAAAAATTAAACCCTAAATATGTCGGTCGCATATGAAGAATAAATTTTTTGAATTTTTTAGCAACAGCCATGGCGACCTTCGCGGTAAATATCGTCAAACCTGGGTGGAAGAATCTTTCGGTTTTGAAAAACAAACCGGCAAACAAAGAGTTTTTTCCACCACCAAAGATCATTTGGGCGTGTCGTTAGAAGGTAAAAAAATATTTTATTTTTTCTTAATAATTATTCTCGGTATTATTTTACTAATACTGAGAGTTTCCTATTTACAATTATTCAAAGGTGATGATTATCGAAAAATGGCGGAAAATAATCGTGTTCGTTTGCGCCCTATAGTGGCGGAAAGAGGTATTATTTATGATCGTTTTCAAACACAATTAGTGCAAAATGTGCCCAGTTTTTTGCTTTCTATCGTACCGCAAGATTTTCCAAAAAATAAAGAGAAGGCTGGGGAAATTATCAGGCAATTGACGGAAATTACCGGAGTACCGGAAGAAAAATTTCAAGAAATTTTGGATAAATACGGATCATACAGTTATGAATCATTGGTCATAAAAGAAAATTTGGACTACGAAACGGCTTTAAAGTTATACATAGAAAATGCCAATTTACCGGGGATTTTAATAGAAAAAGGTACTAAACGTCTCTATCTCAACAGAGATCCGGAAGAAGAAACGGAAACACTAAGTTTATCGCATCTATTGGGTTATTTGGGAAAACTCAACGAAGATGATTTAAAAAAACTCAGAAGTCAAGGATATTTACCAACCGATAGCTTGGGAAAATCCGGTTTAGAAAAAACTTACGAAGAACATTTGAGAGGCACTTACGGAAAAAAGAAAGTAGAGGTAGATGCTTTAGGGAAAGAACAAAATGTTTTATCAGAAGAACCGCCGACTCCGGGTAAAAATTTGATTTTAACTCTAGACGCGCAAGCTCAGGTAAAAATGGAAAAAATATTATCCGAACAATTAAAAAGATTGAAATTGAAAAAAGGTGTGGCGATGGCTATGAATCCTCAAAACGGAGAAATTTTGGCCATGGTATCTCTACCTTCTTTTGACAATAATGATTTTTCCGGCGGTATTTCCGTATCTCAATATCGTAAATATTTAAACGACAAAAATAACCCCTTGTTTAATCGTGCGGTTGGAGGGTCTTATCCATCAGGTTCCACCGTAAAAATGGTGGTGGCGGCTGCAGCTTTACAAGAAAAGGTAGTTACTCGTGCTACAGCATTTCTTAGTAGTGGAGGATTAGAAGTGGGGAATTGGTTTTTCAAAGATTGGCGCGTAGGTGGACATGGAACAACCAATGTTATTCGAGCTATTGCTTGGTCAGTTAATACTTATTTTTATTACGTCGGTGGAGGATACAAAAATTTTTCCGGATTAGGCGCTGATAAAATAATAAAATATATGCAGGAGTTTAATCTTGGCAAAAGCACGGGCATAGACTTGCCGGGAGAGAGTATCGGTTTTTTGCCAAGTAAAGAATGGAAACAGGAAACCAAAGGAGAACGTTGGTATGTCGGAGACACTTACAATCTTTCTATTGGACAAGGAGATTTATTGACCACTCCACTACAAGTTGCGGTTTGGACAGCGGCTATAGCCAATGGCGGCAAAGTTATCCGGCCGCATTTAGGAAAATATGTGGTAGACACCACTGCCAAAACTACTTATGAAATTCCTGTACAAATATTAAATAGTGGTTTTGTTTCTGAAAACAATATTAACATCGTCAGAGAGGGGATGCGCGAATGTGTGAAAACCGGCAGTTGTCAGTTGCTCAACTACTTACCATTTTTAGCAGCCGGAAAAACCGGTACCGCTCAATGGAGTAAAAAAGCCGATCCGCACGCCTGGTTTACAGCTTTTGCCCCTTATAATAACCCTAAAATAGTCGTTACGGTGTTGATAGAGGAGGGAAAAGAAGGCTCTACAGCCGCTATGCCAGTAGCCAACGAGTTTTTACGTTGGTGGGGACAGAAATATTTGAAATAGTCTTCGGACTTCAGACTGTTGACTACAAATGGTATAATACTGTCGTCTCTGCGGGCCAACGGCCTCCCTTTGGGAAAGGCGGAGATCCAGGAAAATTATGTCCTATTATAAAAATTACTTAAGAAAATTAAGTGCGGTTTGTAAAAAGAAAAAACTTGATTTGATAGAAATTGGTAGAGTTGGTTTTAAAAAAGAATATCCAACTTATAAAATAGTCATCAACGGCAAGGGAAAGACTGTTTGTTTTTCCGCCGGAATTCACGGTTATGAAATCGCCGGACCTTGGGCGATTTTGAAATTTTTAGAAAAGTTAAATGTTAAAAAATTAAAAAATAAATTGATAATTTTTCCCGTAGCCAATCCGACCGGGTTTGATAAAAACCAAAGATTGAACTGGCAAAAGAAAAATCTTAATGCGCTGTTTTGTCGTAAAAAACTGATTGGGGAAAATAAAATTTTGTATGAAACATTGGAAAAAGAAAAGGTGTATTTTTTTCACGCTTTACATGAAGATATGGATTTAAAAACTTTTTATCTTTACAATTTTGAAAAAAAACCGGAAAAAGTATATCGCGACATTATAAAACTTGCTAAAAAATATTTTTCCATAGAAACAAGTGCTAAAATTTACAACGATAAAGCTGTAGACGGATTGATAATCAATAGAAAAGATGGATCTTTTGAAGA
>CAYUIA010000007.1:11236-19257 GCA_964444635.1 uncultured Gammaproteobacteria bacterium
TTCTTGACGCTTATTTTCATAAATGTTAATATATACATATCAATATTCCGAAGTTTTTCGGAATCTTATTTTTTACTAAAATTGAATTTTAATGAAATATGGCGGATAAAATCCACTATTTAAGCAAAGAAAGCTTGGAAGCTCTGAAAAAGGAGTATGAAGACGTAAAATACGTTCAAATTCCGGCTGTGGCCAATAAAATCAACGAAGCTAAACAACAAGGTGATTTGTCTGAAAATGCCGAATACCACCAAGCCAAAGAAGAAATGGCTTGGGCGCAAGGCCGTCTTTTGGAATTGGAAAATATCATCGGCAGCGCTCAAATTATCGAAAAAAGCAAAAGCGATAAAATCGGTTTAGGTAATACTGTGGTAGTAGAAGTAAATAAAATAGAAAAAACTTACCAAATTGTCGGTGCTCAAGAAGCCGACCCTCTTAATGGTAAGATTTCCAATGAATCACCGCTTGGAAATGCCTTTTTGGGCCATAAAGCCGGGGATAAAGTAGAGGTTCGCACTCCGGCCGGATTGCAAAACTACGAGATAAAAGAAGTTATCTAAACAATAAACTTTTAAATCCCGCCCTTAAGAAGGCGGGATTCTTTACTTTTATGGCAATTTTAGCTATAATTTCAATATCAAAATATAATTAAAATTTACTTATGACAGATAAAAATTTGAACGAAGAAGCGGTCAGATTAGGCCGTTTAGAGTCTCTACAACAACAAGGTATAGATTCATACCCAAGTTCTTGTCAAAAAACTCACACTATTGCGCAAGCTCGAGAATTATCGGTTGATTCTATTGTTGTTTTGGTTGGTCGATTAGTATCTTCTCGAGAAATGGGAAAACTTTGCTTTGCTCATCTGAAAGATTTTAGCGGTAAAATTCAATTGGCTGTTTCAGAAAAAGATTTAGGCAAGGATAAATTTAAATTTTTTACCAAAAATTTTGATATAGGTGATTTTCTAGAAGTAAAAGGAAAAATTTTTATTACTCACAAAGGAGAAATCTCGGTTTTGGTGGAAGAATTTAAAATTATCGCCAAGGCTCTTTTACCAATGCCGGAAAAATTTCATGGTCTAAGTGATATCGAAACTCGTTACAGACAAAGATACTTGGATTTATTGGCAAACGATGAATCCATGAAAATTGCGGTTGCTCGAAGCTTGCTAGTCAAAGAGTTAAGAAACTATTTTAACGACAAGGGTTTTTATGAAGTGGAAACTCCTATTTTACAATCTCTTTATGGCGGAGCCAATGCTAAGCCTTTTGTCACCCATCATAATGCATTGGGCGCTGATTTGTTCTTACGCATTGCTCCGGAACTTTATCTCAAACGTTTGATTGTCGGCGGGTTTGAAAAAGTATATGAAGTTGCTAAATGTTTTCGTAACGAAGGTATAGATAATAACCATAACCCGGAATTTACTCAGATAGAATTTTATTGGGCTTATGCCAATTACCAAGATTTGATGAATTTGATGGAAGATTTATTGCCTCGTCTTATCAAGGCTATGAATTTACCGTTAAAAATGACAGTAGGGGAACAAGAGGTTGATTTTACCCCGCCTTATCCGCGCATAACCATGCGAGAAATCATCAAACAATACGCCAAAATAGATATAGAAGATTATCCCGACCAAAAATCTCTTTTTGAAAAAGCCAAAGAATTGAAAATCGATGGTATTGATAAAAATACCGGCAGAGGTAAATTGGTTGATGAAATTTATAAAACTTACGCCAGACCAAATATTATCAATCCTGTTTTTATGATTGATCATCCGGTAGAGTTATCACCTTTGGCTAAGAGAAAAATTGACAATCCTGCGTATGTAGAAAGGATGCAATTGGTGTGTGTAGGCGGAAATGAACTTTGCAACGCTTTTTCCGAGCTCAACGATCCGCTTGACCAAGAAGCTCGCTTTAAAGAACAAGAAAGTTTGCGTAAAGCCGGGGATGATGAAGGTATGCAATACGACGCTGATTTTATCGCCGCTTTAAAACAAGGTATGCCCCCAACCGCCGGTTTAGGAATGGGAATAGACCGATTGGTAAAACTTTTGATGAATACCGACAATCTCAAAGAAGTGATTCTTTTTCCAACACTAAAACCTGAAGAAAAATAATTTTAAATTTATGTTAGATATCAAATTTATTCGCGAAAATAAAGATTTGGTTAAACAAAATTGCATTGACCGTCGTGCTAAAGTCGACATTGATTTGGTTTTATCGCTTGATGAAGAAAGAAGAAACCTCTTAAAACAAGCGGAAGAATTACGAAGTTTACGTAACGCCAAATCCAAAGGAAAACCAACTGAAGAAGAAATTAAAAAAATGCGTGAAGTAGGGGATACTATCACTAAAATTGAAAAAGATTTAGCGGAAGTAGAAACAAAATATTTGGAAGAAATGATGAAAATTCCCAATTTGACTCATCCGGATTCACCCATTGGCGAAGAATCTGATTTTAAGGTTATTTATAAAAATTTTGAACCAAAAGAATTTTCTTTCAAGCCTCTTGATCATGAAGAATTAATGCTAAAAAATGATTTGATAGATTTTGAACGGGCCACCAAAACTACCGGTACAAAATTTTACTTTTATAAAAATAATTTAGTTCGTTTAAATCAAGCGCTTTTAAATTATAGTATGGATATTGCCGCTAAATACGGCTACACCTTGATGGAAACCCCTGATATGGCCAAAAATGAAATAATAAACGGTATCGGTTTCAATCCCAGAAGCGATGAAGAAACACAAATTTATTCTATCAAAGATACGGATCTGAGTTTGGTGGGAACTGCGGAAATAACCGTCGGTGGATATCATACCAACGAAGTATTGGACTTAAACGACGGGCCGAAAAAATATATAGCTTTATCTCACTGTTTTCGTACCGAAGCCGGGGCTTACGGTAAAACCAGTAAAGGACTCTATCGCGTTCATCAATTCACAAAATTGGAAATGTTTGTTTTTTGCAAACCGGAAGATAGTGAAAAATATCATGCGGAAATTTTGGAAATAGAAAAAGAAATTTTGGATGGATTGGAAATTCCTTATCAGGTGATAGATATTGCCAGTGCCGATCTTGGCGGTCCGGCTTATCGTAAATTTGATATTGAAGGATATATGGTTATGAAAGGCGATGATAAAAAACAAGGTGATTACGGAGAAATAACTTCTTGTAGTAATTGTACTGATTATCAAGCCAGACGATTGAGTATTAAATATAAAAAAGAAGACGGGTCTACCGCCTTTGTGCATACATTAAACGGTACTGCCGTAGTACTGAGTCGTTTCCCGATAATCCTCGCAGAAAATCATCAGCAAAAAGACGGCACTATAGTTGTACCAAAAGTTTTACAGAAATATTGCGGACTCAAAAAATTATAATATGACTCCGGGAGGCAAAAGACCTTATCTTGATTTTCAAAAATATAAATACGACGAAAATAAGCGTCGCCCCTTTTTTTCTTTTGGTAAAAATAAAAAATCGGCAAAAAACTTAAAAATTTTTGAATCAACTTCACCTCCGGATCCTTTGGGTTTGAATATCGGGGCCAACCCTTTTCGTAAAGAAGTAAAAAAGAAGATAAGCTATAAAAAAATATTTTCCGGACTTATTGTTTTTGGGTTTTTTGTTGCTTGGTTCTGGACAATGTTTTATCTGCCTTTTTTTGACATCAAACAGGTCGGCTATAGCGGCATTAAAAATCTAAATGAACAAGAGATAAAGGATCTTGTTTTTGAAAGGTTTTTAAAATCGGGAAAATACTGGCACAAAAATAATTTTTTCATCCTTAATACGGAAAAAATAGCCGCCGATATTTCAAATAATTTTGAATTAAGCGATATAAAAGTGGAAAAAATTTTCCCCAACCGTTTACAAATAGATATTCGGGAAAAAAAACAAAGTTTGATTTTTTGCAATATGAACGGCTACTATCTGCTTGATCATGAAGGGGGAGTGATAAAGACTTTTTGGCAAAAAGAAGAAATAATACCGGCAGAATTATCTACTTCCACTACAAATACTTCTACCATAGAACAAACTGATTCCATCACTACCACTCAACCAATGCTTGAAGAAGTAAAAATTTTGAAACCTGACCGAAAAAAAATAGATACGGAGAATTTAGATTTACCGCTTTTTTGTGTAGTGGGAGAAGAAAGATTGCAAAAAAATCAAAAAAATATACTTTCAACCGATTTCATTAACACCATCATTGATTATCAAGAAAACTTGGAAAAGGAGGGGATAGGAATAGTGTCTTACTTTATAGGCCAAACTAATCAATGGAATAGTTTTGAAGCTCATTTTGGCGATAAGCGTTGGTTTTTGAAGTTATCTACCGAAAATACTTTTACCCAAATTCAAAAAATCAAAGCTATGCTAAACGATAAAGAAAAGATAGCACCAACTGAATATATAGATGTCCGATTTGGAGATAGGGTATTTTGGAAATAGTAGGACTTGCGCTATTGGGATACTTATGGAATAATATATATAACTTCGTATAACAGAGGATAACCGAAGTAAATAATATGCAAAAATCAAATAAACCCCTTATAAAGCACATTCCGGTCTTTTTGGAATACTGTGAGATAGAAAAAGGCCTTTCTCCGGTCTCTTCCAAGAATTATCACAACTTCCTTAAACTCTTTATCGATTGGCTTGATAAGTCCAAATTAAGTAATCTTTTGCCTCATGAATTGACTCCTGAACATGTCTGGAGTTATAGGTTGTTTTTGTCTCGCAAACAGGACTATAAAGGCGCCTATCTCAAAAAGACTTCTCAGAGCTACTACCTCCGCGCGCTAAGAAATTTCCTGAAATATCTCTCCGATAAAGATGTCATAACTTTACCTTCGGAAAAAATAAAATTACCGAAATTAACTGATAAAGATAAACAAATTAAGTTCTTAAATTTTGACCAGGTGGAAAAACTACTTTCCATGCCCGATACTTCTAATACTGAAGGGTTGCGCGATAGATCAATACTTGAAGTCCTCTTCTCTACCGGAATGCGAGTTTCTGAGCTTACTTCGCTTAACCTAAAACAGTTTAATATCAACAATTTGATAGCTGGCAAGATTCCCGATTTTATGGAGTTAAATATTGTCGGTAAAGGTGGAAAAATGCGCACGGTGTATTTTTCCAAACGTTCTCTAGAATGGCTGGCAAAATATCTCAAAGAACGCAAAGACATGCTCTCTCCCCTGTTTATCAACTATTTCAAAGCTGCCAAAGATGATGAGGCCAGGCGGTTATCACCCAGGTCTGTTGAAAGTATCGTGCGTAAATACACGATGATGGCCGGATTGCCTGTGGAAGCCACTCCGCATACTCTGCGTCATAGTTTTGCCACGGATTTATTATCCCACGGAGCTGATCTGCGCTCGGTCCAAGAATTACTTGGTCATAGTAATGTTGCCACCACGCAAGTTTATACTCACATTACCAATGCCGGACTTAAAAACGTTTATAAAAATTTTCACAGTGGAGCGAAAAAATAATTATGAAATATCTCAGTGGTCAAGAAGAAAAACAAGCGCTTGAGTATATCAATAAAGCAACTAGAATAGCTCTGGATTCCACTTGTGAGCGGGCCAAGTGCGGTTGTGTTATCGTAAAAGACGGAAAAGTAATTGGTCAGGGGTTCAATTCCCCTCCTTTAAACACGGAAAAACAACGAAGATGTTTGTTTGATAAAAATACTTACAACCCCAAAGTTACCGATAAAACCTGTTGTATACATGCGGAACAAAGAGCTATCATGGATGCGTTAAGAAATAATCCAGACAAACTAATAGGTTCAACACTATATTTTATACGATTAGATGAAGATAAAACACCGGCCCGTGCAGGAAAACCCTATTGTACTATTTGCAGTAAAATGGCATTAGATGTCGGAATAGTCGAATTTGTTTTGTGGCATGATCAAGGGATATGTGTTTATAACACCGATGAATACAATACTTTATCTTATCAATATCAAGAATAAAAAATAAACAAAAAACACCCCGATTAAAAAGGGGTGTTTTAATTTTTATAGATTAATTCGTCAAATAATTCATCGGATTGACCGGAATGCCATTTTTACGTACTTCAAAATGTAAATGAGGCCCTGTAGTAAAAGGTCCGGCACCAACCGTTCCCGGTGTACCCCCGGAATAACCTATAATATCGCCTCTGTTTACAAAATCGTCTTCTTTTACCGAGATAGAGCTTAAATGACCGTAAACTGTAGAGATATTACCGGTATGAATCAATAAAACATAGCTATAACAAGAAGAAAGTGTGCAACGTTTCGCGCGACCGACATAACCGGCGGCAGCGGCACGTACAGCTGTGCCTTGCGAGGCGCGGACATCTATAGCTGTATGTTCAAAAATATGTTTATATGGATAACTTTTATCATAAAATTCCGCAGTAACATAACGTGAAGAAACCGGCCAACTTAACTCCCCTGTCCCGGCGCCAAGATTTTTGAACCTTTCTTGTTCTTCCAATTTTTTCCTAACTTGTTCTTCATAAGAGCGAACTTCACCCTCAATTACTTGATATTGCCTTCTTAAGCTCTCAAGTAATGTTTGATATTTCATTTCCGAAGCTCTAGTCTCTATCAAAAGATTCTGCTTACTTCCGGATTGTTCTTTGAGGTCCAGTTTTTTATTATCCAAAACAACTTTTTGTTCTTCAAAAATCTTCTTTTTGGCTTCCACCTGATCTTTTTTATTATTTAAATCCTCTACTGCCAAGCGTAAATTTTTAACCGATCTTCCCAGATCAACATAAACACTTTCCAGGTATTTTACTTGGTTGTAAAAATCGGCAAAAGTATCGTTGGTCAATAAAATTTCAATATAATTTTTTTGATCATTGGCGTGAATATTGCGTATAATCTCGGCAACAATCTTTTTTTGACGAGCGATAATCTTTTGTTTATCCTCTATATCCAATTGCAACGCTTCTATTTCCAACTTAGTCTCATCTATCTTATATTGAGTCATTTTTATTTCCGCTTCGGTTTGTTTTATTTTATTTTCCAAAATACTTAACTGATTATTCAAAGAAACCGCCTCTGTTTGTTTTTGACTGATATTTTTTTTATAAACATTTATAGTATCTTCCAACTGTTTTATTTTATCTTTCCGGGCGGAAATTTCTTTATTGAGTTCCTCTATTTCATTTTTATTACTGGCAATGTTAACTGTCTGGGAAAATACAAAAATCGGCGCTAAAACAAAAATCGCCAAAATAGTAAATATAAAAATTTTGATTTTTTTACTCATGCATTTATTATATCATTTTTCGGTTTTATTGCCAAGAAAAAAATACCCGACTTTTTAAAGTCGGGTATTTTTGTTTTTTTATAACTTACTTAGAGCCTCTTCAATTCTTTTTACAACATCTTCTTTGCCCAGTACTTGCGCTATTTCAAAGGGTGGTGGTGATTTTTCCATTCCGGATAACGCCACTCGCCAAGGCCACAAAACACTGCCATTACTATACCCTTTTTGTATTACCCACTCCCCTACTTTTTCTTGTAGTGTAGTAGCTTCAAAATCTTGAACACTAAAATTGTTCAGAAGCGCTTTTAACTCTGGTAATATTGTCTTTACTTCTTCTATGTTGCCTTTTTTCCAAACCAGAAGCTCTTTTTGATAATCAGGGGTTTTTAACAAAAACGCTATATTTTCCGCCAATTCAACCAAAGTGTTAGCTCGTTCTTTACCTAAATTCAAAGCTTTTAGCAACCAGTCTTTTTTATTATTTATTTCAGTTTCAGACATTAGACCGGACTGTAGTATAAAAGGTATAGCTCTTTTTAATAAATCCTCACCTTGTAATTCTCTGATATAATGAGCGTTATACCAATCCAATTTTTCCAAATTAAATACAGCGCCTGATTTTCCTATTTTTTCCAAAGAAAACTCTTTAGTTAATTCTTCCAAGGTAAAAAACTCACGTTCATCTCCCGGATTCCAGCCCAAAAAAGCGACAAAATTAATCAT
>CAYUIA010000007.1:19357-21134 GCA_964444635.1 uncultured Gammaproteobacteria bacterium
GGCTGTTCGCAAACTCCCTACATGCAAATATCCGGTTGGACTCGGAGCAAATCTGGTTTTTATCATATTTTTTTAAATAATTTATTTTTTATAACAATATATACAAACACTACAGTAGCATTCCAAATTCTTCGAATACGACTTGGTTGTTTGATAAGACGATACAGCCATTCTAAACCAATTTTACGCAAAAAACAAGGGGCGCGACGAACACTCCCGGAAATATAATCAAACGACCCGCCAACCCCCATCGCAATTTTGATGTTTGGCATTTTGGCCAGATTTTCATTTATCCAGCACTCTTGTTTGTTCATACCAAAAGCGACGAATAAAATACTCGCTCCTGAGTCATTGATTTTCTTAATTATCAAATCATTTTCTTCTTTATTATAACTAAATATTGGATATTGAATATTAGATATTATTTTATGGCCCTTATCAAAACCAACAACTTTTAAATTAGATACTTGTTTTTGTAAATTTTCCGCTGTCTTTTTTATAACTTCATTATCACCTGATCCAAGCAAATAAATACCTACATTTTTTTCCGCTGCGATTTTACAAATTTCTATCATAAAATCCACCCCCGGTATTCGCGGACAACCGGAAAATAAACTTAAACCAAATCCGTCGCAAATATTTAAATCCCCCTTGTTTAAAACCTCTTTAAATTTTTCATCTTTTTGCGCCTCCACAATAAACTCCGGATTTGGAGTAAATATCCTATAAGAACCGTCATAATTTAAAAAATCCAAAACCTTAGTTTTAGCTTCATTTAAGCTTAAATTATTAATATTTATCTGACAAAATTTCATATTTACTATTGACTTTTTGGTAAAAATATGCTATACTATCGTAGTTGGAGAATAGTTTTTCTCCTTTTATAGTCCTTTTTGCTGGAGGTTTGTCCCATGCACGATCATTTTGAAGGTCCCGATCACCGTCTTGAAGAAGACATTTTTACAGAAACTTTCGTTCCTACCATGGAGAGTGCTTACATACACTCTTTCGGAGAATTGGAAGATCTATTTCCGCCGTTTCCCGACGACGATGAAATCTAGTTCCTTTTGGGAGTAATTCCTCCCATTCTCCGATCCTTCTTCTTTGATCCCGGTTTTCACCGGGATCTCTTTTTTTATTCTTCTTGAAAATTAACTGCTGTAAAAATATATAAATCCGTATCTTTATCCATCCAAGCGTTAGAAGGCAATCCGGCCTTCTCTATACACAAAGCTTCCAAAAAAGTTCCTAAATCCCAATTTTCTTTTTCCGCTACTTCCGGTAAAAAAACTCCGCTTCTACTCCCTTTGGAGATCAAAACACCATGTTTACCCAGCTCTATTTCTTTGATGCTTTTGATTTTTCTCAACGGCGAAAGAACAGATATTTCTATTTTAATCTCTTTTAATTCGTCGGAATTTACGGGTGTAAAACGCTTATCTTTGGTGGCGGCAGAAATAGCCATTTCAACCACTGATTCATTTAGCGGTTTATCGGTTTGTAAAAAACCCATACAACCTCTGAGTTCGCCTTTTTTCCAGAGTGTCACAAAAACACCGGTTTTTTGTTTCAAAGTTTGATTATTGGTTATAGGTTGTATGGACCAACCCTCTTGTATATAATTTTCTATACTAACTCTAGCCCACTCCAAAAGTTGCTTTTTTTCGTTTTCATCGTAAGTCGCTTCAAATAATTGTTTAACTTTTCTATCCATATATTAAACAATAAAACCTCCAGCTTGTATATGCCATAATTTAGCATATAAACCGCCTTTTTT
>CAYUIA010000008.1:0-21111 GCA_964444635.1 uncultured Gammaproteobacteria bacterium
ACGCAAAAAAGCACGCTTGATAGTGTCAAGTTTTTCCATTGTCGGCTGTTTTAATCGGACAGCTTTTAGAATAATTTGTTCGGTAATATTTCTCACAAAAATTGAATATTAAATATTGAATATTATCGATTTTTGTGTTAATAATATTCAGTATTCAATATTCAGTATTTTCACTCAATATGGCTTTAAAGCCTGCACAGATTATAAGCAATATCAGGGCAAATTACAATACCATTGCCAAAGAATGGGATATTTCTCGTTTTCGTCCAAGTGAGGTTAAAGTATTGTTTTTAAAAAATGCCAAACCCGGGATGGTGGTAGGAGATATAGGTTGTGGTAACGGGATAATTATTCCGGAGCTTTTGAAAAGAAAAATCAAAAAATATTACGGTTTGGATATTTCCAATAAATTAATAGCCATTGCTAAAAAGAAATATTTGAACGAGGTTAAAAAAAACAAGGTAGAATTTAAAGTCGGCAACGCCCTTAAGTTACCTTATCCAAAAAATAAATTCGACATAATTTTCAGTTTAGCGACCATGCATCATTTACCGAACGAAAAAAACCACTTGAAATTTTTACAAGAAATAAATAAAGTTCTTAAACCTGGAGGAAAGGCGGTAATTTTTAACTGGAATTTACTTAACACCGCTATCCGTAACAGATTTGAAAGTAAGGGCATGTTGACACCTGTCAAAGAAAAAGGGTATGACGAAAGAGATGTTTATATCGGTTGGAGAGCGTCTCCCGGTAGAGAAGCGTTTAGATTTATTCACATATTTGTTCCGGAAGAGATCAAAAAATTAGCCAAAAAAGTCGGATTTAAAAAAATAAAAACAGAATATTATTCCCAACTTGGTAAAAAAGAAAAAAACGGCGAAGAACTTGTAACCACTTTGATTAAATAAAAAATTACCGCCCCACTAGGAGACGGTAATTTTTTTTAAATTGTGATTAAACAGTTTTGAATCTGAATTCTTTGGCATCGCTATCGGAAAGGTAAATACTTTCGGTTTTTTCCGCAATATCTTCCCAGGCGTAATTTTTTTCCGCAGTCTCTTTGTTTTTATTTCCGGCTTGATCAAGTAAAATCGGGTTTTCAAGTAAAGCAGTCATCTTTTCCACCAAGCAATCAACCGAAGCGTTGGTAAACCAGAAACGGCTATCAGTGATAACTTCTTGGTGTTCCGGGATGTCGGAAACCAAAGTAGGTATTCCGTAAGACATAGCTTGTAGCACGGTTATTGGTAACCCTTCGTTTTCAGAAGGGTGAACCAACATTTTGGCATTAGCATAAAGCTCTTCCAATTTTTGACCGCTTTGATTACCGGTAAAAACAATATCTTTATCATTACCAGCCAATTTGTGTAAATAAGAAACATAATCATCGGTAAAAGCGCCTCCACCCACAATCGCCAATTTATAATCGGCAAAAGTTTGCGGGCTTTCTTTCTTGGCTTTTTTGAAAGCCTCTATCAAATAGTGAGCGCCTTTGTGCGCGACCAAACGAGAAATCATGGTTAAATATTTTCCTTTTTCCAAACTGAACTCTTTCAAAGTTTCACTGTTAATTTTGTTATCAACTTTGGCTACGCCATTTGGATTATAAATGGTATAACATTTATATTCGTTGAGTGCATAGTTTTGAATGGTTTTAGAAACGGCGATAGTTTGGTGAGCGAATTTGCAAGAAGCTTTTTCACCCATCGCAAGCATCAAGCGAGCAAGCCAATTCCATTTTTGATGATATCTATCAATACAATGAAAAGTAGAAATAACCTTTGTGTGCGGAGATAAGATTCTCGGAATAAAAGACAACAGAGAAGGGCCGACACCGTGATAATGGATAACATCAACTTTTTTGAAAAAGATGGCATCCATGGTTGAAATGAAAGTGTGAACAATCGCATCTAAATGCTTGGTGTGAATAGTACCGCGATGAACGATTTTCATCCCTTTGAACTCAGTCACGGTTTTTGGAGTATACCAATTTCTGGCGTACACCAAAACTTCGTGTTTTTTGGCCAATTGTGCTCCAAGCTCTTCAACGTGTTTTTCAATACCGCCAAAGATAGCCGGGACACCTTTTTGACCGATCATAGCTATTTTCATATTTTTAAAGTTTTAGGTTCAAGCTCTAAAGTGGCCTGAAAACCAGAAATTAAGATTACTCCGACCTGTTTTTTGAGTAACGAAGTATTATAGCACATTTTGACGCTTTTGTCAAGCCCGCTGAGCGGGCTTAAATTTAGGCTAAAACAAGGTAAAATCTTAATAAAATGTATATTTTTATAACAAGAGTCACGCTTAGCGTGACTTAAAATAGCGGGGTTATAGACACGCTCAGCGTGTCAAGGGGTAAGTTTAGCTTAAATTAGCCAAAAAATAATTTTAAAATTACGATTTTGGCCTTTGCTTTAAATAAAATTATGTAGTATAATGGTTGTATAATTTAAATATATGTTAATAAACGGTAAAAAAATAGCACAAAATTTGGACAAAAAAACCGCCGGGCTAGTCAAAAAACTCAAAAAATTAGGTTTATCGCCAAAGATCGCGGTAATTTTGGTGGGTGACTCAAAACCCTCGCAAATTTATGTGGCGCAAAAAGAAAAACTGGCTAAAAAACTCGGCTTTGATTTTGAGTTGATAAAATTGGGAAGTAAAACCACGACCGTGGAGCTGAAAAATAAAATTTATTCTTTGCAAAAACAAAAAAATCTTTGCGGGCTGATAGTACAACTGCCGCTCCCTCAAAAAATAAACACTTTTGAAGTTTTGAACGGTTTAAATTATGACATTGATATTGATTGTCTGGGAGCATGCAGTTTAGGACGACTTTATCAGGATAAAAGGGAGTTGGAACCGCCAACAGCCGGGGCAGTGATGGAAATACTTAGAAGTTTGAAAGTAAAATTTCCGGGCAAAGAAGTGGTGGTTATCGGGGCGGGTATACTGGTTGGCAAACCGCTGGCAACTATTTTGATGCAAGAGAGAGCAACTGTGACTGTTTGCAATAGCGCAACAAGAGATCTTAAAAAGAAATGTTTAAATGCCGATATTATCGTAACTGGCGCGGGGGTAATAAATTTAGTGAAAGCAAATATGGTCAAAAAAGGAGCGATTGTTATTGATGCCGGTTTTTCTTTTAAAAACGGTAAATCCTATGGTGATGCCGATGTCGCGACTCTGGATAAAAAAGGCGTTTGGGTAACGCCAACTCCGGGCGGAGTGGGGCCTATAACAGTCAGTAAACTAATCTTAAATGCTGCATTGTGTGGGGAAATGAAAATAAACAAAATAGGGTATTAAATTTATTGAATATCAAATTTCCAATATCCAATGTCAAATTAATTTCAAAATCCAAATGTCAAAATTTGTAATTTGATATTTGTTATTGGTTGGAAATTGGTAATTTGACATTTGAAATTATTATTTATGTCTTGGTTTCTTATCGCGCTACTTGGTTATTTTATCCTGGCCGGAGTTTCAGTTTCCGATAAATTTATTTTATCCAAAAAACTGGCGACACCGGCGGTTTTTGTTTTTTATTCCACCGCCCCTCTTTTGATATTATTTTTTTCTTTGTTTTTTAAAGTAGCGATTTTATCCGGTGTAGGATTGTTTTGGGCGGCAATTTCGGGGTTAAGTTTACTGTTTGGATTTTGGACGATGTATAAAGGATTTTTGGCAAGCGAAGTTTCTCATGCCGGACCATTGCTTGGAGCTGTGATGCCTATTTTTGTTTTGATAGTTAGTTACTTTTTTTTGGGAGAAGTTTTGAATGATAAACAATTGGCAGCTTGTTTTTTGTTGATCTGTGGATCATTTCTGATTTCATTTGAAAAAAGCGTACAATACAACGGTTGGCATCGGGGTTTTGCTTGGATAATTTTGGCCGGATTTTTATTTGCCGTTTCTCATGTGGCGGCCAAATATTTGTATGATATTTACGGTTTTACTGCCGGGTTGGTGTGGAGCAGGGGAATGTCCGGAATATTTGGTTTGGCCTTGATTTTTTTACCATCGGTTCGGACAGAAATACAATCTTGGTTTGAAAAGAAAGAAAAAGATTTATCACAGCAAAATAAAAATAAATTATCTTTGATAGTTTTTAATAAAACTTTTGGTTTGGTAGGTGTATTTTTGGTACAATTGGCCGTAGCTCTGGGTAGTGTCACTATAGTTAATGCTATGGCTGGAGCGCAATTTGGATTGTTGATAATTTTAGTGGCTGGATTAAGTATTTTTTATCCGAAAATTTTTAAAGAAGAATACAGTAAGTTGGAAATTGTGCAGGAAATAATTGCAGTGGTTGTAATTGGGGTGGGGCTGGGGATGCTGATATAATATTTAAAATTTAATATTTAATATTTAAAATTAATATTTTTTTTGGTTAATTTTAAATTTTAAATTTTGAATATTAAATGAAAGAACTATGTTTCTTCAAAAAACACTAAAAGTAATTTTAATTTTTATAGCAGTGGTCGGCTTTCTTTATGGTCAGGCTTGGCTTTTAAGTATTAAAAAAAATGAAGGCGCGGTTTTTGGTGTTAGTTTTACCCCCGATTATGCGCGATATTTACAATTAGATGAAAAAAAAGTTTTTGATTCTATCATAAATGACTGGGGTTTCAAATTTGTGCGTATTCCTGTGCAATGGAATAGCGTAGAAAAAGAACAAGGCAAATTTGATTTCAGTGAAACGGATTATTTTATGAAAGAAGCGGAAAAAAAAGGAGTCAGAGTGATTTTGGCTATAGGTCAAAAAACTCCGCGTTGGCCGGAATGTCATGTGCCGGATTGGAGTTTGCGTTTGGATGAAAAACAATATGTTGATGGCCTGAATAATTATATTACGCAAACCGTAAATAGATACAAAGATCATGTGGCTTTGGAAATGTGGCAAGTGGAAAATGAACCGTTTTTACCTTTTGGTATTTGTCGCAAAAATTTTAAATACAAAGATTTAAAAACCGAAGTGGAACTGGTTAGAAATTTGGATGAAAAACATCCTTTTATCACCACCGATAGCGGCGAGCTCAGTACTTGGCAACGCAGCGCCAGAGCAACCGATTATTTTGGTACTACCATGTATCGCGTTATCTGGAATAAATATTTGGGATATTTTAATTATGATTGGTTGCCACCGTTTTTTTATGTAGCTAAATTATGGCTTGCCGGTAAAAGTGCATCTCACGCTTTTGTGATGGAGCTACAAGCCGAACCCTGGGTGGATACGCATTATTTGATTTTGACTCCGCTTGAAGAACAGTATAGATCTATGGATTTGGCGCGGTTACAAAAAAATATTGTTTATGCGCAAAAAGTCGGTTTTCCGAGAGTTTATCTCTGGGGAGTTGAGTGGTGGTATTGGTTAAGTGAAAAAAAAGGAGTAAATGATTTTGTAGAAGAAATAAAAAAGTTGAAAAAGCAGTAGGATACGAAATACGAAAATATACATAATTACGAAACGACCGCCTTGGAAGGCGGTTTTTCGGTCTGTAATTTTATACTAATTCGTATTTAGTATCCTATTTGAGTTCTATTTGGTACACTCTTCCTTTGTCTAAAATATAAGCGGTTTTATTTTTTTCTTCAATTATCATATCGGTCGGATTTTCAAATTGATCGGATGTGTATTGATTTTTGAGAGTTCCGTCTTTGTTGAGAACTACTAATCTTTTTTCCACATTGTCTAAGATGTAAATTTGTTTGTCTTCGGAATAAGTCCAAATCTTGGTTCCGTTTTGCAGTGTCGGCTCAACTCCGGAAACGGCGAAAGTTTGCAGTTCGCCGGCGTTAAATTTTAAAATTTCTCCTTGCTCTTTGAGTAAATATAAATCTCCGTCAATGGCAAAAGAAACGCCTTTTTTTATGTCCACCTCTTTGCTTTTGACCCATTCTTTTCCCAGTCCATAGCCGGAAAGTATGGCGTCGTGACGATATATTTGATTATTGAGCGTATCTAGCGTATACAGACGGCTGCCGTAGGTCAAGAAATCTTTCAAATTATAATTTTGTTCCGGAAAAGAAGTTGTCATTTTTTCAAAAGAATTTTGTTCCGATGAATATCGGTAGAGATTGTTGTTGGCGGTAAAAAATAAAGAACTTTTTTCATCACGGAAAGAAAAAGTCAAAGCCGCGCCGGAGTCACCGGGAATTTTCAAAGTTGCCGTGCCGTCTTTGGTTAACAGATTATAAACGCATAAAGAATTTCCTCCAGGCGAAACACCCAAGAGTCGCCCGTCTACTTTTGTAAATTTGGTTGCCTCGGCACACCCCAAGATGTTCCAATTGACAAGCATTGAGATGTTGGGGTTTTCTACAAATTTTTGAATTTTCTTTTCCAATTTATTATAATTTTCTTTTATGATACGACAAGTGGCTTCGTCTGTTTCTCGGCATTTCAAAGAATCCAAGATATTTTTTATTTCATTTTTGAGCGAAACCATGGTGTTTTGATCGGTGTAAATTATCAAACTTTCCGCTTCTTCTATTTTTTCTTCAAGTAAAGAGAAAGTTTGTTCGTAATATAAGTTTTCTTTTTGAATTTTTTTGGAGTGTTGCAGATAAAATAAACTGGCGATAAAAATAGTCAATACCACAAGCGACATCAATCCCAATATTTTAGTCATCAAAGGCAGGTGTTTGAAGTTTTGTTTGTAGCTATAAATAGCTTGCGACCAGCGTTCTTTGATCTGTCGACGCTGCCCTTTATAGTTTATCAGATAAAAGAAAATTTCTTTAAGTGTTTTAAAAAGCGATGCCAAGATGGCGGCAAAAAGCAAAAACAACCACCACAAAGCTTTGCCAAAATGTTTTACGGCCACCCATAAATATTTACCAATAACTTTGGCGATTTTTTCCAAAGATTCTTTGTTGATTTTATCGCTTAGACGTTGCTTGAGATGGGCGGAGTTTATTTGCGTATCGGTGTTTTGAGAAATTTTTTCGGGCACGGATTTTTTTTCCGAAAATTTTAAAAATGAAGTTTTGTTTTTGATTTTATTTCCCCAATCGCTAAATAAAGAAGGGGATAGTGTGTTGGCGGTTTTTTGTTCCATGAGAAAAAGGGAATTAACTTTTTCCGGATTTTTTGGAAAAAAAGGATTTTTTTTCTCAGGAGCTTTTTCTACGGCGTATTTTTCTTTGAGATTGAT
Source organism: uncultured Gammaproteobacteria bacterium (assembly GCA_964444635.1). Taxonomy (GTDB): domain Bacteria; phylum Patescibacteriota; class Patescibacteriia; order Magasanikbacterales; family GWA2-37-8; genus JAKLGL01. The sequence goes on from CAYUIA010000008.1 coordinate 7,164, forward strand.
AATAAGTCCGCCAAAAGATAAGCCGTTTTTAAGTTCTGATAGAACTCGACGGATGTGTTCGGTGCTTTGCTGCGGATCGCGCGTGGTGATGATTTTTTGCAGACGATCATGGTTGAAATACTCGGTTATTTTTTTGGTACCGATAAAAAAGAAATCCCCGGGACTTACTTTTCCTGTGACCATTTGAGAAAACAAAGTTTTACCTTCATCAACTTCTTCGTCTTCGTTTTCGGTTAGATCCATTTTTTTGTATATTTTTTCTTTACCGGCATAAAAAAGAACGATATTGGGTTTGCCGCAATAAGAAAAAATTATTTCATTGCTTTTGATAGCGCCGATAACGCAATTAAGAGATAGGTTTAAGCTAAACAAAGCCAAGTTTTGACTGTTTATTTTTTCCAAAACTATTTCTAGAGCGTTTTTGTCTTCAGTATCGTTTGTTTCATAATAACCGTTTTCTATTTCACCCATTATCCTTTGTAATTCCGTGATTTGCTGGATGTTGCCGTGATTTATTTCGCAAATAGCAAAAAAATAACCTTTTTCTTTTTCTTCTTTTTCATTGGTCGGTTGAATGAGATTGAGTAAAACATGCGAAATCTCTTGATGTCCGCCCTCTACGAAAAATTCGTTTAATTGAAGTAATTTATCCATAAAACTTTGACTTTTTAAGCTGGTTTTATTATACTAATAATAACTAAAAATTACAATAGGAATTTTATGCTTGAACACCTTTTTGGTTCAAAAACCCGTTTAAAGCTCCTGAGGGTATTTTTTGCTTATCCGGAGCGTTCTTTTTATGTTCGAGAACTTACTCGGCTTTGTGAAAGTCAGATAAATGGTGTGCGTCGAGAAATAGCCAATTTGGAAAATTTGGGTATAATCGCCAAGCTATCCGGATTGGAAAAAAAAGAAAATGGTAGGGAAAATGTGAAAAGTTATCGTTTACAAACCGGTTTTTTGCTCCATCAAGAGTTGAAAAATTTGATAGATAAAGCCCAGATGCTCGAAGAAAGAGAGTTTGTGGATAAGCTCGTCGCTAAATCCGGAAAAGTAAAATTTATGCTTTTGTCCGGTTATTTTACCCAGGACAAAGGAGCGCCTACAGACTTGCTCGTTGTGGGTAATATAAAGCAAAACGTCTTTAGTAAAATCGTTCAAGAATTTGAAAAAAATATAGGCAAAGAGTTGCGCTATACGGTTTTTGATGAAAAAGATTTTTTGGACAGGAAAGAGATGGGAGATAAATTTTTGTATCACCTGCTGGAAAGCGCTTATATAAAAGTCGTAGATGATTATGGCTTTTTAAGTTAATTTTTATGTATCTTTTTTTGGACAGTAGCGAGGATAGAAAAATTTATTTTACTTTGATTTTTTCCGCCGCAAAATTTGAAACAATTACTTATGTCGGTTTAAAAGCGCAAAAAGGAATATTGTTTTGTTTTGATGATCTTTTAAAAAAGAGAAAAATCAATTTGAAAAATTTTAAAGGTTTTGGGGTAAAGCTCGGCGCGGGTCGCTTTACTTCCGCCAGAGTGACGGTGACTTTCGCAAATACCTTGAGTTTTTTATTAAAAAAACCTGTGATTGGTTTGGAAAATTTTACTGTTATAAAATTTTTGAAAAAAATCAAAACAAGTAAAAAAAGTTTTTATTTGAGCGCTAAATATAGTGGTCGGCCCAATATCGGACCGGCAAAAAAAGATTTATGATTTCCGATTATACAAAATATCGTTTTTATGAAATTTTGCCAGGTTTGTCTATCTGGCTTACTTTAATTTTGGGGTTGATTTTGTCTTTTTTGAAACCGCTTTGGGTTATCTATTTTATGTTGGTTTTTTCAGTTTATTGGGTTTTGCGAGTTGTTTATTTTTCCATATATTTGATTTTGTCCTGGTTTAGATTTCGCTTGGCGATTAAAAAAGATTGGCTGTTGATGCTCGATAAAAAATTTCCCGAGTGGCAATCGCAAAAAAAGAACGTCGTTTTTTTACCGGTTTATAACGAACAATATGAAGTTCTAAAAAGCACACTTAATGCCTTGCTTGATTCGTCTTATCCCGCCGGAGAACTCTATGTGGTTATAGCCGGAGAACAAAGAAAACAAGATCATTGGACCGAACTTCAAGCCTTGGTTAGGAAAGATTATGAAGGAAAATTTGCGGATTTGCTATTTACCACCCATCCGAAAAATTTGTTGGATGAGATACCCGGTAAAGGCAGTAATATACATTATGCGGAAAAAGAATTTAAAAAATATGTTGATGTCAAGGGATGGAATTACAAAGATGTTATAGTTTCGGTTTTTGACGTGGACACGGTTGTTCATCCGCAGTATTTTGCTCATCTGACTTATCTTTATTGTTTGCATCCGCGACCGGAACGCAGTTCTTTTCAACCGGTTACTCTTTATAACAATAATTTATGGGAATCGCCGGGGGTTTTGAGAATAATGTCTTTCGGGACTACTTTTTGGATGCTTTTTTCACTTGCACGTCTGGACAATTTGGTAACTTTTTCTTCGCACAGTATGAGTTTTCGGGCGATTGTGGATGTCGGCGGGCACGCCAAGAATATTGTTTCCGAGGATTCCAGGATTTTTTATCAATGTTGGCTGCACTATAAAGGTGATTATGAAGTTACCCCGCTTTATATCCCGGTTTCTATGGATACGGTTAGAGATGAAAGTATCTGGAAAAGTTTGAAAAATCTTTATTACCAACAAAGACGTTGGGCTTGGGGTACGGAAAATATCCCGTTTTTGCTTTGGTTTGCGCCTAAAGTTCGGGAAATTCCTTGGTGGAAAAAAATCAGTGTTATTTTTCGAGAATGGGAAGGAAAGTGGAGTTGGGCGGTGGTGGCAATAATTATTACTGTCTTTGGTAGGCTGCCGCTTTTTGTGGCCGGTGAAGAAGTTCGACAAAGCGCTTTATTTTTTAATACTCCGCACATGCTTGAGACCATGATGTTTATAGCTATGAGCGGTTTGCTTTTGTCAGCTATTATGAGCATGCTGATCTTGCCGCAAAAACCGGAACATGAACCACATTTTAAATATTTGACTATGATTGGCCAGTGGATTTTATTGCCCGTATCTCTGCTTATTTTTTCCGCTTTGCCATGTCTTGATGCGGTAACGCATCTGATGTTTGGCAAATATCTAGGCTTTAATGTTTCTCAAAAAAAGCGTTAATAATAAATAAAAAATATGTTGAAAAAAATATTTTATGTTTTGCTGATCATCGCCGGTTTGATGGCTTTGACTATCATGATTTTGTATTTTTGGTTTAAAGACGGCGGGATGCAAAAGTATGTTTTGGAAAATTACGGAAAACCGGCGATTAAAAACGATTATCTTTATGATATTGTTTACGATGGCCTGGGTTTTAATCAAGAAAAACATGTTTTAGTCTTATTTTTAAATAATACAGAATTGCGCCCAGGCGGAGGCTTTATCGGTTCTTATGCGACTATTAGAACAGAAAAAGGCACTCCGCATTTATTAAAAGTAGAAGGCACGGAAATATTGGACAATAATGCAGTTTCTTTTGTTGACACTACTCCGCCCGATCCGATAAAGGATTATTTAGGAGTAGATAAATGGTTTTTCCGGGATAGTAATTGGTCACCAGACTTTGTCCAGTCTGCTAAAAAATCTTTGGAGTTATATACCTTAGAGAGAGGGGTGTCTGCTAAAGAAATCGATTATATTATAGGTATCACCCCGACAGTCGTGCAGGAGATTTTGCGAATAACCGGCCCGCTTACGGTTGGTGGGATGGAGTTTAACGCCGATAATTTTGTGGAAAAATTGCAATGGGAGGTAGAATACGGCTATGCCAAAAGAGGGGTGAAGTTTTCTGATCGAAAAAAAATGTTGCAAGATTTAGCCAGAATGGCTTTTGTAAATTTTGGTCGTGATTTTTTGAGACACAATGCGGAGTTTATAGAGCTTGCCAAAGAAATGCTTAGGGAAAAACAAATAATTATCTACGCCATTGATCCATTAATGCAAAATAAAATTATTTCCGGCGGTTGGGGTGGAGAAATAAAACAAAATGAAAAAGATTTTATTTTATGGGCGGATGCTAACTTAGGAGCTTTGAAGACGGATTTGGTTATGGAAAGAGAGTTGGTTTATAGTTTGGCGCCGACAACCAGTGGAAAATTTACAGCTAAGGTTTCTATGAAATATAAACACACAGGAGGTTTTGATTGGCGAACCACCAGATACCGCAATTATGTCCAGTTGTTTTTGCCGTTAGATAGCGAGTTGATAAAAGTTGACGGAGCGATGCGTTATGAAAAAAGCAAAGAACCGGCTATTATCAGTCAAGGTGAAGAAAACGGTAAAAAATGGTTCGGAACCTTTATCTCTATCGAGCCCGGTCAAACAGGAGAGTTGTCTTTTGAATATTATCTTTCTCCGCAAGTCGTCAAAATGATTGAAAACGGCGAATATGAATTGTTGGTGCAAAAACAAATAGGTACTGTAGAGCATAAATTGACACTCAACCTTGATTTTGGTAAAAACATAATAGCGGCGGATGTTGCCGAAAAGCCTGAAAATTTTGGCGATTCCAGTTATAAAGTTTCTACGGATTTACGCCTGGATAGAGTTTTTAAAGTCAAGTTAGATTAATTTTTTAAAATTTGTATTTGAATTGTTTATGTTTATTAAGAAAGTGGCTATAGATTTAGGGACAAATAATGTGATGGTTTATGTTCCTAAAAAGGGGATTGTGGTTAACGAACCCGGTGTGGTGGCTATTTCCAAAACCGATGGTAAAATTTTGGCTGTTGGCTTGGAAGCCAAAGACATGACCGGCAGAACCCCTGATAGTATTATTGCCGAGCATCCGCTCAAAGAAGGAGTTATCGCCAATTATCGTACCACTGAAGCGATGTTGCGTTATTTTATCAATAAAGCATTGGGTGGAATCCATCTTTTTCGTCCGGAAGTGATGGTGGCTGTTCCGGCCGGCATTACTTCAACCGAACGTCGAGCGGTTATTGACGCAACTATAGCTTCGGGAGCTCGAGCGGCGTATCTTATCAAAGCTCCGTTAGTAGCGGCAATAGGTGCGGATATTCCGATAGGTGCGGCTTCCGGACATATGGTAATAGATATTGGCGCCGGTACTGCGGAAATCGCGGTTATTTCTTTGGGTGGAATAGTTTCTTGGGGGTCGGTGCGAATCGGAGGTAATAAATTTGATCAATCGATAGGTGATTTTGTGCGTCGTAAATATAATTTGGAAATAGGCGTACATACTGCGGAAGAGATAAAAGTAAGTGTCGGTTCAGCTATGTATATGGCCAAACCTTTGACAGTTAATATAAAAGGCCGAGATTTGATAACCGGACTGCCCAGGATAGTAACCGTAAGTTCAGACGATGTTACCGAAGCTCTGCAACATGATTTGAACTCTTTGGTCAATGCTATTAAAGATGTTTTACACAAAACCCCACCGGAACTATCCGCTGATGTGATGGATAAAGGTATTATTTTGACCGGTGGTTCTGCCTTACTTCGTAATTTGGACGAACTTATTACTCAAGCTACAGGAGTGCCGACATATGTTGCCGACGAACCTCTTTTTTGTGCGGCTAAAGGCACGGGGATAGCTCTGGAAAATATTGAAAGTTATAAGAGAAGTATTTTGGCTACGAAATAATTGTCGAAGCTCTAAACTCTAATTTCTAAGCTCTAAATAATTTATAATTTTAAATATTAAATATTGTTTAGGATTTAGGACTTAGGGTTTAGAATTTAAATTATATGATAATAGGTATTGAAGCCAATCATGCCAACAAAGAACAACGAACCGGAGTGGAGAATTATTGTTGGCAGATGATAAACAATCTTAAAAAACAAATACCCTCGGATGTGAGGGTGATTTTGTATTCCCAAAAGCCGCTTTTATCAGGACTTGCAGAGGATATGCCAAAAAACTGGGAGTTAAAAATTTTGAAATGGCCGTTTGCTAAATTATGGAGCCAAACAAGGCTTTCTTTGGAAATGATCTTGAATCCGCCGGATATTTTTTTTGCCCCCGGCCAATTGATTCCTTTTGGGTGTCCAAAAAATACGGTTGTAACCGTCCATGATAGCGCTTTTATGTTTTTTCCGGAGGCTTATAGTTTTTTGGGAAAAATATATTTGAAGTGGATGAATAAAAGAATCGCCAAGGTGGCCAAAAAAATACTCACTCCTTCACAATTTAGTAAAAATGAATTTATCAAATTATATAAATTTTCTCCTGAAAATATCATAGTTACACCTTTGGGTTATGACAAAAATGTTTATTTTTCCGCGAAAGAAAGTTTTTTATCGGATTTGTCTTTTTTGCCGATAAATAAAAATTTTATTTTTTACGTAGGCAGGTTGGAAGAAAAGAAAAATGTAATTTCTTTGCTCCGCGCTTTTGAGAAAATAAAAGAGAATAATGATATTGCTTTGGTATTGGCGGGCAAGCCGGGGTATGGTTTTGAAAAAATTGAAAAAGCAGTCAATAAGAGCGGTTATAAAAAAGATATTATATTAACCGGTTGGTTGAGCGATAAACAAATAGCCGCTTGCTTTAGAAAATGTTTACTTTTTGTTTTTCCTTCTTTTTATGAAGGTTTTGGCATACCGTTAATCGAAGCTATGGCTTGCGGTTGTCCTGTTTTAGCAGCCAAAGGAAATAGCTTGGAAGAAGTTGGAGGAGAAAATTATATTTATTTTGATCCAAAAAATTGGCTTGATTTAGCTGAAAAAATGGGTAAATTATTAAAAGATGATATTATTTTAAATGAATTTAGGCAGTTTGGTTTAAAAAGAGCCGATAATTTTTCTTGGCAAAAAACAGCCAACATTACCGCAAACGAACTTATAAAGTTGCAAAATTAGCCAAATTTTGATATATTAATAATCTGAAATATTGTGTTTATCGGAAATAAAAAAAATTTAGATTTTTTTGAAAAAGCCGTGGAAAACGGCCGTCTTGCGCACGCCTATTGTTTTTGCGGACCAAGCGGAGTGGGGAAAATGACTTTAGTCAAAAAAATTGCGGCTAAAGTTTTAAAAACAGATGAAAATTTTTTACAACAAAATCCGAATTTTCATATTTTTCAAAGAGAAATAGATGAAAAAACCGGAAAAATAAAAAAAGAAATTACCGTTTCTCAAGCCAGAGAAATTAAAGAATTGGTGGCTAAAAAATCTTGGGTGACGGAAGGGCAATTTTTTATCATAGACGGCGCGGATTATTTGAACGCTGAATCGGGCAATGCTCTATTAAAAGTTTTGGAAGAACCGTCCCAAGGAAGTTATCTGTTTTTTTTGGGCGATCATGAAAAAAATATTTTACCGACCATACTCTCCAGATGTCAAAAAATATTTTTTTACCCCGTTGGCAAAAAAGAAATTTTAGAAAGATTGACAGAGTTCGGTTATGATCAAAAAGAATCCGAGTTGGCGGCGAAACTTTCCGGCGGCTTACCCGGTAAAGCGTTAACTTTGATAAAAGATAAAGAAATTATCGAAGAATATAAAGCAGAAGTTAGAAAGTGGTTGTCAATGTTTAAAATGGGATTTGCGGAAAGAATAAACCTATTGGAAGAGTTTTTTTCTGAAAAAGACGGTAATAAGTCCAGGGATGCGCTGATAAAAAAAATGGATTTTTGGATGGGGTTATGGCGAGAAGTGATGTTGTTTCGTACAGAAGGCAGAGTTTCCGATTTGTTGAAAGAAAGCGATTTAGCAATACTAAACTACAGTCCTTTGGAAATCGGCTTGATTATTGATGAAATTGTAAAAACACAAAATTATTTAAAAAACAACGTTCAAACTCGTTTGGCCGTTGAACAATTTTTATTAAAATTTTAAAAATATGCGAATAAAAATTTTTATTTTATCGCTTTGCGCCATTTTGTTTACAGGTGCCGGTTGTATCAATATCGGCGGTAAAGAGACAGGGCCGATGGGCGTTTATCGTTCTTTGGATAAAGGTGATACTTGGGAAGCGGTTACGGCATTTCCAACTCCGCAAGGAGTTAAAAGTATCGCCGGACTTAAGATTTTTCGTATTTTTGAGGATCCAAGCGACTCAAACGCTTTTTATTTAGGCACGCGAGGACAAGGACTTTTTTACACTTACGACAATGGTGATAGTTGGCAAGAAGTAAAATTTTTTTCCGGCAAATTTATTTATGCATTAGCAGTCGACCCTAAAGACAAATGTGTTATTTATGCCAGCGACGGACCTAATATTTATAAAACAACAGATTGTTCTCGTTCATGGAGCTTGGTTTTTACCGAAACCAGAACCAACGAACGTTTTGTTTCTATCGCCATTGATAACTCCGGAGCCAGAACAGTTTATGGTGCGCAATTAAACGGCGATCTTTTGGCGTCAAAAGACGAAGGAAAAACTTGGCAGACGGTTAAGAGATTTAATTTCCAATTGCAACAATTGGAAGTTGATCATAAAGTGCCGGGCAGGTTATATACGGCTTCTTATAGAAAAGGTTTGTATCGCAGCGATGACGGAGGTAAAAATTGGATAACTTTAAACGAAGAATTGAAAAAATTCAGCGATGACACCTTTAATTTTTATCGTTTGGTTTTAAATACGGCGCAAAAAGACAGTTTGTTTTGGATAAGTAAATACGGTATTTTGCGATCTGATAATGCCGGTCAAACTTGGACGGAATTGAAACTTTTGACTCCTCCTGGCGCAGTGACGATTTTGGCTTTTGACATTAATGAAAAAAATCCAAAAGAGATTTATTATACGGGTTCGCAATTGGGAGATAAAAACGCTCATCTTAGATCAACTTTTTATAAATCATCAGACGGCGGAGTCAAATGGGAAACTAAAAAATTACCTACCAATACTTTGCCGGTGATGATAAAAGTCAATGCCAAAAACGACAGCAGTATCTTGATGGGTTTTACCGTACTTAATTAAATTTTTTATTTATGAATCTAAATAATTTTAAAAGTGATTTTGACAAAGCTGTTGAATTTCTCAAGACCGATATTGCCGGTTTGCGTACCGGTCGTGCCAATACCGCTTTGGTGGAAAATGTTTTTGTAGAAGCCTACGGTACCAAACAACAACTCAAAGCTGTGGCTTCTGTTTCCGTAGCCGATTCCAAAACTTTAAACATTGAACCGTGGGATAAAAGTTTATTGGCAGCGGTGGAAAAAGGAATTCGTGATTCAGGAATGGGTATTAATCCGGTTAATGACGGCAGGTTGATAAGAGTAAGTTTGCCGGAACTCACCGTGGAAAGAAGGGCGGAACTGGTGAAAGTGTTGCATCAAAAATTGGAAAACGCCAGAATTTCCGTGAGAAAGATTAGGGAAGAAATCAGAGACGCTATCTTGACTGAGGAAAAAGCCAAAAGTATTTCCGAGGATGAAAAATATCGCCTGCAAGAAGAATTGGAAGAAATAGTAAAAAAATATAATGAAGAAATAAAAAATATTGGAGATAATAAAGAAGAAGAAATAACTAACGTTTAATTTTATGGCGGATAAATTTGCAAATATTATCGCTTTGGCAAAAAGAAGAGGCTTCATATTCCAATCGGCGGAAATCTACGGGGGATTATCGGCTTCTTATGATTACGGACCTCTTGGCGTGGAACTCAAAAATAATTTGAAAAAAGCATGGTGGAAAAAAATGGTACAAGAAAGAAACGATGTGGTCGGTTTGGATTCCGCTATTATGACTCCCAAAATCGTTTGGGAGGCTTCCGGTCATTTACAAAGTTTTCACGATCCTTTGGTGGAATGTAAAAATTGTCATCATCGTTTTCGCGCCGATCATTTACTTGAGGCTAGACAAGCGGAACCGGGTTATGTCAAAGAAAAACCGGTAGAGATGAAGGATATTAATTGTCCTGATTGTGGCGGAGAATTGACCGAACCCAAGAATTTTAATCTTTTGGTCAAAACAGAACTCGGGGCGGTTGAAGGACAAAAAGAAGAAGTTTATTTGCGCGGAGAAACATGTCAAGGAATTTATCTGGATTATTTGGCGGTAAAAGAAACAATGAGAAAAAAAATACCGTTTGGTATCGCGCAAATCGGTAAAGCTTTTCGCAATGAAATAACTACTAAAAATTTTATTTTTCGCATGCGTGAATTTGAGCAAATGGAAATGCAATATTTTGTAAATCCTAGAGAAGCGGACAAGCTTTATGAATATTGGAAAGAGCAAAGATTTGGTTGGTATAAATCTTTGGGTTTGCGAGAAGAAAATATCCGTTTGCGTCAGCATGCGCAAGATGAGAGAGCACATTATGCCAAAGATGCTTGGGATATAGAATATAATACTCCGTTTGGCGGTTGGAAAGAGATGGCCGGGGTGCACAATCGCGGCGAATGGGATTTGAGTCGTCACGGTTCATATTCTAAAAATAATATGACGTATAAAGATGCGGAAACCGGCGAGGAATATATTCCATGGGTTTTGGAAACTTCTGACGGCGCAGATAGAGCCGCTTTGATGTTTTTGATAGACGCTTACGAAGAAGTTGATACTAGGAGCGGAGACGAAGATAGTAAACATGAAAAAGAAGTAGTGCTTCGTTTACACAAAGATTTAGCGCCTATCAAGATCGCTTTTTTACCTTTGTCCAAAAAAGAGCCGCTGGTTAATCTGACCAAAGAAATCCAGGCTTCTCTTTGGGGAGGTTATATGACCCAATATGACGAAACCGGTTCTATCGGCAAGCGTTATCGTCGCCAAGACGAAATCGGCACTCCTTATTGTGTGACTGTGGATTTTGATAGTTTGGAAGATAAAAAAGTAACAGTACGCGATAGAGATACTATGCAACAAGAGAGAGTGGAAATAGAAAATTTAAAAAGTTATTTTGCGGAAAAATTCGCTTGAGATATGTCTAAGGTTTTTAAATTAAAAAACGGTTTGAAAGTGATTAAGACACCTGTTCCCGGCACCAACGCGGTAACGGTAATGTTGATGTTGCCGGTCGGTTCTCGTTATGAAGAAAAAAATATTTCCGGAGCTTCTCATTTTGTTGAACATCTTATGTTCAAAGGAACACATAAACGTCCGACCGCCCTGGACCTTTCTCGGGAGTTGGATGCCTATGGAGCGCATTACAACGCTTTCACTTCACAAGAATACACAGCTTATTATATCAAAATAGATGCCAAGAAAATTTCTTTGGCTTTGGATTTGATTTCCGATATGGTTTTTAACTCCAAATTGGAGCCACAAGAAGTTGAAAAAGAAAAAGGTGTTATTGTGGAAGAATTGCGAATGTATGAAGATAATCCGACCATGGATATAGATAATCTTTTTATGAAAGCTGTTTTTGGAGATACACCGCTTGGTCGAGATGTCGGTGGTACAAAAAATACCGTCAAAAATGTAACCAGGGAACAATTGTGGAATTATTATAAAGGAAGTTATTTACCGCAAAATGCGGTTTTGTCGGTAGCCGGTAAGTTTGATAAAAAAATAGACTTTTTAATTGCAAAGTATTTTGGAAATTTAGAAACAGGATACAGTCAAAAATGGTTTAGGACTCAAGGATATCATAAAGCAACTTGGCCGAAAAAAAATATTTCACTTGAAAAAAGAGTTTTGGTTAAACAAAAAAACATTGATCAAGCGCATGTTATTTTGGGTTTTCCCGGACTGAACCAGAAAGACCCTCGCCGTTATGCGGCCGCTGTTTTACTCAATATTTTGGGCGGAAGTATGAGTTCGCGTCTTTTTTCCGAAGTGAGAGAAAAGAGAGGGTTGGCTTATATGGTTCGCGCCGGCGGTGATTTTTTTCGCGATACCGGTACGGTACAAATACAGAGCGGCCTGGATCCGGCCAGATTGAAAGAGGCCTTTGAAGTTATAAAAAAAGAATTGAGAAAAATCAAAAAAGAAGAAGTTAGCGAAAAAGAATTAAATGATGCAAAAAATAATTTGATAGGTCATTTGACATTAGTTTTGGAAGATAGCGCGGCGCAAGCCCAAACAACGGTTAAGGATCTGGTTTTTTTGGGAAAAATAGAAAGCTATCAAGAAACATGTAGGAAAATAAAAGCGGTTAACAGAAAACAAGTTTTAATTTTGGCGCAAAAACTTTTTGACGAAAAAAAATTATTTGCGGCGGTTATCGGTCCTTTTACCCAAAAAGCGATTTTAAAAATTTTAAAGTAAAAATATGTCTTTTAAAAAACCTTATTTTTTTGCAAATTGGAAAATGTATTTGGATTATGACGAGAGTAATATTTTAGCAAATGGTTTGGCTGAAGAATTAAAAGGAAAAGAAAGAAGTTATAATTTGGCGATTTTCCCAAATGTTTTATCTTTGCAAACCGTCACCCAAACCCTAAACGATTTAGGGATAAATACCGGGATACAAAACGGTTATTGGATAGACAAAGGCGGATATACCGGTGAAACATCTTTTTTAATGGCGGAAAATATCGGTTGTAAATACGCCCTTATAGGGCACAGCGAACGTCGACATCAATTTGGTGAGACCAATCATAATGTCAGGATGAAATTGGAAAATGTTTTAAACAATACCAAGTTGACACCGGTTCTTTGTGTCGGTGAAACTCAACAAGAAAGAAATGAAGATAAAACCATGGAAGTGCTTGAAGCTCAACTAAGAGCCGCTTATGACAGTCTGGTTTGGGAAAAAGGTAGAGAGCTCATAATAGCTTATGAACCGGTTTGGGCGATAGGTACGGGTAATGCTTGCGAGCCTTTGGATGCGCAAATTCAACACGAAAGAATCAAAAAAATAATCAATCAGTTACTACCGGAAACAGAGCCGATTATTTTATACGGCGGAAGTGTAAATGCGGAAAATTGCGGTGATTATCTCAAACAAGAGGATATTTCCGGGGTTTTGGTTGGCGGTGCTTCGGCCAAGATTGAAAGCTGGCTGCAAATACTTAAGACTGCGCAATAATATATTATATGTATAACATAGTTTTCTTATTGATAATTTTACTTTGTTTAGCAATATTGTTGTATCTTTTTTTATCCAAGATTCCGGTTTTGGCGAATCTGGATGTAAATAATTTACCCGAAGAAATAGAACAAAAAAAGAAAAAAGAAATAGTTTTCAAAAGATTGGACAGTAAAGGAAAAGAGTTTGGTAAAAAAATAGCGAATAAACTTTTTTTCTTGAAAAGTGTCTGGTTATTTGTTCAAAATAAATTTAGAGTTTTGGTTCATCGGATAGAAAAATTATGGCGTTATGAAGAAAGTATGCGCAAAAAAGAGGAAGAAAAAGAAATGACCGGGAAAGAAAGAGAAGATAAAATAAAAGAGCTTGTCAAAGAAGCGCAGAATTTTTTTACTGTTGCCGATTATGATAAAGCTGAAGAATTATATATTGCAGCTTTGAGACTTGATCCGAAATCGGCGGATATTTATCGCGGTTTAGCCGATACTTATCTGGCCAAAGAAAATTACGATGAAGCTGCCGAGACTTATGAATTTTTGTTGACTTTAAATAAAAACGACGACAATGTTTTGATGAAATTGGGGGAGCTGAAAGAAACACAAAATAAATTGGATGAAGCGATAAATTATTACCAACAAGCGGCTTTGATAGGAGATACGTTGGCGCCACGTTTTTTTCATTTGGCTGAGTTGCTCTTGAAAGTGGGGCAACCGGAATCCGCCAGAGAAGCAATGCGCTCTGCCTATGAGTTGGAACCGAGGAATCCCAAGTATCTTGACTTATTGATAGAAACTGCTATAATATGTGACGATAAGTTATTGGCGGAAAAAACTTGGCAAGAACTCCGGATGGTTAATCCGGAAAACAACAAACTTTCCGATTTTAGAGAACGTCTAGATAGCTTAGATTAGTTTTTTGGGTGGGTACCAAAGTGGTCAAATGGGGCAGACTGTAAATCTGCTGGCTCCGCCTTCGAAGGTTCGAAACCTTCCCCACCCAC
>CAYUIA010000009.1:0-13568 GCA_964444635.1 uncultured Gammaproteobacteria bacterium
AATATGGACGAACAACACTTGCAAAAAAAAGAAGAGGTTGTTAAAAACAATCCGGAAAAAATCGAGGGGGAAGCGATGCCCCGTACTGAACGAAGTTCTAGTACTGGGGAAAAAACAAAAAAATGTTTTTTACATTCCGCTTGGTTGCCACTACTTTTTTGGTTTGTTTTTACCGGAGTTTTTTACTTTTTTGCCTATGATCTAGCCACTATCAAATTTCCCGATATCGCCGATAAACGCGTCATAAATATTTTTAGTAAATACAGTATTTATGCGGGTTTAATTTTTGGCCTTTTGTCTATGCTTGGCGGATATATATTTTATGCGATTTTACGCAAAACCAAGCTAAAAAATAATACTTTTATCTATCCTCTTTTAACAGCTTTGATGGCTTTGCCTTGGTATTTATTTGCCAGACAGCTGGTTTATTTTGAAAATAGATATACTGACATTGCTCGCGGTGTTATCAATTATATCGGTTACCCTCTGCTTTCTACGGCCAAATTTATCTTTGCTTTGACTTTGATTTGGCTTATCGTTTTGATAATAAAACTTTTGGTTAAAAAAGGTTTAAATAAAAAAGTTACTACCGCAGTGATTATTTTGCTCTCCCCTATGTTTCTTAACGGCTGTATCGGAGATATAAATGAATGGGCGTGCAGTTTTTTTGACGATCCTGATCATTGTTATCAAAATGCCGGTGTTCAAGAAGGCGATACCGATACTTGCGCTAAAATCAAAGGTGAGGGTTTTAGCGGTTCCAATCCGCCACGAGATAAATGTTATTTGCGAATTGCGGAAAACACCGGCGATTTGAGCGCTTGCGATAAAATCCAAGGCGGGCTTTATTCTTACACCAAAGAAGAATGTATTTTGGGAGCCTCGGTAAAATTCAAAAACCCAGAAGGTTGTTTGATGCTATCCGGCGCTGATAAAAAAAGTTGTGTTTCTCAAGTTGGTCCTTATTTATTACCGGGCAGTGTCTTGGAAATAGATGATCAAATAAATATACTCAAAGAAGAGTTGAGAAACAATCCGGATGCCGAATTACAAAAACAATTGGACGGTTTGGAAAAAAAGAGAAACGACTATTTGGGCGTGATGGATGATAAAAACAAAAAAGATTACGAATCATTATCCGATCCCATGAATAAAAAAGTGGCGATGGATTATTATAGCGGGAGAATTGATCAAAAAACCAAAGATGCCTTAACCGCCTTAAACGATAGCCTGCGAGGAAAAGGAGAAAAGCTCAGCGACCAAGAATATAAATCGCTAAGCGAAATGTTGGCTTACAAAAATGATCCAAAAAATGACATTGAAAATATGGACCCCTCGGAAATAGTAAAATTGCGTTGGAATGAAAAATTTGGCAATGCTGTTGATAGTTTGAAATTTTGGAATAGCAATCCAACCGAAGCGGAAAAAAAATATGATGAACAATTGCTTTTTTATCAAAGAATGTTAGAAAGACAAGCAGCTATAGAAAAAGGTCTTAGTCAAAAACAGCAAGATTTTGGGCGTGAAGCTGATAGAGTTACAGGTTACATCAAAGACCAAATCTATGACAAAATAATGGACGAAGCCAAGAAAGAAGCTTTTGGCGAACTGCTTGATTTAGTGGATTCTCCTGCTTCCGCTCCGGTAACCGCAATTTTGGGCGAAGCTATAGATACAGTCAAAAAAGAGGCTCAATCGGCCGAATTTCGTGGTTTAGTCCGAGCTTACAATAAAGGCATGGAGGAAGAATTGCGTAAGTTTAGTGGCAATGTAGACAAAGCTCATGCAGCCGTTACTGCCAACTTGCAAAAAGACCCTTACATGTATGAGGACAAAAATACTTTTGCCAAATACGGTAATATCTTGGAAAACAAAGATTGCGACGGGAGCAATCCGCATTGTATTCAACGAGATGTTTTTTGGAAGGCGATGAAAAAATCCTACACCTATCAAAATAAATAAAACATGTTAGAAAAAAACCCAGAAAAACAAAATAAAAAAAGTTGGCGTGATCGCATTTTGACCACCGTTCGTTTATTGTTATTGGCTTCGCTTTTTTTAAACTTATTTTTTGTCGGTTTTGAAATATTCTTGGACGGCGATGTTTCCAAAACAGAAGTTTTTGAAGAACTTTACAAAAGATTGGAGCTGGGTTTTTGGACCTTGATAACCCTGCTTTTAACTTTCGTACCTGGTTATATTCGCAAGCACCAAAAACTAAATATCCCGGAAATTTTGGAAATAACTATTGTTTTGTTTGTTTATGCGGGAATGTTTTTCAGTGTTCGCTTTGATATGTATTATCGTTTTTGGTGGTGGGATGATTTATTACACACTTTGGCCGGAATTATTATCGGTTTTGTCAGTTTTATTTTTATGTATAAAATAAATCTCCACTATAAATTAAATATTCGTCCTGGTTTTTTGGCTTTTTTAGCTTTTACCATAGCGGTTACCGCCGGGGTACTTTGGGAAATACTTGAATTTACATCAGATGTCCTGTTTAAAACCGCCCATCAAAAATGGAATTTGCCGGATACGGAAATAATGATTGGCAAACCATATCAGGGTAGCGGATTGCGAGATACTATGTCTGATCTGATAGTTAACGGTTTTGGCGCTTTCTTTACTTCACTGTTCTGTTATTTCCTTTACAAAAAAGAGACAAAAGAAAATTTAATTCCTTAATTTTGATATTTAATTTAATAAATTATGAACACACTTTTTTTAATTGTTCTTTCGTGTCTAGCCATTACTCTTTGTGTTTGGATAGCTCTCTTTTTACTTTATCTAAAAAAAGAAACCTTAAATAAAATAACTCTTTTTTTAGTAGCTCTTTCCGCCGGTGCGCTTATTGGCGGGGCTTTTTTACATCTTTTACCCGAAGCCGCCCACGAGCTCGATGCTGAGTTAATTTTTTTGATCACCCTTTTATCTTTTGTTTTCTTTTTTCTTTTGGAAAAAACCCTATTTTGGCGTCACTGTCATAAAGGAGAATGCCCGGTCCACACTTTTGGTTATATGAATCTAGTTGGAGATTCTTTACATAACTTTATTGACGGCTTGGTAATTGCCAGTACTTTTCTGATAGACATTCGTTTGGGTTTGGTTACTGTTGCCATCATTGCCCTACATGAAATACCGCAGGAAATTGGTGATTTTGGCGTATTGCTTCATGCAGGTTTTGAAAAAAGAAAAGCCCTGCTTGTGAATTTTCTAGTAGCCTTAACCGTGCTTTTGGGTGGGGTAGTCGGTTATTTTGTTTCTTTTAAACTAGAAAATATTATTCCTTATCTTCTGCCTTTCGCCGCCGGGGGTTTTATCTATATTGCCTCTTCGGATTTGATGCCAGAAATTCGCAAAGAAACAAATCTCAAAAAATCCATGCTTTCTTTTGTTGTTTTTATTTTTGGTGTAATATTAATGTACACCGCTACTTTATTTGAACACTAAACATATGGAAGATCTGCAATTAGGTATTTATCAACATTTTAAAGGTAATTTATACGAAGTTATCGCTGTCGGTAAAGACAGTGATACTCTGGAAGACCTGGTAGTTTATAAAGCGCTTTACGATTCCGCGGAATTTGGCAAAAATGCCATTTGGATAAGGCCAAAAGAAAAATTTTGCGAGGAAATAATAGTTGACGGCAAAAAAATTCCAAGGTTTAAATTTGTAAAATAATTTTTAAAAAACACCCTTTAGGGTGTTTTTCCTTATTATTTACAAACTTACCGGCTTACTAGCTTACCAGCTTATCTGCTTTTAATTTTTTCCATCCACAATCTTTGTGCCGCACAAACAGCCACTGCCAAGGCATCGGCAGCATCATCGGATTTGATTTTTTGTTTTAACCCCAAAACAGTAGCAGTCATTTTTTGTATCTGTTTTTTTTCCGCTTTGCCATAGCCGGTAATCGCTTGTTTTACTTGCAAAGGAGTAAACTCATAAATTTCCATTTTATTTTCAATCCCGGCAAGCAGTATCGCTCCTCTGGCTTGCCCAACATCCATCGCGGTTTTGGCATTTTTGAAAAAAAATAATTTTTCCACTCCCATAACTTCTGGTTTGTATTTTTTACTAAGAGCATCAACTTTTTCTTTAATTTCCATCAAACGACAAACAAAAGATTTCTTTGAATCAGTATTTAGACAACCATAAACAAGCGCTTTCCATTGACCACTTTGTTTTTTTTCTATTACTCCATAGCCCATCCGGCCGTAACCGGGATCAATGCCCAATATTCGCATACGCTCATCAAATTTTTAATTTTTAATTTTGCAATTTTTAATTAATGTGCAATGTTCAATTTAAAAATTTGTCATTAAAAATTAATTAAAAATTTTAAATTCTAAATTTTAAATTTATTTAGCATTTGTAAAATAATCTTCCACATCTTCTCTTTCTTCCAATTCACCAAATAAATTTTGTAACTTATCAACATTTTCTTCCGGTATTTCCACTTTTTCTTTAGCTACCCATTCGATACCAGACTTATTCGGCTCAATATTCATTTCTTTTATTTTACCTAGAACTTTTTGTAAATCTTCTATTTTGGTCAGTACTTCTATTTCATCTTCCTCAACTTTAATATCTTGCGCACCAACTTCTATCAAACTCATTTCAAAATCATCTTGAGAAATATTTTTGTTTTTTAACTCTTCTGCTGTTAGTCTTATAACCCCGAGTTGTTCGAACATCCAAGCTACACTACCCGGGCCGGCCATACTACCACCGCTTTTGGTTAAAATGTGTTTAATTTCCGAAACAGTGCGGTTTTTGTTATCTGTAACCGCTTTGATAAGCACAGCCACTCCGCCAGGACCAAAGGCTTCATAAAGCGCTTCTTCTAAAACGATTCCGTCATTGAGTTCTCCCGTTCCTTTTTTAATCGCTTTATCAATATTATCTTTTGGCATACTCACACTTTTGGCTTTATCTATCGCAATCCGAAGAGAAAAGTTTTTATCCGGATCTCCGCCACCTTTAGCGGCAATGGTAATTAATTTTGAATATTTGGAAAACATAGCACTACGCAGTGCATCTTGTTTGCCTTTTCGACCTTGAATATTGTGCCACTTAGAATGCCCTGACATAGAATTAAGAAAAAATTTGATTACAAAGACTAAAATTGGATTAGCATGTCTCGCCCCGTAGCGAATGAGCTTTGGCGAATTCTGCTACCGGGGTGCCATTTACTGTGACCGGACATAAAAACATTAAATAAAACTCTAAGCACTAATATCTAATCTCTAAACAATACCAAAACTTAAATATTAAAATTATAAGAGTTTAGATATTGGATATTAGATATTAAATATTGTTTAGAATTTAGAGCTTAGGACTTAGGATTTAACTATCTTTATTTTACCAACAAAACATAAAAAAATCAACTAAAAAAGAGCGTTTTAAATGCTCTTTTTTAGGCTTGATTAAGCGAAAATTACTTTTTAAACCCTGTTCCCGCCGGAATGAGGCGGCCGATGATAACATTCTCTTTAAGACCTTCCAAATAATCGATTTTGCCGGTAATCGCAGTGTTTATAAGCACACGTGCTGTTTCTTGAAACGATGCAGCGGAAAGGAAGCTTTGGGTAGAGAGGGAAACACGGGTAATCCCCAGTAATAACTCACGAGTAACAGCCTCTTTACCACCCTCTTTTTTAGCTTGATTATTGCAAAATTCCAAGTGAGCTTTTTCTACCACTTCTCCGGGTAATAATTCAGTATCTCCGGCATCCTCTACATAAACGCGACTAAACATTTGACGAATAATAACTTCCATGTGTTTATCGTTAACTTTTTGACCTTGAGAAGAATAGATATTTTGAACTTCTTCCAAAATATATTTTTGAACTGCCGGACGACCGCGAAGTTCAAACAATTCTTGCAAGTTGATGGAGCCGTCGGTTAATTGATCACCCTTTTTAATCTCGTCGCCGGTTTTTACAAAAACTTTATAACCAAGCGGTACGATATATTCACGAACTCGCGGACCATTATAAGAAAGACGAATTTTGTTTTTCTCAATTTTTACTTGACCGCCATATTTGGCTTTTATTTCTTCCCCGGATGCTCCACGTACCAACAAAACAGTATCTTGTTCTACAATTTCATCGTTTTTTACCATTACTTCATCTTCGCTACCAACGCTGATTTTCATTTCATCCATTCCTTCAAAATGAACTTTGATTATTTTTTGTCCGCGACGCCCTTCAAATATTTTCTTTCCTGTGGCGGAAGTAATAATTTTACCATCTGCATCTTCTATTTCCACTTTACCTTCCACATCAGTCAAAAGTGCCTGGTGTTTAGGGCTGCGTACCTCAAAGATTTCTTCAATACGAGGCAAACCTTGAGTAATATCACTACCTGCCACACCACCGGTATGGAACGTACGAAGCGTCAACTGGGTACCTGGCTCACCGATAGACTGTGCAGCGATAATACCGACAGAAGCGCCGAGCTCCGCTGGTTTATTATAAGTCAAATCATAACCATAGCATTTCTGACAAACTCCTTTTGGACATTTACATTTGAAAACAGAGCGCACATGGATAGATTCAACTTTATTTTTATCAATTTCACGAGCCGTTTTTTCATCAATAACTTCTCCAGCTTTTACAATCACTTTATTGCCCGCTTTTACATCTTCTACAACATAACGACCAACAACTCTGTCTGCCAATTTCTCACCCATCTCTGCTGATTGAGCTGTTGTAAACACTTCCCCTTCTTTGGCACCACAGTCTTCTTCTAATACTACCACATCTTGTGCTACGTCTACCAAACGACGAGTTAAATAACCGGCACCGGCAGTACGCAAAGCAGTATCGGATAACCCTTTTCTAGTACCGTGGGAAGAAATAAAAAATTCCAAAGAATCAAAACCTTCTTTGAAGTTACCTTTAACCGGAAGTTCGATAATATCACCGGATGGAGATGCTACTAAACCTTTCATACCGATAACCTGACCAAGCTGACCCCAAGAACCGCGAGCACCGGATTCAATCATCGCATAAACAGGACCTGTTTTGTTCAAAGCTTCTCTGACATTAGTAGAGATTATTTTATCTTTTACCTCTGTCCAAATTTCCAAAATCTTAGCATGTTTTTCACCTTGAGTAAGGAGACCTTCATTGCGCAGCCCTTCAACTTCTTGAACTTTTACATCGCACTCCTTAATCAAAGCGGTCTTGGCTTCAATTTTTGGAAAATCATTCATACTCAAAGAATACCCTGATTTGGTACCATATTTGAAACCAAGATTTTTCAAATCATCCAAAAATGCCGCGGTTTTTTCCTGGCCGTAAATTTCCAAATAAGAAGAAATGATATTACCAAGTTTTTTGACAGTAATCACATCGTTTACAAAAGAAATTTCCTCGGGTAATACCTGATTAAAAATAATACGACCGATTGAAGTTTCAATGCGCGGATTAGTGTCTTTGGGGAATTTGCTCAAATCCGTAAAACGCACCCTGATTTTTTCATGCAAAGTAATAATACGAGATTTATAAGCAAACAAAGCTTCTTTTTCCGAAGAAAAATATTTTATATCTTTTTCATCTTTTTCATCTTTTTCGCCGCGGAAATGTGTCAAATAGAAACAACCCAAGACGATGTCTTGTTTTGGGGTTACCACCGGTTGACCGGTAGCCGGTTTCAAGATATTCTTTTCCGCCGCCATCAAATTGTCCGCTTCCCAGCGAGCTTCCACGGTAAGCGGTAAATGTACCGCCATTTGGTCACCGTCAAAATCAGCATTAAACGCGGTACAAACCAACGGATGCACTTGAATGGCACTACCTTCGATAAGTCGCGGATGAAAAGCTTGAATACCCAAACGATGCAAAGTCGGAGCGCGATTAAGAAGTACGCGAGTTTTCTTGGTAAGTTCTTCCAAAATATCCCAAACTTCATCACGCTCGCTTTCAATAAAACGATTGGCGGAACGGACATTGTGAGCCAATTCCATTTTAATGATTTCCGCCATGATAAATGGTTTGAAAAGTTCAAGCGCCATGCGTTTTGGCAAACCACATTCATCCAAATTCAAATTTGGACCAACGACGATAACCGAACGACCGGAATAATCCACACGTTTACCCAATAAGTTTTGACGAAAACGCCCTTGTTTACCTTTGAGAATATCGGCCAATGAACGCAATTGTCTTTTTTGACCAGTAGAAGCAGTAACAGTTTTAGCATGACGAGCATTGTTATCAATAAGTGCATCAACGGCTTCTTGTAACATTCGTTTTTCATTTCGACAAATAACTTCCGGAGCATTAAGTTCCAAAAGTCTTTCCAAACGATTGTTGCGATTGATAACACGACGATACAAATCATTCAAATCAGAAGTTGCAAAACGTCCGCCATCAAGCGCTACCATCGGACGAAGATCCGGAGGTACTACCGGCAAACATTTCATAATCATCCATTCCGGACGAATTTCGTTGGCAATTAAATTTTTCAATAATTTTTTACGACGAATTATTTTTTCCAATTTAGCGCCCTTGGCAGTTTGTTGTTCTTGAGTAAGAGATTTGTAAGTTTCTTCCAAATTAACGCGAGAAAGTAAGTTATAAACAGCTTCAGCCCCGATTTGAGCTTCAAACAAATGACCATAGCGCAAAGAAAGTTCCTGATATCTTTGCTCGGAAACAATTCTCAAAACGGTCAGCTCTTTCAATTCTTTGTCAGCTTGTTGAAAATCGGTTTCTAATGCAGTCATTTTTCTATTACCTTCGGCTTGAATTTTTTCCAAAACTTCCGCACCTTGTTTTTCATCATTGGCTTTTTTGATAGCAGCCTCGGTTTCTTTTTCAATCTGTTTCTTTTTAGATTTATATTCTTGACGCAATAAATCAAAGGTTTGTTTTTTACCTTCTTCGTCAACATGCGTAATAACAAAAGAAGCAAAATAAACAACTTTTTCCAAAGCCTGCGGACTTAAATCCAAAACCAAACCGACTTTACTCGGCACCGAGCGTAAAAACCAAATATGTGTCACCGGTGTAGATAGTTCGATATGCCCCATACGTTCACGACGAACAAGGGAAGTGGTAACTTCAACCCCGCATTTATCACAAACTATTCCTTTATAACGAATTTTTTTATACTTGCCGCAGTAACATTCCCAATCTTTGGTCGGGCCAAAAATTTCTTCGGCAAATAAACCGCCTTTTTCCGGTTTTTGGGTGCGGTAATTGATAGTCTCCGGTTTACGAACTTCACCGTGAGACCAGCCGCGAATAGCTTCCGGAGAAGCGATTTTCAGGCGAATAGCGTCAAAGTCGATTACATTGATGGTATTGCGAAACATATTATTAAGAGAAAGATTATTTTATTTAAATTATTCTTCTTTTTTAGTCGTATCAATCATGCCTTCAGGATTTTCTTCTTTGTTTTGAACAGCAGGAGGATTAAACAATGAAGTTTCTTCGACTTTTACAAATTCACCGTCTTTATTTTTGAGGAGTTCCACATCCAAGCCCAAGCCTTTCAATTCGCGTACCAATACATTGAACGATTCCGGAGTATTTACCGCTTTGATTTCTTCACCTTTGATAATGGCTTCATAAGCTTTACTGCGTCCTGGCACATCATCTGATTTGATAGTCAACATTTCTTGTAATAAATGTGCGGCGCCATAAGCTTCCAGCGCCCAAACCTCCATTTCCCCAAATCTTTGACCACCCGATTGAGCACGACCACCCAGAGGTTGTTGCGTTATCAAGCTGTAAGGGCCGATAGAACGTTGGTGTATTTTATCTTGAACCATATGGTTAAGTTTCAACATATAGTTGTAACCCACCGTAACTTTATTATCAAAAGCCTCACCTGTGCGACCATCATATAATACAGATTGACCGTCAACGGCAAATCCGTTTTTGATCAAAGCTTCGTGAATTTGATCCTCGGTAATACCGTTGAAAGGAGGGGTGGCCACTTTGACACCCATAGCATTGGCGGCCAAACCCATATGATTTTCCAAAATCTGTCCCAAGTTCATACGAGAGATAACACCCAATGGCGACAAAATAATATCTACCGGAGTTCCATCTTCCAAAAACGGCATATCTTCGGCCGGAACCACGCGAGAAATAACACCTTTATTACCGTGACGACCGGACATTTTATCACCAATTTGAATTTTACGCATATCAGCTACACGTACACGAACTCTTTTGATAACACCCGGCTCAAGCTTATCTCCGTTTTCTGCGGAAAATACCTTGATGTCAATAACTTTACCATGTTCACCATGCTCTAAATACAACGAGGAATCACGAACATCGCGGGCTTTTTCACCGAAAATTGCGCGAAGCAATCTTTCCTCAGCAGAGAGTTCAGTTTCGCCTTTTGGAGTAATCTTACCAACCAAAATATCACCGGACCTAACTTTAGCACCGATTCTTACAATACCTTCACTGTCTAAATTTTTTAATTTTTCTTCAGAAACATTCGGGATGTCGGCAGTCACAACTTCAGGCCCGAGTTTCGTTTCACGCACATCTACAAAATAATCTTCAATATGAATAGAAGTATACCTATCTTTTTTTACCAAACGATCGGAAATGATAACCGCATCTTCATAGTTATAACCGTCCCAAATCATATAAGCTACCAAAACATTTTGACCAAGTGACAATTCATTTTCACTGATCGAAGGGCCGTCAGTCAAAGGATCGCCTTTTTTAACTTTATCACCAACATTTACTACCGGATGTTGATTGATACAAGTAGCAGCATTGGATCTTTGAAATTTACGCAATGCATAATTTATTTTTTCATCTTTTTTTGTAGTTAATTCTATCTTATCTCCGGAAACAGCGGTAATCTCACCTTCTGTTTCAGCATAAAAAACATAGCCAGAGTTTTTTGCCGCATCTTTTTCCGTTCCCGAACCAACTAACGGCGGTTCCGGTTTGATACAAGGCACAGCTTGACGTTGCATGTTCGTACCCATCAAAGCGCGAGTGGCGTCATCATGTTCCAAAAACGGAATACAAGCGGTGGCAACAGAAATAATCTGCACAGAAGAAACATCAATATAATCAATATTATTGGCTTCGGTAACTTGAGGCTTGCCATACACTCTGGCAGAAACCAATCCTTCTGTAAAATAGCCGTTTTCATCCACCTTGGTGGTTGCCGGAGCAGTAACCGCTTTTTCTTCTTTGAAGGAATTTAATAAAACTATTTCATTGGTTACTCTGGGTTTTACCGGAACAATTTTTTCTTTACTTTTAGCAAGTTTAATCGCAATTTCTTTGGTTATCTTGGTTCCGTCTTTATAACCTTCCATTTCTCCGCGAAGAATTTCCCCTTCAGTCAAAGTCGGATCATTGGTTACTTCTTTGAGCACTTTACGATAAGGAGTTTCTATAAAACCAAATTCATTTACTCGCGCGAAACAAGAGAGGTGGTTTACCAAACCAATGTTTGGACCTTCCGGCGTGGCAATCGGACAAATACGCCCATAGTGGGTGTTGTGAACATCACGAACTTCAAAGCCGGCTCTGTCGCGAGACAAACCTCCAGGACCAAGAGCGGATAAACGACGTTTATGCTCAAGTTCGGATAAAGCGTTGGTTTGATCCATGAATTGAGAAAGTTGAGAGCTCATAAAAAACTCTTTCACCGCGGAAATAACCGGACGAGCATTAACCAATTTATTTGGCGTCAATTGTTCCGCCTCATAAGTACTCATACGATCACGAATAATACGTTCCATACGAGCCAAACCGACACGCAATCTGTTTTGTACCAATTCCCCAACCGCGCGAATACGACGATTACCAAGATGATCAATATCATCGGCTTCATCTTGAGTAACATTGAGACGAATAACTTCTTTTACCACCAAAGCTAATTTTTCCGGAGAAAAAACTCTGTTTTCTTTTTTACCATAATCTTCATAATTCAAATTCAAATCAAATTTGGTATCAAATTTATAAACACCGACCGGTGACAAATCATAGCGATCAAAATTAAAAAACATCGCATGAATCAAACTTTTGGCGTTATCGGCGGTAGCCAAATCACCCGGACGAATTTTTTTATAAACTTCTATCAAACCTTCATCCATGTTTTTGGCCAAATCTTTTTTCAAAGTATTTTCTATAAAATTGATGTTGGGATGAACATCTACATCTTTAAAAAGATCCAAAATTTGTTCATCTGTTTCATAACCAAAAGCGCGTAACAATGAAGTTACTGCCACTTTTCTTTTTCTATCTATTTTTACCCACAAAACATTATTTTGATCTGTTTCTATTTCAAGCCAAGCGCCGCGATTCGGGATAATCTTGGCTCCATAATAACGACGACCGCGCACATTTTCCGCGGAAAAATAAACACCGGCGCTTCTGATAAGTTGAGAAACCACAACTCTTTCAATGCCATTGATAACAAAAGTTCCGCGATTGGTCATCACCGGAAAATCTCCCAAATAAATTTCTTGAGTTTTATTGAGATTGGTTGTTTTATTTATCAGTCTAACTTGAACTCGCAACGGCGCTTCGTAAGTCATATCTCTATCACGACATGTCATCTCGTCAAATTTAGGTTCGTCCAAATAGTAATCTTCAAAATAAAGCTCTAGATTACGATCCGAAAAATCGGTAATCGGGGAAACTTCTTCAAAAAGTTCTTTTACTCCGAACTTCAAAAACCAGTCATAGGAATTTTTTTGAACTTCAATCAAATCCGGGAAAGGAACCGCATCTCGACTGGTGGTCAAATATTTGCGTTCCGGATCGATTTTTGGATTTCTCTTGTAAATAGGCATAAAAAATTTCTATAAATTTTTATTAATTAAATAATTTTTTAAAAAAGTTTTTTACAGACAACAAAAAACAGCCCTTTCTTTCGGGTTTACTAATTTTTTTATTTATTTTTCAACAAAAAGCAAGGTTAACATGAAATAAATTTTTACCTTGCGCGCAGCGTAAATTAAAAAAAATCTAGCCACGCATTTTTTGGCTAAAATTAGCCAAAAATTAAAAGATGATAACTTGATGGACTCATTATATAGGAAAAACTTGTTTTTGTCAAGCAAAAAATAGCTTTTAAGCTTTTGTCAAGAATCCCTAAAATTCGCCTAAAATTATACAAAAAAACACATTTTATACACAGTTTATCCACAGGGTAGTAAAAGCTACTGCTTTACTACCCTGTAAGCAGGAAATTTTCTTTTATTTATTTGGTTTTTTGACTAATTTAAGATAAAAAGTAATACTATTTTATATTTTTGCTTATTTTAGCCAAAAAACATACTTTTTTAGTCTGTTAATAAAATTTTGGCTAACTTTAAATAAAAAAATATTTTATCCCCAAGCCAAGTTGACTTTATTTATTTTGACTTTTAAAATATCCACTAATGATTTTGGAATTTTGTCTTTATCAAGCTGCGGATGAGCTGATGTCTCAACCGGATCTAAAACTTTAAAACAAACTCTCTCCTCCCTACAACAACTATTTTTATATTTTGTTCTAGGGAAGTTTTGAAGCAATGACCCGTAAGTTAAAACATGCATCTCGTCCCGCAGCTTAATAT
>CAYUIA010000009.1:13668-19254 GCA_964444635.1 uncultured Gammaproteobacteria bacterium
TGTTATAATAATAACATAATTTTATGGTGAAAAAACGAATAAGAGCTCAAGAAGAGTTTGATTTTAATCCGGAAATAAGCCGCGGACTACTGGCTTTGTTTTTGTTTGTATTAAGCGCTTTGGCCATATTGAGTTTTTTTAATTTAGCCGGAGTGGCGGGAAATTTTTTGGACTCTCTACTTTCTATAGGTTTTGGTTATGTCAAATATCTCTTTCCTTTAGTCATGATTTTTATCGGAATTTTGTTAGTAAAAAATTTTGAAGACGGTTTCAAATTACCAAAAATTTTAGGAGCACTTTTATTTTTTCTTTCTATAAATTCTTTTGTTCATTTACAAATAGAGCCCTCGGAAATGCTTACTCACGCCATGCAAGGATATGGCGGAGGACTTTACGGATTTTGGCTCTCTTGGATATTGGGTTCTTATGTCGGATATTGGGGTGGCATGGTAATAATTTTGGCTATCTTAGTTGTTTCATTGATTTTTATTTTAAACACTACTCTTTCTGATCTGGTTTTATTTGGACATAAACTTATAGGTTTACTATTTTCTCCTTTGACTCAACTTTTTTCCAATAAACCAAAACAAGAACAAATAAAATTTAGCATCAAAGGAATTCATGCAAAATTTGAAAAAGAAGATGAAGAAGATGACGATGAAGAAAATGATAAAAGTTTTGAAGATGCGGTTGAAGAAATGAAAGATAAGGAAAAAAGAGTTTTTGAGAGAAAAACTTTTGTGCCTGAAGGAGAGGAAAATGAAGAAATAAAAAAGCCGGAACCTGCAGAACCTAAATCTGAAATTATATTGAGTAAGCCTACTTCTAATTATAAATTTCCCGGTATTGATCTGTTGTATAGCAATAAAAGCAAACCCACTTCCGGTGATATCAAAAGTAACGCGGAAATTATCAAAGATACTTTTTTCAATTTTGGTATTGAAGTGGAAATGGGAGAAGTGCGTGTCGGACCGACTGTTACTCAATATTCCCTCAAGCCGGCCAAAGGTATCAAGCTCACTCGCATCACTACTCTTAGTAATGATCTCTCGCTTGCTTTGGCCGCACATCCGATAAGAATCGAAGCACCGATTCCGGGCAAAGCGCTTGTCGGCATCGAAGTTCCCAATCAAAAAGTGGCGATGGTGTCTTTGCGAGAAATTTTGGAAAGCCCGGAATACAAAACTCGTAAACACCACATGATGTTTGCTTTGGGTAAAGACGTCGGTGGTAAAGTTTGGTTTGCCGATTTACCAAAAATGCCTCACCTGCTTATTGCCGGTACTACCGGTTCCGGAAAAACAGTTTGTGTCAACACTTTGATTTTGAGTTTACTTTTTCAAAATTCACCGGAAACTTTACGCTTTATCATGGTTGACCCAAAACGCGTGGAATTGACTCTTTATAACGGTATTCCGCACCTACTAACTCCGGTTATAACCGATCCGGCCAAAATGGTTGCTGCTTTGAAATGGACCATTGGCGAAATGGAAAGACGTTTTGATGCCTTGGCTGCAGCCGGAAATAGAGACATAACTTCTTACAACCAAACTCACAAAGAAAAAATGCCATATATCGTTTTTGTAGTTGATGAATTGGCTGATTTGATGGCTATGGCCGCTTCCGAGGTTGAAGCCGGTATTATCCGTATCGCGCAAATGGCTCGCGCTGTCGGCATACATTTGGTAGTAGCTACCCAAAGACCGTCGGTTGATGTTATTACCGGCTTGATGAAAGCTAATATTCCGGCGCGCATCGCTTTTTCCGTTGCTTCATCAATTGACTCTCGCACAATTTTGGATTCTCCGGGAGCAGAAAAATTATTGGGCCGTGGTGATATGCTTTTCTTAACCGCCGAGCTTTCCAAACCTTTGCGTATTCAGGGAGCTTTTGTTTCTGAAGAAGAGATGAAGCGTGTGGTTTCTTTTGTAAAAACCGACACTGTTCCGCAATATGATGAGAGCATCATTGCCAAAAGCGGAAGTTTGGGCGGTACCTCTTCTATGTTTGGCGGGGGTAGCGACGATAGAGACGATCTTTTTAATGAAGCTCGCGCAGTGGTAGTTGAATCTGGAAAAGCCAGCGCTTCTTTACTTCAACGTCGTTTAAAAGTAGGATATGCCAGAGCAGCTCGTTTGCTTGATGAACTCGAAGAGGCGGGAATTGTAGGACCGGCTGATGGCGCTAAACCACGTGAAGTTTTTACCGAACATGTTATGCCTGAACCGGAAGAAGAACTTTCGTTTGCAAAACAAAGGATGGGTGCCGGCGGAACAGTTTTCACTCCACCAAAACCTTATGAACTTATTGTAAACGAGGAAGAAAATGAAGATGAAGAAAATGATAAAACATTAGAAGAAATAATTGAAGAACAAAATATAACCGAAGAAGAAGTAGAAAATGAAGATGACACGGAAGTTGAAGATGACTCTGATACTGAATTAAACTCTGATGTCGAGGAAATTATTGAGGAAGACGAAGAAAATACTGAAGAAAAAGAAACAGAACCGGTAGAAGAGGAAGAAGAAATTATTAAAAAAGATAAAAATACCGCCAAAAGTGGAAAAAAAGATGAATATATAAGTATTTTCTAAAATTGCTATGGCTGTTTTTTGTCACAAAAAATTGAATGCACCGGAATATTTAGGCGCTAAATTTAAAAAAACCAGAGAAGAACAAGGGTTAACTATTGAAGATTTGGGGAAAACTACCCATATTGAACAAAAATATTTAATAGCTATCGAAAAAGGAAAGTATCATCTTTTACCAAAAACCAAAGCTCATCGTTTTGCCTATATTCGAGAGTATTGCCAAGCTTTAAACTTGGATTGTGAAGAGTTTTTGAAACAGTTTAGAGAAGAAACTCGTCATGAAACTTTAAACACCGCGCCGACCACCAGTTATAAAAAGTTTTACCTGACCAGCGTTTCTATATTTTTGAGAAATGTTTTTGTTTTATTGCTGATTGTTGCCTTCTTGACTTATATCGGTTTTCAAATAAAAGGAATTTTAACTCCGCCAAAACTTATAGTTTTATCACCTATTGAAGGCCAATCCGTAAACGGTTTAACTATCATGATCCAAGGGGAAACAGAAAAAGAGTCTCGTTTAACGGTAAACGGAAAAGAAATTATGATTAATGAAAAAGGACAATTTGAATCTTTGATAGATCTCTCTGATGGTCTTAACACTATCGTAATTTCTGCTACCAAAAAACACGGAAAAACAACAACCGTTATCCGACATGTAGTAACAAAAAATAGTTTTTAATAAAATTAATTAATGTTTTAAAAAAATAAATAAATTTATGCCCAAAGCACAAATTTCCGAGGAGGTAAAAAATAAGCTCAAGGCTGCGGAAAGCGCCATTGATCAGATTAAAACAAAATTCGGCGACGGCGCTATTATGAAATTTGGCGAAGCCAAAAAAATGGAGGTAGATACGGTTTCCACCGGATGTTTATCGCTTGATATCGCTCTTGGTGTTGGCGGGGTACCACGCGGAAGAATTATTGAAATTTACGGTCCGGAAGCTTCCGGTAAAACCACTTTAGCTCAACACATTGTGGCTGAAGTACAAAAAATCGGCGGTATTGCCGCTTTTGTAGATGCAGAGCATGCTCTTGATCCTGACTACGCTCGTAAAATCGGCGTTCGAGTTGACGAATTACTTATTTCTCAACCTGATACCGGTGAACAAGCTCTTGATATCGTAGAGACTCTAGTTCGTTCCAATGCGGTAGATGTGGTTGTAGTTGACTCAGTGGCCGCTCTAGTTCCAAAAGCTGAGATTGAAGGCGATATGGGAGATTCTCATATGGGATTACAGGCTCGTCTAATGTCTCAAGCTCTACGCAAACTAACCGGCATTGTTAGTAAAAGTAAAACCATGGTTATTTTTATTAACCAAATCAGAAATAAAATCGGCGTATTTTTTGGCAATCCAGAAACCACTACCGGCGGTTTGGCTCTCAAATTTTATTGTTCTGTGCGTATTGAAGTACGTCGCAGTGCTCAGATAAAACAAGGCGATAAAATCATCGGCAACCGTGTCAAAACAAAAATCGTAAAAAATAAAGTCGCCGCTCCGTTTACCACTTGTGAATTTGATATTATGTATAACGAAGGTATTTCCGTTTCCGGTGATGTACTTGATACCGGCGTGCTTTATAAAGTAATTGCTAAAAAAGGAAATAGTTATGCTTTTGGTGAAGAAAAATTGGGGGTTGGGCGTGAAAATGCAAAAAAATATCTCAAAGATAATCCGAAACTTATCACAACCATCCGAAAAGAAGTTATGAAGGCGGTAGAAAGCGGGGAAGTGGCTGAAATGGGAGATGATGAGGATGTTCCGGCGATTGAATAAAAAATAAAAAACAGTCTCTATGGAGGCTGTTTTTTTACTGTCTAATATTTACAGATTCTTCTTTATAAACTTCTCTTCATTAAACATTAAAACCAAAACAATCAAAAATGCCACCAAAAAAGCCATAAAAAAATGACCCAAACCAATAGCCATTCCTACCGCAGCTATTATCCACATTCCAGCGGCCGTGGTTAAACCGGAAACTTTGTCATCTCTGTGTAAAATTGTACCAGCACCCAAAAAACCTATACCAATCACTATTTGCGCTATTATTCTGGCTGCGGAATCAGACGGAAAAGAAAGAAGTGCCAAAATAGTAAATAGAGCCGAACCCCCGCAAACTAAAGAATAAGTTCTTATTCCCGCTGCTTTGCCAATTCTTCCTCTTTGAATTCCCACCAAAGCTCCGATTAAAAAAGCGCCAAAAACCTGACCTACATAATAAAGATCTTTAATAACCAAAGACCAGTCTATATTTTGCATAGTAATTTAAATTAAATTTTTATTTAGTATAACACTTATTGACTTTATTGTTAAGTTTTGATATACTATCACTTGCATTTCTTTGTTCACCTTTAAAAGGTGTGCTGAAGGGCCCATAGCCTCTTCACCTGTGTAGCTAAAACTAGACAATTCGTGAAGAGCCAAGGTTGTCCAACAAAAGAAATTGCAAACCTATTATGTAATATAGGTGAGGGGCCCATAGCTCAGTTGGTAGAGCGGCGCCTTTGCAAGGCGAAGGTCAGGAGTTCGAATCCCCTTGGGTCCACTAGCGATACAATAGTTTGTATCGCGTCGGGATGAGAACGCCGGAGCGATGTCGCTCGACGTATTCTGACGAGAGCGACCGCGAGGCGGTGGCTAGCCCGAGTTTGCGGAAGCAAACGAGAGGCGAGGCCGAATCCCCTTGGGTCCACAAGCAACACAATATTTTGTATTGCCTATAAATAGCCGAGGTAGCTCAGTGGTAGAGCGAAGGACTGAAAATCCTTGCGTCGCGAGTTCAATCCTCGCCCTCGGCACAACGCTAAGCGTTGTGCTTGGGACGCTAAGCGTCCCACATAAAAGTTGATGCCCTTCAACTTTTATTATTTCGGGGTGTAGCTCAATTGGCTAGAGCGCTTGGTTTGGGACCAAGAGGTTGCAGGTTCAAGTCCTGTCACCCCGACAAATTTCCATCTTCTTTATATTTTAGCAGTAAATCAAACGGTTTTTTCCAT
>CAYUIA010000010.1:0-14978 GCA_964444635.1 uncultured Gammaproteobacteria bacterium
TATTTTTACAACTCTCGCTACGGCGGGAGTTTTTTCTTGATTTTTAGCGAAAATTGTGCTATAATCAAAGTAGTATGACAAACCTTTGGGAAAAATACAAAGAAGAGCTTTGGTGGTCGATTTTGGCGATGGGCGCCATATCCGGCTATCTTTTGTCTTATCTTTATTTTGGTCAAAATTTATGGATTTATTTTTCTTGCTTGGCTGTTGCCGGTATAGCTGTCTTGAAATTTCCTCAAGTGGGTTTGTATTTGATTTTCTTTTGCACTTTGATTTTTGAACGTCATTTTACTTTGCAAGCTTTGGCGATAGGGGATGTTGAATATAAATTGTACCCGCTGGATATCATAATAGGGTTAACCACACTTTCGGTTTTACTAAAATTATTTTTTGAGCATCAAGAAAAAAATAAAATAATCTTTAATAAATTTGATTATCCGATTTTGGTTTTCGGTTTGGTGGCCACCGCTTCTTTTATTTTTGCCTTGCTTACCAAAGTTGATACAGCGACCGCTTTCGGGGCTTATAAAAATTATTTTATCTACGCGATAGTTTATTTTTTGAGTTTGTTTATTTTGAAAACTCGAGAAGATTGGAAGAGGTTGATGTTTTGGTTTATTTTTGGTTCAACGATAATGTTTTTCTTTTTAGGATACGGTCTTTTGACAGGGCACGGTCTTTGGAGTGAATACACGCCATTATCCACTTCCGGCGCGAGACTTATAGCCGGAACGCACGCTTTTTATTTTGTTCTTTTTGGCTTTTGGTCTATTGCTTGGTTTTTTTGGTCTTCAAAAGAAAATAGATTGATAGGAAAAAAAGAAATGATGTTTGTTTTGGTTTTGATAGCTCTGGCTTTGGTGGTTTCTTTGGTGCGTCATTTGTGGTTGGCTTTATTGATGATTTTAATTCTTTGGTTAATTTATCTGCCAAAAAGTAAAAAAGAAATTTTATACGGTCTTTTTACAAAAGTATTGTTGTTTGGCATATTGCTTTCATTATTGTTTTTTTGGATTTATGGATTGAAAGAAGGCAACTCCCCGGTGTTTGTTCGGAAATATTTATATGTCCTTCAAGAAAGAGTCAGTATCAGCAGTGTTGTTAATTTGCAAGACGAAAGTTTTCGTTGGCGAGTTTCTGCTTGGATGGCCGGTGTATCTTTGTGGCGATCGTCTCCTTTTTTGGGGATAGGGCTCGGTAAGCAGATTATCGGTTATGACGAATTATTCTTTTTTGATATTCCGCCCCGAGATTTACATAACAATTATTTGGGTATTTTTGTACAGATGGGATTGCTCGGAATATTCGCCGTGATTTATTGGTTTATCTATCTTTTGAAATGTTTGGATAAGCTGTGGCGTGATTTGTGCGAGAAAAGCGATTTTGATACGATTTTATTTTTTGTTTGGGGCAATGCTTTGATTTTGTTTATGATAGTTTTTTCCATTTCCGTTTATTGGGACATAAATCTGTTTATTATTTGGTGGTGGTTAGGTTTGGCGGCAGTGAGATTTTTGGCCGTAGAACATAAAAAAATATGAAAATTTTACAGATAAATAAATTTTATTATCGCAAAGGCGGGGCGGACCAACATTTTTTGGATTTGGTTGATTTGTTGAAAGAAAAAGGAAATGAAGTTTCTGTTTTTTCCATGCGTGATAAAAATAATGAAAAAACCGAAGATGAAAAATATTTTGTTTCACATCGCGAGTTTGGTAAGTTCAATCTGAACGCTTATCTGAGGCCTCTGAAAACAATATATTCTTGTGAAGCTAAAAGAAAAATTGCCGGGTTGATTAAAGATAAAAAACCGGAAATTGCGCATTTGCACCTCATTTATCATCATCTTACCCCTTCTATCTTGCCGGTGTTGAAGAAAAATAAAATTCCGGTAGTGGCTACTATTCACGATTGGAAATATATTTGCCCAAATTATTTATTATTTACGCAAAATAAAGTTTGTGATCGTTGTAAGGGTGGAAAATATATAAATTGTTTTAAATATAGATGTTTGCACGGGAGTTTGTCGCAAAGTTTACTCGCTACTGTGGAGGCTTATTTTCATCATGTAAAAAAATATTATGAAAATTATATAGATTTATATATTGCACCGAGCGAATTTGTCAGAAATAAATTTATTGAATTCGGTTATCCCGCCGATAAGATAGTAGTCTTGCCTCATTTTTTACCGGAAAAATCTTTGTTATTAAATAAAAATAATTTTTCTCCGGCTTTACCTTTGCGTTTTGTTTATGTGGGTCGCTTGTCTTTGGAAAAGGGGATAAAGAAATTGGTTCAAATTTGGTTGGATTTGAATATTCCGTATCATTTGGAAATTTTCGGTTCCGGACCGGAAAAAAAAGATATTGAAAATTTAGCCGCTAAAAGTCACGGCAGGATAATCTGTCGAGGATTTTTACCGCGAGAAGAAATCGCCAGAGAATATGGCAGATTTTGCGCCACTATCGCGCCCAGTGTTTGTTATGAAACTTTCGGACTGTCTGTTTTGGAATCGCTTGCGGCCGGAGTACCGGTGGTAGTAAATGATTTGGGCGGATTAAAAGAATTTTCTCAAAAAAGTTCGGCTGTTTTGGGCTTTTCTCTTGACAAGCCGGAAACTCTTTTGCCGGTTTTGAAAAAAACCCCTACTCCGCAGTTGAGAGAAGAAGCGATGAGGTTCGTCAGAAATTATCCGACTATGGAAAATTATTATCAAAATTTGATTTCTGTTTATAAAAGATTATTATGAAATATGTTGGGATTAAAATTTTGTTTTTAATTTTATTTTCAGCGATTATCGCACCGATGAATGTTTTTGCGGTAGAAAAAAACCCTTCTGTCGCCAATTTTTATTTATTCACCCCGATTAATGATTCCGATGCCAGAGAATTGGCCAAGTGGGATGTGCTTATTTTGCAAATGTTGGCTCAGGAAAATAGTGCCGAGCAATTGCGTTTGATAAAAAAACTTAATCCAAAAATTATAATTTTGGCCTATATCGCCTCGGAAGAATTTCCGGTAAGCATGTATAAACAATGGGATAAACCGGGCGGTCTTTTTTATCGGTTGCTTTCCGGAATTACCGATGAAATGTGGTTAAGAGACAGTTCTGGTAACCATGTTACATTTTGGAAAGATAATTGGATGCTCAACGCGACCGATTATCCGACCAAAAATAAAAGATGGAATGAATATCTAGCTGAGTTTGTAAATAAAGAAATATTATCCACCGGTCTTTGGGATGGTATTTTTTATGATAATGTTTGGGAGAGTGTGGATTGGATAAACAATAAAATCGATGCCAACAATGATAGAGTTACTGATAAGGCTGAAGTTTTGAATAAAAATTGGGCTAATGGCATGAAAAAACTCTTTGCATTAACCAGACAAAAATCTAATAAAAAAATTTATATTGTCGGGAACGGCGACAGAGGTTATTATGGCGATATTAACGGCATTTACTTTGAAAATTTTACTATTAGTCGTTATTTATCCTGGGAAGAAAAGATGAAACTTTATCGTCAGTCTTCCAGGTCTCACGCCGCGCCAACCGTGCCGATAATAGGTAATACCGCTCCGCAAGCAAAAGGGCAATTGGATTATAAAAATATGCGTTTTGGTTTGGGGAGTGCGTTGCTTGAAAACGGCTATTATGCGCTTGACGGTGGAGATCAAACACATCGCGAGCGTTGGTGGTATGATGAATATGATTTGAATTTGGGAGCGCCGCTTTCGGAAGCTGTTTCTCTGTCGGGATTGAAAAATTATGCCAAAGATTTATGGAGACGTGATTTTGAAAACGGGATTGTTTTGGTAAATCCTACACAAAAAGAGATGGAGATTGATTTGGGTACGGATTTTGAAAAGATATTTGGTCGACAAGATCCATATATCAACGACGGCAAGATAGTTAGTAGGGTAAAAATCGGCGCCAGAGATGGTTTGATATTGTTAAAAACATTTCAAACTTTGACTGATGTTTTCTTTGTTAACGGAAGTTTTGTTCGGTTTTACTTCAAAGAGGGTCAAAAAGCCAGAAACGGTTTTTTTGCGTTTGATAAAAATTATCCCGGGGGTGCAAAAATATTTTCCGGCGATTTAAATGGCAACGGAAAAAATGAAAAAATTATTGTTGATAAGAAAAAAATGGAAATTTTTAACAGTGACGGCGGTCGATGGTTCAATGATTTTCCGTTAGGTTTTAGTATAAAAAGCGATTTGCAAGTCGCAGTGGGTAAAGCATATCCGGGAAAAGAAAAACAACTGTTGATTACCAGTCAATCATCAAATAAAATATCTTTACTTAATTATCACGGTAAAATTTTGAGAGAAAACATTTATCCTCTGGGTAAAAAATATACAGGAGGATTTACCGGGGCGATAGGTGATTTGGAAAATGACGGTGCCGGAGAAATTATTTTTGGTACAAGCAAAGGAAAAGTCGGAGAGGTTATAGTTTTTGATCAAAATTTAAGAAGGATAAAACTGCGTTTTTATCCTTATGGTAATAAATATGTTAGCGGAGTTTATGTGGCGATCGGCGATGTAAACAAAGATGGAAAACAAGAAATCATCACCGCCCCCATAGATAACCCCAGAACCAATATTAGAATATTCAATAATAAAGGGAAGATGATTCACGAGTTTAAAGATCAAACTTCCTTTAATGATAAAACCGGCTCGTGTATCGAAACCATAGATGTGGACTATGACGGTTCAATGGAGATAATGGCTGTAAGTTTGTAAAATTTTTAAAAACACCTTTTTATAAAAAGGTGTTTTTAAAAATGATATTTATTTTCCCGTAAAAAGACAGATAACCGCGCCGGTAAAAACCGTGCCGTTTTTTATTTCTTGTAAGAGTCCAGATAGAGAAAGTAAAGAGTTGTAAGAAGGTTTTTCGTTGGGGAAATGAGAAAGATAAATTTTTTCCGCCTCCAGTAATTCGCTGTTGGTGATTATCAAAACTTTCCCTAGATTATTTTTTGTTATTTTTTCTATTTGCGGTTTGCGTCGCGCTATTTTATCAACTATGGCTTTGGCCAGAGACGGATCTTCAGGTATTGGGTTTTGGGCAAAAGGATGACAAGCGGTTGTTTGAACAGGATAGATTTTTGGTTTAAGATTTTTTTTATTAAATCCCAGATAAAGTCCTTGAGCGGTAGTACCGGAACTGGTAGGGATAAAAATAGCTTCTAAATTTGGAATTTGCGATAATTCGTTACTGAGATCTTCATAGCCCAAAAGAGCGGTGTCGTCCGTGCTTTGTCTGAGATTTTTGCCTTTGTTGTTTTTTTCCGCCAAAAAAGCGCTTTGGCGAGGGTTAAGGGTTTGGTGAATTTTGATTTCAGGTTTGATGCCTTTGAATAAGTTTTTAATTTTTTGTAACAGAGGTAAACGGGTTACTTGTAGTAGACGGGCGAGTTTTTCTTTATCTATTTTGTAACCGATATATATTTTTAGATTTAATTTATTTGTCGGGTTTTTTTCATTATGTTCTTTGATAAATAAAGCAGCGGCGAGTGCGGCATTACCTGAGGAAGATATTACAAAATCACATATTCCTTCGGTAGTATATTTCTCAATCATTTTGGGAATAGAACGGCCTTTGTGTGAGCCGTAAGG
Source organism: uncultured Gammaproteobacteria bacterium (assembly GCA_964444635.1). Lineage (GTDB taxonomy): Bacteria > Patescibacteriota > Patescibacteriia > Magasanikbacterales > GWA2-37-8 > JAKLGL01. The sequence goes on from CAYUIA010000010.1 coordinate 5,626, forward strand.
ATGCAGGTCTTCGCGTTTGAAATACAAAGCCGGCAAACCAAGCTGTCTGGCTAAATTTTCCGCATTTATTAATGGAGTTTTCATATTATTAAATGTCAAAAGTCAAATGTCAAAAGTCAAAACTTTGGTGTCCCGACAAGTCGGGACGATGTTTTATTACAGACACCTCGATTTTAATCGGGATACATTAGTTTTGAGATTTGAGTTTTGAATTTTGAGTTATTAGGTTAGATCTTGCAAAAATTTTTAAAATAGTATATAATGGCACCAGTTAAATTTTAATTATTTATTATGTTATTAGTTTGTCCAGAATGTAAAAACGAGGTTGATATTTCTTCTTATCCGAATTTAGATATTGATCATATAGTAGAATGTGATGTTTGTGGAATTACTTTGCAAGTAAAATCCATTTCCGAGGGAAAAATCGAGACCGAAGTGGTTGATGAAGGAAAGTAAGAAGTTAGTAAGCTAGTAAGAATAATTTTATAGTCTTACTGCTTAATAGCTTACCAGCTTACTTGTTTCACAAGGTTTTCAATCATCCCTCTGAACCCATGGCTTCCTAAGAAAACTATCGCATCATTTTCGATAGTTTTTTGTTTTAAATAATTTATTAATTCTTCATCGTTTTCCAAATAAACAGTTTTTTGCTGAGTTTGGGCGATGATAGAAGTAAGTTGCGGTCCGTCCATAACATTGTCTTCTTCTCCTTCTTTTATTTTGATTTTGGTTAAGCGTGGGATAATAACTTCGTCGGCGTCTTTAAACGCATCTTTGTACAAAGGCGCGGCTTCCTTTTGTCTGTTGCCGGAATTTGGTTCAAAAACAGCATAAATTTTTCCGGTATAAATCTGACGAAGGGTGGAAAGTATTGATTTGGCTTTGGTGGGTGAGTGAGCGATATCGTCGTAAACAGTGGCGCCGCGCGGAGAAAAACCGCGTTTTTCCAAACGTCTTTTTATACCGGTAAATTTTTCTACTGCGGAAATAATTTTTTCTGCCGACACTCCAAGTTCATGCGCCATGGCAAAAGCGGCGCAGATATTTTCTGCCATATAAATACCGATCATCGGGGAATTTATAGGATAAGAAGAGTTGTTATGGGTTATTTCAAAATGTAATCCGTTTTTGTCTTGAGTTATATTACTATAAACATAATCGCAAGTATTATCCATACCATAGGATTTATAAAAAGGAATTTTAATAGGTTTATTTTTAACTTTTTCTGAAATTAAAATAAAACCGTTTTGAGGAATTCCGGCGATTAATTTGTTAAATGCTTCAAAATAACTTTGTTCAGTTGGGTAAACATCCAGGTGATCCCAAATCGCGTCAGTCAAAAGCAGGTGGGTCGGTGCATAAGAAAAAAACTTGGCTTTATTATCCCAGCGCGCGGTTTTGTATTCATCTCCTTCAATCACGCTTATAACACTGCCTTCCGGCTCGTCAGCGCTAATTTCGAGAGAATCAGACAATCCGCCAAACATATAAGTTGGTTTGAAACCGGCTTCTTTAAGGATAAAAGAGAGTAGGGCGGTGGTGCTGGTTTTACCGTAAGTGCCGGCACACACTACAGAGGTTTTTTTGATGAGGTTTTGCGCGATAAGTTCCGGATAAGAAACAAAAGGAATTTTTTCGTTTTGCACCTTGAGCCATTCCGGATTTTCGCTCCCTGCCACATTGCCGACAACTACCAAATCAGGCGTTCCCATTTTTTCAGGATGCCAGCCGGGATAAAAATCTATTTTATGATCTTCCAGATGAGTGGAAACCGGTGGATAAAATCCAACATCAGAGCCGGTAACTTTCCAACCTTTATTTTTCCAGAGTATAGCCAGTGAACTCATCCCAACTCCGCAGATACCGATAAAGTGGATGTGTTTCATAATTTAAAATTCAAAATTTAAAATTCAAAATTGCAAGTTTAAATTCAAAATTATTATAGTTAGAAAAAGATTTTTATTTTTGAATTGAAATTTTAACTTTTGCCTTTTGAATTTTAACTTTGTTTAATTGTTATAAAAAATTAATTAGCAAGAATTATTTTTAATTTTTCAATATCATTTTGCCAAACTTCACCATCAAACCACTCAAATCCTGTAAACTGAGTTTTATAAATCGCTTTTTCATTTTGAGCGCTTCCTAAATAAACATATTTTAAACCTTTATCTTTCGCCGAAATTATTGCTTTGGTCATCATGCCAATTCCTAAATTATTTATTTCAGTTTCCAAATCATAAAACGGATAAGCATAGTGCAATAAATTTTTATTTTGATAACAGACACAGTAACCAACCGGCACGTTGTCATTGCGAACCGAAGGTGAAGCAATCCCATTTTTTTCAGTAATAAGCGGGATTGCCGCGTCGCCTTGCTCCTCGCAATGACGGTATTCAAGCAACAAATTATAATTACTTTTGTTACTTGTCAAAAGCTCTTTGATTTTGTTTGCAGAAAAAGTTTTTTCTCCAAATTTTTTGGTGTAAAAATCAACTCCGAGTTTGTGAATGTGCCAGTCATAATCGGGGTGGGGAAGTGTGATAATATTTAATTTTACATCTTCGGTTTTGCGCAGAACCCTTTTATTTTCGCTGCTCAATTCGAATTTATCTAGATTTATACGTACACTTCTGGTTTGAATCATCACGCCTTTGCCTAAACGCGTAAAAACAAAACCATCATCGTATAAAGTGGATATATTCTCAGGTGAAAAGTCTGATATGGTTTTTTCTTTCCAGGATAAATAGTCATCCATAGATATATAATTTTCAGTTTTTGATTTTCATTGAATTTACAATATTTCAATTTACATTGATAATTGAAGAATTAAAAATTCATTAAAAATTGTAAATTAAAAATTAAAAATTTTCATATTAGTTCATGGCCAGCCAAATGGCGATAAGGATAAAAAAGAAATGAACAAGCCAAAAACGCATTACTATCTTTTCTTCGCTCCAACCTTTAAATTCAAAATGATGGTGCAGGGGAGACATTTTGAAAAGTCGACGTCCCAAAAAACGACGACAAAATACTTGTAAAATTACAGAGAGAGCCTCAACATAAAAAATGAAACCCAGGATAGGTAAAAGGATTGTTTTGTTGATAGCCATGACGTTTATTGCCAAAAGAGCGCCAAGACCCAAAGTACCGACATCACCCATTTGAAATCTTGCCGGTTTTACATTGAAATAAGTATAAGCTATCAAAGCGCCCATAACCGTGGCATTAAGCAAAGTAAAAGCCGCCCTGCCTTCTATCCAGGAGATAGCGGTTAAACCGGCAAAAGTTATCAAAAGTGAACCTCCTGCTAGTCCATCCAAACCATCGGCGATATTTACAGCGTTGGCGGTAAACATAACCAAAAATATTACTAAAGGAATTATCCACCAAGACAGAGATACAAAGCCGTCAAAAGGGATCCAGAGTGTATGCCACTGATTTCCAAGTTTGAAATAAATCCACCAAGCAGTAATGGCGCCGGCTAAAAATTGCAGCAATAATTTTTCATGGACCAAAACCCCTTTTCCCGGATGTGATCCCAAAACCGCGGTACTGCGTTGAAAAATTACCCAAGGCAAAGTCAATATGTACCATAAGCGCACATACCATTTTTTATGAACGCGAATCAGAGTCAAAGTCATAGGTAAGGTGCGATTGCGTCTTTTTTTACCAAAGATATTTAATAGGTCGTCAGCTGCTCCTAAAAAAGCGGAAATTCCCATAACCCCGATAGGAACATAAGTGTAGCTTCTCTCCCAGTTGAAAAGTAAAGTAATGGTTGTGACTACGATTATCACCAACAAGCCGCCCATTATCGGTGTGCCGACTTTGAACAATCTTTCACCGCCTTTCAAAGTAAAATCATATTCGGCGCTTCGGGTAATTTTGAATTTTAAAAGAAAGCGTACCAAAACCGGTGCCAAAATAAAAGCTCCAATTGCGGCCAAAATCGCATAAAGCAGAGCTTGTTGTAATAGGTTGGGAGAAAAAGGAAGAAAAGACATCATAACAGAAATTTAAAATTCAAAATTTAAAATTTAAAATTATAGTGTCCCGAGCAAGTCGGGACGATTGATTAAAATTTAATACGACGGATTTCGAAAACTTTGGCGTTTTTGGCTTCCTGATATGTTTCATTGTTTTCATTGATTGTACCAAACTCCACCCATTCTTGATTTAAAAGCGGTTCACCGGGTTTGATAATACGGATTTCTCCGCGAGCCACACCGTGATCATACTGGCCTTCCATACTCCAAGCGCGAGCGTGAGCGTATTTTATGACTTGATTGTCGTTGTCGGTTATCAATATTATATGGTTGCGATTTTTTTGCGGTCCGGTTTCCAACATTATCATCAAATCTCCGGGGGTGATATCATTTATCGATTCTATTTTTTTTGTATTTTTATCGGAAGCATAATGTTTGACAGACATATTTTCTATTGGTCGTAACCAGCTTATAAAATACCGAACGGAGTTTTTTATCGGAACAAAGAAAAATTTATTAACGATATCTATTTTTCTAGTTTCTTTGAAATGCTCTCGCAACACATGAGAAACAAACCCGGAGCAATCTATACCCAGGTTGTTATCAACTAGAAATTTTTTGATACATTTGGCCGGAGGGTTGACACTATCGTAATTAGGTATTTTGTTTAACAAGCATTTTCCTTCGCAATCAAAAATACCGTGATGATATTGGATAGAGATTATTTTAGCTTCCTCTATTATTTCTTGCGGTAAACCTTTACCGATAAGTACGCGCAATTGCGCTCTCTGTTTGGCGCGAGTATTTATATAATAAGGACAGCGTACTCCCGGAACTTCCGAAAACGGCAGATTCAAATATTCTTCAATAAGTTGTTCGGCTTTGGGAGAAAGCATAAAGAGATTTAAAATTCAAAATTTAAAATTTAAAATTTAAAATTTAAAATTAAATTGTCCTTATTGGACATATTTTAGTATTTGTTTGCCAAATTTATTTAAGCTTCTTGGGTTTTTCATTATTCCTTTTAAGCTTTGGATGCGTAGCAGATCGGCGCCAGGTTCGGTATTTAAATACTTGATAAAACGAAAATCTCTATTATTTGTCGGAGTTTTTATCTTCTTGATTTCTTTAGTGATTCGTTGAATGATTTGCGCTCCGGAGTTTATTTTTATCAAAGGATAGTTTTTATTTTTTAATTTAAGCAATGCACCCAAATGAGCCTCAAAAGTTGTCAATCCTTCGCTTAGGCCGATAAATCTCTGTAATTGTGATTCAAAAGTAGTGCTGGCCGGCTGTCTGGCGTTTATTTCTATAAGATAAAGTTTGCCGGTTTTTTTTTCTAATACTGTGTCTATGCCGTAAAGCCCGCGCCAACCGGATTTCAGCATTTTTTTGCCGACCAAAAGAGCCAGTTTGCGATATTGTTTTAGTTGATCTTTGTTAAGTGTAGTATGAGGATAAGACCAATCATTGCCGATTGTCGCAAAAGGGTTATCTGTAAAAGGGGACAGACCGGTAATTTGGAAATTAACATTACCTATTAATACCTTATTTCCCCAAACACAATTGTTGTTGGTAAAAAAAGAACCGGTTATATAATCGCTAACTCTTATTTCTCGATTGGGAAAAAGTTTTTTTATTTCATCAAGTTGCTTGGCTGAGCTTATCAAAAAAGTTCCGGATCCTGTATGAGCGCGATTATACTGGAGAATAAATTTTTTTCCCTTCCATTTTAAATCCTTTCCCAAAACGATTTTGGTATTAGGTAAATATTTTTTCAGAGAACCCAAAAATTCAACTTGACTTATCTTTTCTTCTATTTTGGCGGCCAAGCCGGCGTTGGGATTCAGAAGTTTCCATTTCTTTTCTTGGCACCATTTTTCTATTTGCGGTGTATTTTTGAAAACAACTATAAAATCTTTTTTGGTTATTATTTTTTTTGTTTGCGGATGTTGAAGCAGTTCCAGAGTGCCAAGTATCTTTTTATCGGTGATAATTTTGATCTGAGGATGTATTTTTTGTAGATCTTTTGCCAGAGGTGAGTGGTTGGTAATAATACGATATTTTTTTGATAAAAAGTCCAGTCCGGCGGTAGCGCGTTCCAAATCACGGCAAACATAAAAAATGCGGCCGGATTTAGTGGTTTTTTCCACGGCTTTTTTATAGTCTGTTGCACTATCCATAGTTTTCTTTTATAATGAATATAATACGCTAATTTATAAAAAATTTCAAGTTATGAATGAGTTATACAAAGAACTCAAAAAATACGGCTCGGTTAAGGCTAATATTGATTTGTCAAAATATTCAACTTTAAAAATCGGTGGAAAAGCCGCTTTTTTGATTGAGGTTCAAAAAGAGGCCTTATTAAACGAACTTTTGACCTTCCTTACCGGCGAAGGAATTAGATTTTTTATTTTGGGCGGGGGGTCTAATATCTTGTTTTCCGATGAAGATTTTGATGGAGTAGTGATTAAAATAGCTATTTCGCAGATTGAGGTTGTGGACGATTTTATAGAAGCTTGGGCTGGTGCGCCTTTGGCCTTAGTTTTAAATACTGCTGTTAAAAATGGTCTTACCGGCTTAGAATGGGCAGCGGGAATACCGGGAACTTTAGGAGGAGCTATCAGAGGTAATGCCGGAGCTATGGGGCAAAGCATGAAAGATTGTATACAAAAAGTGTTCATTTGGTCTGATGGTGAAATTCAGGAATTTTCAAATGAGAAATGCGTGTTTGGTTATCGAGAAAGTGTGTTTAAAAAAGAAACAGGAAAAGTTATTATAAAAGCGGTTTTAAATCTCAAAAAAGGAGAAAAACAAGATATTTTGCAACAGATTTCTCAAAATTTATTAAGCAGAAAAAAATATTCCAGTTTACCCTCAGCTGGTAGTTTTTTTAAAAACATACCGCTACAAAACTGGCCTGGGAATAAGATTGAGCTACCTGAATTGTTCGTTGTGCGTAAAATGATACCGGCCGGTTGGTTGATAGAAAATTGCGGTTTAAAGGGGTTTAAAATAGGCGGTGCCGGGGTTTCCCAAGAACACGGTAATTTTTTGGTAAATTTTGGCGATGCTACTTATGATCAGTTTTTACAACTGGTTGAAAAAATCCAAAAAAAGGTGTATGATAAATATGGAGTAGAGCTGGAACCCGAGGTGCAAATCGGATTCCCAAAATAATTAAATTAACTTTTAAAATATGCAAGTCATCATTTCCGGCAAAGGTATTGATTTAACACAAGCTATCAAAGATTATACGGAAAAAAAGATTTCTTCACTTGATAAGTTTTATGACAATATTTTACGCGCCGAAGTAGTAGTGGGACTGGAAACCAGACATCATCTTAAAGGTAAAAACTTTGTTTGCGAATGTAAATTGATTGTTCCGGGAAACGACCTTTTTGCCACCAAAGAAGAAGCAAATCTATACAAAGCTATAGATAAGGTGCGAGACTATCTGGAAGCGGAACTTAAAAAACATAAAGTTAAAGAAAGAGAAAAAGAAAAAAAACTCAAAAGAAAAGTTCGTGAAAATAAAGAGTATAAAAATGAAGAATAACTATGGTTTCTGTTTGGAAAAGAATATTTTTATCAAAGATTGCGCCCGGTTTATATTCTATAGCCGGGCCTTTTATTATTGCCTATTGTTGGAACTGGTATCATTTATCCGGCGCACAAAGACAGACAGAGCTCTGGTGGTTGACCCTGCTTTATGCCGGGCCAATTTTTTTATTATTTTTCTTTTTTAAAGGAGTTTTTCGTTTTTTGACGGTTAAATTCAAATGGCATACTTTTTGGGCGGATGAATTTGTTATATATTTGGATGAACTTTTTTTTCTAGGTTCTCTAGTTTTTTTAGTTTTGTTTTCTCAATCTGAATTTCTGAGTTTAACTTATGTTTTATCTTTGTTTTTTCTAATTTTTTTTCGCTTGGACAATATTTTGGGAAAACATAAAGCGGATTTGTCTTGGCAAAAAGTTAACAGATCGGTTTTTTTGATGGCCGGATTTATTTTTGCGATAATCGGTATTTTTCAATTCATCGCTTATACATATTATATTTTTGACAGTAGCGCCAAATATCACAATATCGTGCTTTTTCGTTCTTTTTCTTTGACTATGGTATGGCTTGGTGGTTTTTCTTTGTTTAGTTTATTTTATTTTTATTTGAAAAAAAAGAAGCAATTGTTTTTATTTTTTTGGCTGGTATTGTTTACAGCCGCTATTTTTTTGGATTTGGTCAATACCGGCATTGTCAGTAATTCCGGGCTTTATTTGGGTCCGGCGATTTTCGGACATTTTAGTTTGACGGGTTTGAAAATTTTCGCTTTTCCGATAACTATGGCTTTTGTGATTTATTTTTTATTGATATTCTTTTCTTTTTTGATTTTCAGACAAGTGATAAAAGCGCATGATGAAACCACCAAAAGACATTGGTTGTTTTACAATTTTGCACTTTTGACTATAGCTTCAGCAGCGATTTTTTCCATCAGCTCTCTTTGGAATACACCGCAAGTTATAATTTTTAAGAATTTTTTTGACCGACAAACCGAGGAAAATCTGGTGTTATCAGAAGAAATTTTAAAAAAATTGGAAAAGTTCGGTTTGTTTTATGAATTGTCTTCTTTTTCCGTGATGCGAAAAACTCAGCCTGTTGAAGAAAAATCCGGTTTAAAAATAAAAAATCCCAATATAGTTTTGATTTATCTGGAATCTTTTTCCGCACGTTTGACCGGACCGTATAATGAAAAATACAAAGAAGTTACGCCAAACCTAAATGATTTTGCGCAACATCAAAATACGACGATTTTCAAAAAAGTTTACAATGCTTCCACACCGACCATAACCGGACTGATTTCTTCGCTTTGTTCTTTTTTACCCCCGACCGGTCACCAAGAAATAGAAAGAGAAAAGATGCTCAAAAGACAATACCTGACCTGTTTGCCGGAGATTTTGAAGCATAGCGGATATCGCGACACTTCTTTTATCACCGCTGTAGCCAAAGAGTTTGCCAATAAAAATACGATTTTAGAAAGTATGGGGGTAGATAAAATTTATGGACAAAATGAATTGAAAAAAAGAATAAACGAAACACCAAAATCTTGGGGTTATTCCGACCAGCAACTTTTCCCGTTTATTTTTGAACTAATGCAGGAAAAACAAGAACCTTTTATGTTAGGTTATGCTACGGTTGATACGCATCCACCGTTTAATTTACCTCAGGATTTAGTGACTTTCGGCGACGGGAGCGGCTGGGTCTTAAATACTTTTCACACTACTGATTTTGCTTTTGGTGGTTTTTGGAGGGAGTTTAAAAATAGCCGGTTTGCTGAAAATACTATTTTGATATTGATGGCCGATCACGCT
>CAYUIA010000011.1:0-12696 GCA_964444635.1 uncultured Gammaproteobacteria bacterium
TGGTTAGAGCATCTCGTTTACACCGAGAGGGTCAGGGGTTCGAATCCCTTGGCGTGCACAAACATCCCGCCTTTATAATTCAAGGGCGGGATTTTATTTTATAATACGAATACAAAACCTCGCCATTTCTGACGAGGTTTTTTCAACTTTATTGCTTTACTGCTTTAATACTTTACAGCCTTATAAATTATTTCAATTCAACTTTACCACCTGCTTCTTCAATTTTCTTTTTCATTTCTTGAGCTTCTTCTTTTTTCACGCCTTCTTTGATAGCTTTTGGAGCTCCGTCAACCAAAGCTTTGGCTTCGGCAAGACCCAAACCGGTAATTTCTTTTACCACTTTGATAACATTGATTTTGTTATCCCCTGCAGAAGTTAATTCAACATTGAATTCTGTTTTTTCTTCAGCAGCGGCAGCGCCGGCAACCGGAGCGGCAGCCATCATCATGGCTGGGGCAGCGGCAGAAACGCCAAATTTTTCTTCCAAAACTTTAACCAATTCGGCTAAGTCCAAAACGGACAATTTTTCAATTTGTTCCACCAAAGATTGAAACTTTTCCGGAACAACTACGTTTTTTTCTTCTGACATAATTTTATTATTAGATTTTAATAATTTATTATTTTGTCATTGCGAACCCAAAGGGTGAAGCAATCCCACAGTGGGATCGCCACGGCCTGCGGCCTCGCGATGACACTTAAATTAAGCTTTTGACTCTTTAATATTATTTAAAACATTTACTAAAGAGCGTAAATTTCCGGCCAAGACATTAACGAATCCGGAAACCGGAGCGTTGATAGAGCCGACCAATTTACCCAAAAGTTCTTGCTTACTTGGTAATGAAGCCAAGTTTTTAACATAATCACTGGCAATAAATTTATTTTCCAAAATTCCGCCATAAATAAGAACTTTATCGTTTTGTTTAGCAAAATCTGCAACAACTTTGGCTGGGGCTATTTCATCTTTTTCACTTGTGAAAGTAGCAACACTACCCTCAAAAGTTTTTGGATTAATATCTCCAAAACCGAGTTCTTCGCAAACTTTACGTAATAAGGTTTTTTTGGCCACCATCACATTTACTCCGACATTGCGACATTTTTTACGCAAATCTTCGGAATCTTTGACAGTTAAACCCTGGAAGTTGGCAAAGACTACGGCTTTCGCTTTTTTGACGTCGTCACCTAAGCTTTCCACGATTACCTTTTTTTGTTGTTTTGTTTTTGGCATACATAACATGTAATCCCGTCACCTATCTTTATAAACGTTTTTCTAAATTAAAATCTATAATAAGTAGTCGGCTTCGCCTGACTATTTTTTAATTTAAACGTTTTACAAAGATAGGTGAGGGATTGTTAACTGTCACAAAATTTTTATCGCTAAAGCTCAAAAATTTTGGACGTTAACAAAATAAAACTGTGGTTTTTAGCCACAGACAAAACGGTCATCTTCGACCTGACCCCAAAAAATTGGGTGAGATTACCTCGGTAGCGTATTTAACCCCAAAGGGGAGCTACTGTCTATGGTGAGATCATTATACCAAGGTTAAATTATTTGTCAAGGGGGTATACTTGACAGAAAACCTATATAGGATCCTCAAATAAAAAGAGGGGGTCTATGGTCAGAGCGCCCCTCTATAAAGAGAATTTGCCGAAAGTATGTCGTCTGGCTCCATACCTTTGATTATTGCAGGAAGCGGGGTTAAATCCGATCCTACACTATCAGAGCCGATACTGACAAACATCTGATTTTTCCGGCAAAGACGATACATAAAAGTAATCGTCTCTTCAGGAACCTCAGGATAGTAAACTTCAACACCATCTACCCCGACTTTACGGAAAGCATTGAAAGTGGCCAAAAAATTTTCTTTGAAATTGCTTTGCCCGAAATTTTCCCGGATAGTCCGCCATGGATGCGCCCAGATTATCAAAGCTCCGGCCGCACGCATAGTTTTGAGCAGCTGATAGATGCTGCTTATCTTACGAGCACAATAAGCCGGTTTGCCTGGTTCCAAGTAACGACGATAGAAATCATCGTTGCTAAAAATTTCTTCTTTCAACAATCTTTCCTGGTTTTCCGGTTGTTTCAAAACATTTTCTACTACTAATCTTCTTCCCAAAAACTGGCGCGGAATATTTTGTAAAGAGTCCAAATTTACTCGCCAGCCCAATTTTTGCAAACGAGCAACAACCTTCATCGCCCGCTGATACTTGGCTTTGGCTTCTTGCTTGAAAAATCCTCTCACCTTCTGGATATTTTTGAAATTATAAACCAGAAAATGATAGACCTTGCCGGCATATTTGGCATTAACCTCCACGCCACGCAGACAAATCAAGTCTTGTTTTCTGCAAGCTTCCTCAAATTCCAAGGTTCTCTCCACACTCTCTTTGTCAAGCAAAGAAAGTATTTTGATCCCGGACTTTTTGGCATTTTTCAAAATCTTTTCCACCTTATCTCCGCCTATGTGCAGGTGGAGATCTTGTCTACACCTGTACATTTTTCACCTCACTTTTAAAAGAACTTAACAGCTTAAATTAGCATATTTTAAAGATTTTGTCAACCCCGCTAAGCGGGGTTATAGTCACGCTCAGCGTGACAACCCTCAACTATTTGAGCGTCGGTAATGCCACGCTCAGCGTGGCCCCGCTTAGCTGGGGCATGGCCCGCGAAGATAAGTCTGAGGTTATAGTCACGCTTAAATTAAAAATCCCCCGCTTTAAAGCGAGGGATTTTGCATTTATGATATTACCGTTCCCTTGATTTTTTTACCTTCTATCGCCTTTTTAACTTCTGCCAACTGGGTTCCTTTGACAAACAATACTTTCATCTTATTTTTTCGCGCTAAAACACTGGCTACCGGATCAAAAGGCAGATTAGCACCCGGCACCCATTTGGTACCGACAATTTTTTGAAATTGTTCCCAATCTATATTTTCCAATTTTTTGGCATCTTTATTTATTCGTGGATCCTTATCATAAACATAATCAATATTAGAAAGATTGATAACCGTATCAGCATCATATTTTTTCGCCAATAAAACCGCATCGTAATCCGTAGAAAATCCCGGCTTCCAACCAGCGGCCAACATTATCGGAGTTTTCCAATTTTGTTTTTTGAGTGGATATTTTACTACGGCCGGATGAGCATAACGACGAAAAATCGTTCTCATCAAATGTCCGTTTAATCTGGTAGAATGAATTCCTATCCAATCTAAATCTTCAGAACTTAAATCGCCCAAACTACGAGCAATCTGTTGATAACTACGAGCTGTCTGCCCCCCGCCACAAACAATGATAAATCTGTATTTTTTGATCAAATTCAAAATAAGTTTTTTGAATCCCTTCAAAAAATTCAAATCAAAACCTTCTTTGGGAATGATGATTGAACCGCCAAGTGAAATAACAATTGTTTTTTTCATATATTTATTATTTCGTACTTTCGTACTTAATTAAATCTACCAAACCTTTTATCCAAACCATATTCACCGCCATCGCTTCTTGTAGTGGTGTAGCGCCGGTGGTTTCTACTGTGATGCAATATGGCGTACCCAAACGATAAAAAAGATCAGGCAAGGTTCCATCATGACGAATCACAAAACCATTTTTATCCGATAACATCGCTTCTTCCAAACAATTACTGCGGTCTCCGTCTTTACCAACTTCGCAAAAACCCGCATCAATCATCCTGTTTTTATAAAGGGGAACTATCTTTTTGATGTTTTTTATAATATCTTTGTAAACTCCAAGCTTACCAAAAGAATAATGGTAAGAAAAAGGCAAAGAAACACTGCTGATATAATCCTGGTGTAAATCAAGCAAAGCCCTGACCTGAGTAAGCGGTTCTTTTTTGAGAATCTTGTGCATGGTTTTTGTTTCCAACGGCAATTTTTTGGTAATTTCCGATGACCAATACCAAGCTTTATAATTATTGCTTTTTTTAATATCGTCTTTGAAAGTTCCGTCAGCCATTTCATAACGCAAATAATCATTATTACCGTTTTCTCCTTCGTCACCGTCAATATTGTATCTGGTCATCTGCGAAAAACCACTGGGATTACAAAGAGGATAAATAATCAATTTAACTTTATTTTTTCGCGCATAAGAAAAAATCTCTTTAAGTTTGTTTAAAATCGTCAACGGGCCGGCAGTTTCTTCGCCGTGAATACCGGCAGCAATAAACAAAATCTTGTCTTTGGGCTTAATGTCTGCAGAAGCCAAGCGCAAAAAAGAAAACTGGCCGTTTTTATATTTCAATTTATAAGAAGAAAATTTGATCTTTTTTAATTTTTTGGTTTTTTCTTTTAGAGCCTTGATATATTCGTCAATATCATGACTGTAATATAAGCTAACTTTCCCTTTGTTTTTTTTCATAATAATTTAAAGAAGACAAAATCTTGTTATTTTTTGTTCTGGATTTAATATCGGCAAAATGTTCCGCTTTGTTGGCTTTGAACAAACTGGGTGTGCGATAAGCGGTTTTACCTTTTTGCGCCCTATTGCTAGAGTAATTTTTCATACCTAAAAGTTGTATTATTGGATTACTTATTTAAAATAATATTTATAATCCAACCAACCATCATCATCGCCAAAGCACCCCAAAACGCCGGTACGAAACCGGCCACATAAAAACCCTCTATCAGCCAACCCGTTAACCAAAACATTAAAGCGTTTACCACAAAAGTAAAAAGTCCCAAGGTCAATATATTTATCGGCAAAGTCAGAATCAAAACCAAAGGTTTTATCAAGGCGTTTACCAATCCCAAAACCACAACCACAATCAATGCTCGACCAAAGCTAGATACACTGATTCCGGGTAAATAATATGTTAGACCTATCAGAGCAACGGAATTTAAGAGCCAGCTGAGAAGTGTTTTCATACTTTAATATTTAATATTTAAAATTTAATATTTAAAATTAAACAAGAATACTTTGTGTTGATCCGTGAAAAAGATTAGTGTTTTCTAAAATCCCACCAACAACCTAACCAAAAACTGAATAATCGGAAAAATCAAGTCAAACAAGAAAAAAATAAAAAATAATAAAATTATAAAACTGTTTTTTTCCAAAAAATAAATTATTTTCTCGCTTCCGGCAGGAAGTAAGGCGTATAAAATCTTAGACCCATCAAGCGGAGGAACTGGTACCATGTTAAAAACTAAAAGCAAAATATTGGCGTAAACGATAATATACAAAAACTGCGTCAAATCGCTAAACGGTAAAAACCGAATAAGTATGGCAAAAGAAAAAGCCAACAAAAAATTGGATATTGGTCCGGCTATCGCCACCAAAGCCGGCCCCCATTTTTGATCTTTCAAATTATATGGATTATACGGCACAGGTTTGGCATAGGCAAAAAGAAATTTCCCCGCAGTCAAAAAAGATAAAAGTACGGGCATCAATACCGTTCCCCAAGGATCAATGTGGGCTTTAGGGTTAAGCGTAAGGCGTCCGGCATATCGAGCTGTCGGATCACCTAATTTATCCGCGACAAAACCGTGAGCATACTCATGGATGATAGCTGAGGGTACAATAACCAGGAAATAAAAGATTAAATTTAACCAGGGCATACAAATATTGACAAAATTCAAATAATTGATTATAATATTTTTACTTAATTATAAAGTATTTAAATCAATTTAGCAATAAAAATATGAGCAGAACTTGCGCTTTGTGTGGAAAAGCTTCCGCGCGCGCCAATCATGTGTCTCACGCCAAAAACAGAGTTCCTCGCCAACAAAAGCCAAACTTACAAACTGTAAAAATGGCTGGCGGAACCGTAAAGGCCTGTACCACTTGCCGTCGCACGCTTAAAAAAGATAAATAATAAAAAATCCTCTGTACAAAACAGAGGTTTTTTTATGTTCAACCAAGGGGTTAAAACATGTCCCTATATGTATAGGTGGTAAGTCACATGTTTAACCCACAGGCCAAACAAATATCGACGAACCTTCACATGTTTTTTGTAGAACAGTTTCACCCCATTGGGAGAACTACTTTATTATAACATACTTTATTATCCTTACAAAATAAATATTGATTCAAACCAACATTCTTTCTGTTTGATTTTTGTAGTATGTATCCTGTATTATGTATTATGAATTATACATAAAAACCAATATGTTACTTGCATAATACATGCTACATAATACATACTACAAAAAAGCACTCCCGAAGGAGTGCTTTTTTTATTCCAATATCCCATCCAAATTCACATCGTATAGTATCTCTTCGGCCAATAATCTATAGTTGACGATTTCTTCTTTTTTAAACCAAATATCTATCTCCCTCTGGGATTCTGCCGGATTATCTGTGCAGTGAACCAAATTTCGCACTGCCCTATCGTCTGCACCGGCCAAATCATATGAATCCAAGGTTAAATCTCCGCGAATAGTACCAACATCGGAAGTTACAGGTTCTGTAGACCCAACTAATTTTTTAACTATTCCAACCGATTCATTTCCTTCCCAGATCATCATCACTACCGGGCCGCAGGTCATAAATTTTACCAGAGCCTTGATGATATCTTTGCCGTATTCAATGGCTGACTTTTCTATAGGCATTCCTGCTTTTTGGCGATTTTCCAAAATTTTAGCACCTTTACTTTCAAACCAAACGTCATCTTTGTTGTAATGAGTCCAACATTGATCTTCTGTCGGAATGGCCATTTTTAAAGCTACCAGTTTTAATCCGGTTCGTTCAATCCTCTTGATAATATCTCCGATAAGAGATCTCTGAACTCCGTCGGGTTTAACGATGACGAATGTGCGTTCTTTTTTCATAATAAAATATTTTTTAATATTTAAAAAATATTTTGATATTGGATATTAGATATTGGAATATTGATAAAATTTATAAAAATATCCTACTATCTTTAATATTTTAATATCAAAATGTGTCTAAATTATTTGCCTTATAATAACCATTAAAAACTTTTTTGTCAACAAACTAATAAATAACATTGAACATAAGCTTCGCCGTTTTTTGTTGTTTATTTATAAACACTATTAATGCCGCCGGTATTAACCCGACATCTTCCAATTTGTTTTTATAAGCATAAACCCGGATGCTTTTCAAAAGTTTTTGGGTTTTCTGATAAGTAATAGCCGCATTATTGGCCAAATCTATATCAAAACGAGTTTTTACTTCTACAAAATAATAATCGTCGCTTTTTTTAGCGACGATATCTATTTCTCCCCAAACAGTATGGTATTGTCTATCTATAATTTCAAAACCGTGCCGACGTAAAAACTCCACCGCTTTTTCCTCTCCCCAATTTCCCAAATCTTTATTATGCCTCCCTTGCATAAAAATCTAACGCTTAGGCAAATATTTTTCTCTCAATTTTTTCTCTTCTTCAAATTTACGGATTTCCGGAATTCTTTTGAGCATATAACGCATAGTATTCAAAGCAGAAGAAGCGGCAAAAAACAAAACCAATAACCACCAAAAACGCCAAGCCAAAAAAGGTATGTGTTGCTGACGAAAGAAAAACCAAAAAACCAAGAAAAAAGACACTCCTATCAAAACATTACCAAAACGACGATATATTTCCGATTTGATTTTATCCAAAGTTTTGTTTTCCAAAAATTTAAAAACCGTCGAAATCACAATCAGGGTCAAAATAAAACCCCACCAAAACCATTTGGCGCCGCCGTATAAAATATACGGTTGAGAAAACCAATAATCTATTTTCAATAAATTTAAGAAACTCATAATTCTTTATTATACCCTCGCTTCTTTTTTAAAAATTAAACAAAAATGATATTCACCGATAGGAAAATCCTCTTGCAATGAAAAACCTTTTTCTTTGGCCAAATCCGTCAATTCTTGAGGCTCAACCATATCCTTTTCTTCCGGGCCCAAGGTTTTATCTATTTTATTTCTCCAATCCACTATCACCAAACTGGCTTCGTCTTTGAGCAATCTAGCAGCTTCGGTAAAAGCGTCCGCTTTGTTTTTCAACTGAAAGAATACATTAACAAAGAACCCTACGTCAATACTTTGCTCCGGCACACTGGCAGCACCCACTTTTTCAACATCGGTCCAAACCGTCAAAACATTGTGATATCCTTCAAACCGACTGCGATTTTTGATGCTTTCCAAAACATCTTTTAGGATATCCATGGCATAAACCACGCCTTTTTCTCCGACTTTTCTAGAAGCGGTAAAAGCAAAATGTCCGGTTCGACCGCAACCAAACTCCGCCACTTTCATCCCTTCGGATAAATCGATTTTTTTATAAATTATTTCCGGATCCAAAAGAGCCGTACCTGCATGAGACATATATTTAAATATTAACGAATAAATATTTTTCCCAAGGTGGCCATCAAAAAGCCCTCCCACATATTGGTAATCAAAAGAAATCCGATAAAAATCAAGGCTATCCCGATAAGTTTATAGGCTATACGACTTCCGCCTTCCACGTCCAATTTTTCTTCCGCCCAAGCGATACGTCCAAAATTTTCCATAAACCATTCGGTTTTCCAAACAAATAAAAACCCAACGCCTATAAATAATATTCCAAAAATATATTTCATATAATTCTTTTGTGTCCAGAAGAGGACTCGAACCTCCATGGCCTTGCGGCCGCTATCACCCCTGCCCGACACGCCTTGTGCGTAACCGAGGCGGGCGGGTCAAGTTTACCCCGTACTAGTCGCTTTTGCGACTTAGTACCGGAGGTAGTGCGCCCTGTACAAATGGTGGGCGGAAAGAGACTCGAACTCTTAAGGCCTTGCGACCGCTACCACCTCAAGGTAGTGCGTCTACCAGTTTCGCCACCCGCCCCCCATCTATACAGGGTAAATATACCAATTTCACCACTCGTCCGTATTTTTCTTTAACTTTATAACTTTCTACTTTCAACTTTTAACTTACTTAGAACATCCGATTTTTTCCTACTATCATTTCTATTTTGCTTTTTGCCAATTTAAGCTTTAAATTTATTTCTTTTGTTTGACGCCCGTCTGTTTCCACCAAAAAAGCTGTTTCTCCTATTATTTCCATTTCTTCAAACGGAAATATGCTCGGGTCTTCATATTTATACCCAAACCACCCGCTCTTTGTCAATGGTCGCAAAAACGCTTCCAATTTACCGTCTTGCGGATGAACAACTCTAATCTCTTTATCTTTTTTATCCTTTTTCCAATAAAAAGGTTGAAAATTACACACGACAACTTCCATTTTATCATTGGCTGTGACTTTGAATTTGCGATCATAAATAACTTGGACTTTGGAAGGCATAACATGAAGCTGGGAGACAAAAAAACGATTATTTACCAAACCAATATCCAATTTTTCTTTTTTACGCTTGGCCAAAGTATCTACACTTTCCTCGTTTACCGGAATCCCCAAAACAGGAGCGACCGTATTATTTTCCACACCTATGGGCAAAAAACCAAAGACACAATCACATCCGGCGCCTCGAGATAATACCAAACCAAAAGTTTTATCGTTTCCCACGATAATAATATTTTTCGCTCCGCGTTTGATCTCATCTTCGATTACCGGCTTAGCATCCACAAAATTATTCAATCGTAAAATTTTGCCGGAAATACCATAGTCCGTCAATCTGTTTTCTATCGCTTTGATAATATGTTTGTATTTTTTCTGTTCCAAAAAACTATCGTAAAGATAGACGTACATAAAAATTTAATTATCCCAAATATTCCTCCCCCGTTTGTTCAATCACTTCTTCACTTTTACGATTGCGACGACCGGATTTAATTTCCACTCCTTCAATACCCGGCATCACGATTTTGCCAAAAATAACAGCTCCCGGTTCTACGGATAAAACTTTAACTTCAATATCTCCGAGAATTCTAGCGGTTGAAGCCAATTCCAAAGAATCTTTGATCTTCATATTACCACGAACCTCGCCGGCAATAATGCCGCTTCCCGCTCTGACGTTGGCAATGATTTTTGCCCCGGCTTCCACACTCAAAATTTTACTAGTGTGAACACTACCGTTAACCGTACCTTTCACTATAATATTACCTTCGGAACTAAAATCTCCCTCCACATTAACCGATGGACCGACTACGGTATCAATATTGTCTTGGGTTTCCTGTTCCACTTCTTCGACATAGTTTTCTTGCATTTCTATGTCTTGTTTTTTTGATTTTTGGAAAATCATAATAAAATTTTTAATTTTTAATTTTTTACCCCGTGAAATCCTATCGTAGATAGGATTGCCTTCGGCAATATTTCACAGGGGTGAATTTTTAATTAATTTTTAATATACGTATTTTACCTTATTTTAAGAAAATCTTCAAACCATAACATTCCCCCTATTTTCAAGTTTTTTACATCTCTTCTACGGTGTCTATAGATAACATGTTTAGGGCGTTTTGTAAAACTATCTTAGTAGCCAAACACAAAGACAAACGCGCGCAACGTATTTTTTCATCATCGGTTTTCAAAATACTTACTTTGGTATAAAAATCATTAAAAATTTTAGCTGTATCAAAACAATATTTGACAATCACGGAAGGATTGTAATTTTCAAAAGATTTTTTCACTTCCGCTTCAAAAAAAGACAGTGCCTGAATAAGTCTTTTTTCTTCCGCATTTTTCAAAAACGCATAGTCAACTTTTTGAATCGAACATTTTTTTCCTTTATTTAATAAGCTATTGATTCTAGCTACGGTATAAAGCACATACGGACCGGTAAAACCGTCAAAGGATATGGCGTTGGCCGGATCAAATACGATATTTTTTTGCGCTTCATGCTTGAGAAAATCAAATTTAACAGCACCAAGCGCTATTCTTTTGGTTATATCTTCCAATTTTTTCTTGGACCAATCGGAGTGTCTCTTGATAGTTTCTTGATAAACCTTATTAAAAATTTCATTATAAATATCCTCATATAATATAGCCGTACCTTCGCGAGAAGACATCTTACCGCTTGGTAAAGTTACCAAGCCGTAACCGATATGGGTCATTTTATACTTATAACCGGCTAAATCCAAAATTTTAAACAATTGCTTGAAATAGAGGTTTTGTTCTATACCGGTAAGATGAATGCTCTCATTTACCTTGTATTTTTTATTTTTAGCAACCGCCAAACCTAAATCCGAAGTTAAATACAGACCGGTTCCGTTACTTTTTCGCAAAAGCGCGATATCCAAACCATATTTATTCAAATCCACTATTATCGCTCCGCCTTCTCCGACCTGTGCAATACCTTTTTGCAATAATTTATCTACCATTTTTTGACCGACAAATTTGGTTTCTTTTTCATAAAAAACATCTTTGTGTTTTACTCCCAAATCTTTAAAAAATTTTTCAAAACCTTCTATGCTCCATTGCTTGGTTTGTAAATACAAAGACCAAATACTTTTATCTTTAGCTTCCATTTTTTGTTGCATTTGAACAACTTCTTCTTGAGCTTCGGGGTGCTCTTTTAAATATCGACTGGCCTGCGTATAAATTTCTCCCAACCATTTCTGACGATTGCGAGGAGGTTTTTCTTTATCATGAAATTTTTTCAAACCCCAAAGACATTTGGCTACATGAGCTCCAAAATCATTGAGATAATTCACTCTGGTAACTTTGAAACCATTATTTTCAAAAAGATTGGCCAAAGAATTTCCTAAACAGATATTACGTAAATGACCGACATGAAGCTCTTTGTGTGTATTATTGCTCGGATACTCTATCAAAACTTTTTTATTTTTACCGTCCGTATTTATCCCAAATTTTTTATTTTTTTTCAAAATTTCATCCAAAACTATTTTGGCATAAATACCTACTTCAAAATAAAAATTCACATACGGTCCGAAAGCCGCAACTTTTTCCACCGCTTTGACTGAACCAAGTTTGGTTGCCAATTTTTCCGCCAATTCTTTGGCGACTTCTGCCGGATTTTTATTTTCTTTTTTTGCCAATTCAAAACAGGCAAAAGCCAAATCCCCCATCTCCGGTTTGGGCGGAACGGTGAAGGTTATATCATTCTTTATTCCTATCTTTTTTAGCAAAGCTTCAAGTTGTTTGTTTATTTTACACATAACAAAGGGTATACAGTATAAAGTATCTAGTATTAAGTATGGAAACTTTAATTTTTAATATAATTAAATTTTTTTAAACCATGTATTAGCTTGCTAACTTGTATCGCTTGTTCAGCTAAAATATCAAATTCCTGTTTTGTTATATATTTTACATCTTTAGCTATTAAAATTTGATTCTGTAGTTCTGTTAATGATCCTAAAGCAACATTATAAAAGTTGGATTTATCCTTATTTGAACCTCTGCTAAATCCTTCGGCTATATTTGAAGTGATAGACACAACGCATCTTCTTATCTGGTTAGTTAAACCAAAAACTTCTTTGCTGGGAAATTTTTCCGTAACTTTATACACATCAATTACCAACTTATGTCCAGCCTTCCAAGCTAATAAATCGGTAAAAGATCTAATCTTTTGTTTTACTAAACCCTCCATACTTTATACTTAATACTAAATACTATATACTAAACGATTTTCACAAAAAACCTACTTCCCTTTTGGACAATATCTCCTTTCTTAATTTCTGTTTTGATATCTTCTACTTTGATATCGTTTATTTTGACTCCACCTTGAGCGATATTTTGTCTGGCTTCAGAGGTGCTTTTACAAATTTTACTTTCAACAAGCACGGTAATAATATCATTTTTACTTGGGAGAAGTTCGGGAATATCTGTTGGAATTTCTTTTTTGGAAAAAGT
>CAYUIA010000012.1:0-10670 GCA_964444635.1 uncultured Gammaproteobacteria bacterium
TTATTAAATGATGACCATGATTTGATGCATAAAGCCGTGGGTTGGATGCTCCGGGAAGTTGGTAAGCGTTGCGGGGAAAAAGAGGAAGAAGAGTTTTTAAAAAAATATTACAAAAAAATGCCGCGAACCATGTTACGTTATGCGATTGAGAGGTTTGCGGAAAACAAAAGATTAAAATATTTGAAAAATAAAATATGAAAGAAGGTTTTTCGGAAAAATATATTCCTCAGATAGAAAAAGCCAAAGAAAAAGAAATTCTTAAAAAGGAAGAGCTTAGACAAGAAGGATATAAAAATCCTTACGCAACAGAATTTTCTAAAAATCCTAAATTGGAAAGACAATCTTATGAATATATTAAAAAAATAGCCGAATATGTAGATGAAAACAATATTGAAAATATGGTTTTGTTAGATCGTAGTGCCAGAAACGTTTGCACGGGATTGCGTGAATATTGGCGATTGCTTCAAGAAAATGAAGAGAGAGAAAAAGAAAACCCGCATATTTATTTTATAAATCCTCGGGGTTTTGTAAGTAATGAAAAATATCCAACCATAGCGGACAAGAGATTCTATAATAGGAAAATGCAATATGACAAACCGGAGGACATTGATCTGATAAGAGATGAAGCAGAAATTGATGAAGATTTTAAAAATACTTACGCCAGGTTAATACAGGACAAAGATAAACCGCTTTTGATTTATGATAATTGTGTTCATGAAGGCGAGTCGTTACAGAATGTTTTAAAGTTTTTTGAAAAAAACGGATTTACCAATATAAAAATTTTTGTTGTGCATAAGAAAAACGAAGAATTTAAAGATAAATTTCCCGTGGATTATATCACTTTGGATAAACCTGAAGAAATAGAATGCTATCCTTTCGGTACGGATAATTTAACAGAAAAAACCTTTACTAGAGTTGTTTCTTTAAATAAAGAAAAAAGAAATAAAAAAACAGGCAAACTTTCTCCGGAAATCAAGAAAGCTTATTTAGTCAGAGAGGTTATCAAAAGACTGGTCCAAGAAAACTATATAAAAGATTTACAAAATCAAAACAAGGAAAGCTAAAAATTAAATTGCAAATAATATGGCTTTATATTTAAACAAAGAAGATAGAAAAGAAGTTGATAGGGTGGTAAATTTGGTAGAAAAATTAAAAGAGGATTGGGATGAAAACAAAGTTAATCTCATCAATAAGGCCTGTGATGAAATTTATGGCAAGAGAATTCCAGGGGCAAGCAAAAGAAGAGATTATATTTATCGCATGACTCAAAGACAATATCAAGAAGATAACAAAGAGTTTGAAGAGAAAGAAAAAGAATATGCCAAAACAGACGAGTATTTTGAAAAAATGGCGACAATAGAAAGTTTGTTGCAAAGAAATGAACACCGCCTATCTTCTGAAGATCGGCCTTATTTGCCAGATTCTTTAATTCAAGAATATTTTGATAATATAGGTTATGAAGGTGAAATTGATAACTTTGATTGGAATCAGTGGAGAAAAGAGATAGGTGATGAAGCTCCAGAATATAAAGAAGAACAGGACGAAAGAGTGATAGAAGGCGGTCTTTTTGGTGAAAATTACCTTAAAAAATAAGGTTTTAGCGTTAGTTTATAGAAATAATCTTAAAAATAAAGGGGTTTTCCACAGGTGGGGGGCTGTTGCTATTGATTTTATTGGTGTATAATAAAGGTCGGGTAAGGAAAATATAATTTCCGCCCGAAAATTAATTTATTTATTAATTAATTTAATTTTTACCACTATGGCAAAAATGACCAAGTCTCAATTGTTGAGCGTGCTTTCCGAAGCTACCAACTTGAGCAAGAAAGAAGTTTCTAATTTCTTGGATGCAATGACTAACGTTGCTTACAAAGAAGTTAAAAAAGGAAATGAATTCGTTATTCCTGGTTTTGGAAAATTGATCAAAATCAAAAGAGCCGCTCGCATGGGTCGTAACCCAGCTACCGGTGAAACTATCAAAATTCCGGCCAAAACTGTGGTAAAATTCCGTGTTGCCAAAGCTGCCAAAGACGCAGTACTATAATTTTCAAAGATAGCAAAAACCTCCGTTATAAAAACGGAGGTTTTTTAATTGTTGACAACTGAATGTAAAAATGATTAAATGTTTCAGGTCCTTTTTAACTTTATTTTTTTGGAGGTGTATCCATGTCCGATTTATTTTTAAGCGGTAGTAGTCGTTTTGTTACCGAAAAGCCAAAGGATTCTCCTAGACCTTTTTTCAAGAAAGATTGTTTTTTGAAAAAGGTTGGCTTAGCCGTGTACTATTTACTGGTTCCAAAAGGAAAAAACAATCAACCGCAGTTTTGTAAAGGAAAAATTTACAAAGATTTTTCCAATGACGAAGAAGCTGTCTTTATGCCCGAGAGAAGTTTCAAGAATGTAAAAAACTGCGGCGTAGTTTTTGATCCGACAAACATCTCCCCGGAGTTTGTTGTCTACGACGAACAATTCGAGAAAGTTGACCTTGAGCAACTCGATTTTTTATCAGGTAAGGAGTTTTTACTAAAAGGTGAAAAAGAAACAACTATCAGGCCTTTGACAACGGAAGTTCTTTATCTGGTGGAAAAAGGAGAAAAAAAGAAATTTTACAAGGTTTTTCTGGACAGAGAAGATAAGAAATATGACCCGGCATGTAACGCTAAGGTCATTCGAGTTTCTAGGCTTGTTCAGGATACTCCGGAATATTTCAAGCTTCTTCGCCGTCAAGGAAAATAAGGTTTTTGCCGATCTCTTTCAAGGGGTCGGTTTTTTTGTCAATAATATCAAAAAATGGTATAATATTTTCGCAATTAAAAATAAATATTTTATGAAATTTATCAATAAAATTCAAGTTGCTAATCTCAAGGGGCGTGGCGGGGCGGAATTCCCGACAGCTTTCAAATGGCTTAGTGTATCCAAAGGTCATTTGAAAGAATTCAATCAGCCGTGCTATGTGGTTTGTAATGGAGCTGAAGGTGAACCGGGGATGTTTAAAGACGGATATATTTTACAGAACTATCCGGAAAAAGTTATTGAAGGAATCAAAATTGCTATGGATACCGTGGGTGCGGAAAAAGGGTATATTTATTTGCGTCAAGATTATCTGAAAAAATTCAAAAATCATTTGAAAAAATATATCGGTAAATTACCGATTGAGCTGACAGCGGAAAAAATCGGTTATTTGGGTGGAGAAGAAACGACATTATTGGAAACCATACAAGGTGATAGGCCCGAACCGCGACTCAAACCGCCATATCCGACCGATTTTGGTTTGTTTGGTTGTCCGACTTTGATAAATAATGTGGAAACTTTTTACCAGATTTCTCAAATTCAACATAATGAATACAAAAATACCAGATTTTTTTGTATTAGCGGTGATGCGCCCAAAAAAGGAGTTTACGAATTTCCGGTGGATATGTCGATCGGAGAAATTCTGAAAAGAACCAAGAATGTTCCGCGCTTTAATTATTTTGTGCAAGTTGGCGGGGGAGCGGCGGGAGAAATTTTGACTAAAGAAGAATTGAACAAACCACTTACTGGCGCCGGTGGAATCATAGTTTATAATTTGAAAAAAACTGACACCAAAGAACTGATTAAAAAATGGGTTAATTTTTTCTTTGATTACAATTGCGGTAAATGCGTACCATGTCGAGAAGGGCTTTATCGACTCCGGGAAATGTTACAAAAAAAAGAGATTGATATGGTTCTTTTGCGCAGTGTTTTACGCACTATGAGAGATACCTCTTTTTGTCCTTTGGGAAAAAGCGTTTATCTTCCCATTGATTCTATGCTTGAAAGCGTAAAAGTAAATTATAAAAATAAAAGAGATATCAAATAGCTATGAAAAAAATAACTATCAAAATTGACGGTAAAAAAATAACTTGCACCGAAGGCAAGATGATTTTGCGCGTGGCACAAGAAAACGGAGTAGAAATTCCGCATCTTTGCGATCATCCGGATTTACAAGTCAAAGCCAATTGTCGGATGTGTGTAGTGAAAATCAAGGGTCGCAACGGTCTGTTTACCGCCTGCTCTACTCCGGCGGAAGACGAGATGGAGATAGTCACCGAAGACAAAGAGATTCGTCGCAGTCGAAAAACAAATCTGGAGTTGATTTTTGGGCAACATCATCTGGATTGCGAAAATTGTACTTGGGGTAAGCGTTGCGGATTACTGCAATATCAAAAACCGCTTCGCGCCAAAATAACTCGTTTTCCCAATCGTAAAGAAAAAAGACAGAGCAAACAGTTTGGTCCGATTATTTTTGAAGGTAAAAAATGCATAGATTGTCGCAATTGCGTGGAAGTTTGCCCGGTTGGTTATTATGAAATAGAAAAAAGAGGTAGTGATATATCCATTGAACCAAGTAAAGATAAAAACAAAGATTGCGTATATTGCGGTCAATGTATCATCCATTGTCCGGTCGGGGCTATCAAAAGCGACGGAGAATTTGAAGAAATGGAAAAAGTTTTTGAACTCAAAAAACAAGGTAAGGTTTTGGTCGTTCAATTTGCGCCGTCTATTCGTACCAGTATCGGAGAGGAATTTGGCATGCCATATGGTTCTATCGCTACGGACAAGCTATCCGCAGCTTTGAAAAAACTCGGGTTTGATTATGTGTTTGATACATCCGTGGGTGCTGACTTTACCACGACAGAGGAAGCCGGCGAAGCTATTGAAAGAATTTTGTCGGGTAAGGATTTACCAATTTTTACTTCCTGTTGTCCGTCTTGGGTAAAATATGTGGAATTTTATCACCCGCATTTGCGAAAAAATATTTCTCACGCCAGATCGCCACAGATGATGCTTGCCAGTATTGTAAAAAATTATTTTGCGCCCAAGCAAAAAATAGATCCCAAAAATATCGTGATGGTTTCCATTATGCCTTGTACGGCCAAAAAATATGAAGCTAGTCGTCCGGAGTTAAATTTTGAAAACGGACTTAAGCCCATAGATTATGTTTGGACTACCAGAGAATTGGCATGGATTTTGAAAGATAAAAAAATAGATCTCAAAACTATCAAAGACGATCCGGCGGATAACCCGCTTGGTGACCCTAGTGGTGCAGGTGTGCTTTATGGCGCATCTGGCGGTGTGATGGAAAGTGCTTTACGCACCGCTTATTTTCGTTTGTTTGGTCGCGATTTACAAAAAGTGGATTTTGAACAAGTGCGCGGACAAGACGGTATTAAAAGAGCGACTATCCGACTTTGTAAACCAGTTAAATTTGGCGGTGATAAATGTGTAGAATTACGCGTGGCGGTAGTCAATGGTTTGAAAAACGCCAAAATTATTTTAGATGAACTCAAAGAAGATCCGAAAAAATATCAATTTGTGGAAGTGATGGCATGTCCCGGTGGTTGTATTGGTGGCGGCGGGCAACCTCTGCCGACCAATGAAGAGATTCGTCAAAAAAGAGCAGCGTCTCTTTATCAGATAGACAAAATCAAAAAGGTTCGTCTAGCGCACCAAAATCCTCAAGTTCAACAGGTTTACAAAGAATTTTTGACTGATAAAAAACTGACTAAAAAAATGTTTGAAGTTGATTTTAAACCGGAAGGTAAAAGTAAAATTAAAATCAAAAAATAATATGAATAAAAATCAAGAAAAAATATATACTATTTTGATCGGTGGTCAAGCCGGAGACGGAGCGCGTGAAGCAGGGGTAAATTTGGCGCGTTTGTTTTGTAAATTGGGTTATTATGTTTTTGCCAGTATGGAATATCCGTCGCTGATTCGCGGTGGGCATAATTTTTGTCGTGTTTCTTTTTCCAAAGAAAAAATTTTTAGTGATTATCGGGAACTTGATGCGATTATCGCGCTCAACCAAGAAACAGCCGATCTGCATAAAAACGAACTCAAAAAAACAGGAGTGATATTTTTTGATAACAATATAAACTCTATCATCGGTAAATCCGGACAATTGATAAGTCTACCGATAACTTCTTATACCAAAGAACTTAGCGCACCGCCTCTGGCCCGCACAGCTGTAGCCTTGGGCGCTTTTTGTCGATACTACGATTTACCACTTCTGAAATTAAATGAGGTTTTTACAGATATTTTTGGTAGTAAAGCTCAGATAAATATTGATTTAGCGCAAAAAGGTTTTGATTATTTGCAAGATAAAAATTTTGGTCAAACAAAATTTCCAAAAACGGACAAAAAAATCAAAAGACAAATTATTGACGGTAATGCGGCAACAGGCGAGGGGATGGTGGCCGCGGGAATGAAAAATTATATTGCCTATCCTATGACTCCCGCAACTTCGGTTTTACATCATTTGGCCAAACAAGCGCCCAAATACGGATTGAAGGTTACACAGGCGGAAAGTGAAGTAGCGGTCATAAATATGGTTTTGGGAAGTGCATATTCAGGAGTTAGAACCGCTACTGGAACTTCCGGCGGAGGGTTTGCTTTGATGACTGAGGCTCTCAGTATGGCCGGGATTGCTGAAATCCCGACCGTAGTAGTAGAATCGCAACGCCCGGGACCGTCAACCGGCGTGCCAACCAGAACTGCCCAAGGTGATTTGCAATTTGTCCGACAAATTTTGGGAGAATTTCCGCGTATTGTTTTGGCGCCGGGTGATCAACAAGAAGCTTATGAGATAGGCGGAAAAGCTATGAATTTGGCTTGGCAATATCAATTACCGGTGATGGTAGCGCTTGATAAACATTTATCTGAAAGTCTGGCAAATGCGGATTTTAGTAAAATCAAAATCAAACCAGAAAAAATCAAAACAAGCAAATGCGGAAAAAATTATCAACGTTATGCTTTTGGTGCTGACGGTGTTTCGCCACTTTGTTTTCCCGGAACAAAAGATACAATTGTCAAAGTAAATAGTTATGAACACAGCGAAGATGGTTTGATAACCGAGAGTGCAGAGATGACACAAAAAATGTTTGACAAAAGATTTGCTAAATTAAAAAATTTAGAAAAAGAAATAAATAGTTTCAAAGGGGTTAGAATTTATGGTGATAAAAAAAGTAAGAATGTAGTGGT
The DNA here is from genome assembly GCA_964444635.1 of uncultured Gammaproteobacteria bacterium. Classification (GTDB taxonomy): domain Bacteria; phylum Patescibacteriota; class Patescibacteriia; order Magasanikbacterales; family GWA2-37-8; genus JAKLGL01. The sequence continues at coordinate 7,000 of CAYUIA010000012.1, forward strand.
GTTTTGGGGTTCTACCAAAGGCGCGGTTCTGGAAGCAATAAAATATGTCAAAAAACCGGTCAAAGCCGTGCAAGTTTTGGCGATAGAACCATTGCCGATTAAAAGTTTATTGGACGCTTTCAAGGGGGCCAAAAAAATCATTGATATTGAACTTAATCATACCGGACAATTGGCGCAGGTTATTGCGGAAAAAACCGGCTTGAAAATTAAAAATAAGATTTTGAAATATGACACTTTTGCCTTTGAACCGATAGAATTGGCTAAAAAAATAGATAAAATACTATAAACATATGAATATAGATTTAAATACCAAAGCCAAAAATACCTGGTGCCCCGGCTGTACCAATTTCATGATTTTGACTGCGTTTAAAAATGCCCTGTCCGAATTGATAACTGAGGGAAAAATCAAAAAAGATAATATCGTAGTCGGAGCCGGTATCGGGTGTCACGGGAAAATCGCGGATTATGTGGGTACCAATAGTATTATTTCACTTCACGGTCGCGTGGTGCCGACTATGACCGGAGTGAAATTGGGTAATCCAAATTTGACGGCTATCGCATTTTCCGGCGATGGTGATTCTTATGCCGAAGGGATAGAACATCTCGTCCATGCGGCTAAACGTAATAGTGACATCAAATTATTTGTACACAATAATCAAGTTTTTGGTTTGACTACCGGACAAGTTACTCCAACCAGCAACAGAGGTTACAAAGGCAAATCAACTCCGCAAGGAAGCGTGGAAGAACCTATCAATCCGCAAATGGTGATGCTTGCCAGTGGTGCGACTTTTATCGCTCGTGTTTATACCGGCGATCTGCCATTCATGACACAAATTATGAAAAAAGCGATTTTACACAAAGGTTTTGCGCACTTGGAAATTATCCAGCCGTGTATCAGTTTCAATGACACTCGTGATTATTTCAAAGAAAGAGTTTATAATTTGGAAGAAAATTCTCCCAAAAACGATTTGCAATGGGCTATGCAAAAGGTGCAAGAAAAAAAACGTATTCCGCTGGGGATTTTTTATGAAGTGGAAAAGCCGGTTTTTGAAGAACAATTGTAATCGGACTTCGGACTATGGACTACAGACTTCGTGTGTGTCGAAAAGTAGTCGGTAGTCTGTAGACTGAAGACTTGTTTATAAGTTTAAAAAATATAATTGGGCATCCTCCCCTTAATAAGGGGAGGGTAGGGAGGGGTCTTACTTATGCCAAAAATATATAATCGCGAATATTTAAAAAATAATCAAAAATTTCTGAGGACAATAATGACAAAAAGTGAAGTTGTCTTGTGGAAAAATTTAAAGGGTAAACAATTTTTAAATCTTAAATTTCGTAGACAATTTGGCATAGGTAATTATATTGTAGATTTTTATTGTCCAGAAATTAAATTAGTTATTGAAGTAGATGGAAGTACTCATTACGAAGAAGAAGTTTTTGAAAAAGATTTAAAAAAAGATGAATATATTCAGAAATTGGGTATTAATTTATTTAGAATTAATTCAGAAGAAATATTTAATAATTTAAAAGAGGTTCTATTTCGTTTAGAAAATATTTGTAACGAAATTAAAAGTAAGACCTCCCCTCACCCCTCCTTGTTAAGGAGGGGATAACAAATCAATGTATGCTAGAAAATTTATTCAACCCCAAAGGAGTAGCGGTTATCGGGGCTTCCGGTAATCCTCAGAAAATCGGTTATGCCTTGGCCTCCAATCTAGTAACTGACAAAAAAGACCGTCGGATTTTTTTGGTAAACCCGAGTGAAAAAGAAATTTTGGGTGAAAAAGTTTTTGCGGATGTAAAAGATATCAAGGAAAATGTTGATTTGGCTGTTATCGCCGTGAAACCGGAAATCGTGCCAAATGTTTTGCGAGCTTGCGGAGAAAAGAAAATCCCGTATTGCATCATTATCACCGCCGGTTACAAAGAAACCGGAGAAGAAGGAAAAAAACGCGAAGACGAACTCAAACAAATCGCGAAAAATTTCAATATCAAAATTATCGGTCCGAATTGTTTGGGAATTTTTGATTGTCAAAATAATCTTAATGCGACTTTTGGCGATAAACTTCCCGGTGTTGGAAATATTTCCGTGATTTCTCAGTCCGGAGCTGTTGGCACCTCTATGCTTGATTTTGCCAAAAAAGAAAATATCGGTTTTGCCAAATTTATTTCCGTAGGTAATGAAGCAGGGCTGACAGAAAACGATTTCCTAGAATATTTATTGACTGATGAGAATACCAAAGCCATAGCACTGTATTTGGAAGCAGTGTCGGATGGAACAAGATTTTTGGAATTAGCAAAAAAGATTACAGCTGTTAAACCACTAGTAGTGCTCAAAGCCGGGAAAACAGCGCGTGGAGCCCAGGCAGTGGCTTCACATACTGGCTCGCTTGCTTCGGAAAACAAAATATTTGAAGCTGTTTGTGCCCAAGCCAAAGTTATTAATGTCGAAACTATTTCACAGATGTTTGATCTGTTGAAAATGTTTAACGCCGGTATTTATCAAGCACTTGAAAATATCGGTATAGTTACCAACGGTGGAGGACCGTCAATAATTTTGGCGGATTTATTAGAACTCTCACAAAGTTTGAATCTGGCGACTTTGACGGACAAAACAAAAACCGCTTTGCGTGAAGTTTTGCCTATAACCGCGGCAGTCGGTAATCCGGTGGATGTCATCGGTGACGCTTTAAGCGATAGATATGAAAGCGCTTTGAAAATTCTAAGCAAAGTAAAAGACATTGATGCCTTGGCGGTAATCCTCACTCCGCAAAAGATGACTCAAATAAAAGAAACAGCAAAAATTATCGCAAAAATAAATAAAAAGAAAGTTGTGTTGCCACTTTTTATCGGCGGAACACAAATAGAACCGGCCTTGAAAATTTTTCGACAAAAAAATATAGCTTATTTTTCCGATCCTATAGATTTGGTCAAAGCTTTGGATTATCTGTCTTTCAAAAATAAAATCTTTATACAAAATAAAAAAGAAGAGGCTGTTGTTGATCAATTGGATTTTTCGCAAACGGAAAAATTGTTACAAAGTGTTGGTCTATCAACTTCTGGGATTTTGCTTTCTGATAAAAAAGAAATTATTTCCGCTACGGGAAAATTACTAGGACCATATGTACTCAAAGCAATTACTGACAAAGTTTTACACAAAAGCGATGTTGGGGCTTTGAAATTGAATTTACAAAATGCGGAAGAAGTTGAAAAAGCCTGGGAAGAAATATCTAAAAATGTTTTTAGCAAAACCTCGGATATTAAAATAGAAGGAATGTTGTTGCAAAGTATGACTGCCGGTAGGGAAGTAATCATTGGCATGAAACGCGACGCGACTTTTGGCCCGACAATAGTTTTTGGTTTGGGTGGAATATTTGTAGAGGCTCTCAAAGATGTTTCTATGCGTATAGCTCCTTTAACACCGGATGATATAGATAATTTGATAGGTGATATAAAAGGGATAAATATTTTGAAAGGAACTAGAGGACAAAAGGCGATAAATTTCGAAGCTCTCAAACAGACTATTTTGGCAATTTCTAATTTGGCAATAAAACATCCGGAAATCAAAGAAATGGATTTCAATCCGGTGTTTTGTGATGAAAATAGGGTTAATTTGGTGGATGTGAGGATAGTTTAAAAGTATATAGTATTTAGTATAAAGTATTAAGTAT
>CAYUIA010000012.1:10770-12628 GCA_964444635.1 uncultured Gammaproteobacteria bacterium
TTGCTTTTTTCGCTAAACTATGATATTATTGCCAAAATTAATATATGAAACAAACAGATATCCGAAATATCGCTATTATCGCTCACGTTGACCACGGCAAAACCACGCTCGTGGATGCTTTGCTTCACCAGAGTAAAACCAAGTTAAACAAAGAAAACGAAAACGCTATTTGTATCATGGATAGCAATGAATTGGAAAAAGAACGCGGGATTACTATTTTTTCCAAAAATGCGGCGGTAAATTTTAACGGTATAAAAATAAATATTATAGATACTCCTGGTCACGCTGATTTCGGCGGAGAGGTAGAACGTGTGCTCAAGATGGCGGACGGTTGTTTGCTTTTGGTTGATGCCAAAGAAGGTCCGATGCCACAAACCAGATTTGTTTTGAAAAAAGCTCTGGCACTTGGTTTGAAAGTTATCGTGGTAGTAAATAAAATTGATAAACCCGATGCTCGAATACAATTTGTGCTCGATAAAACATTGGAACTTTTTATGGAGCTTGGTGCCAGCGATGAGATTTGCGATTTCCCGGTTGTATATGCTTGCGCCAAAGATGGTAAAGCCGGATTAACTCCGGATCTTAGTAAGATGACCGACGTTGTTGATATTTTTGAAACTATTATCAAAGAAGTTCCGCCACCCCAGGGTGATGAAACCAAGCCTCTGCAAATGCTCACAGTTTCTATTGTCGGTGATAATTACAAAGGACGTATCGCCATTGGACGGGTTTATAATGGAACATTAAAAAACAATCAAGATGTCATGCATATCAATCGCACAGGAGAGATGAAAAAATATCGCCTCACTTCTTTGATGACCTATGACGGTTTGGGAAAAGTGGAAGTTCCGGAAATTAAAGCCGGAGATATTGCCGCGATTTCCGGTATTGCTGATATTAATATTGGTGAAACCATTGCCGATGTAAATGAGCCGATTGCTTTGCCAACTATCAATATTGAAGAGCCGACAGTAAAGATGACTTTTTCCGTTAATGATTCTCCGTTTGCCGGTAAAGAAGGTAAATACACCACTTCTCGTCAACTCAGAGAGCGTCTTTATAAAGAATTGGAGACTGATATGGCACTGCGAGTCAGCGATACGGATTCCAGTGGGAGCTGGGTTGTTTGCGGTCGCGGAGAATTGCATTTGGTTATTTTGATAGAGAGATTACGTCGCGAAGGTTTTGAATTGCAGGTTTCTCGTCCACAGGTTATAATAAAGGAAGTAGATGGTAAAAAATTGGTTCCTTTTGATCAGATTTTTGTTGAAGTACCCGAGGATTATTCCGGAGCGGTTATCCAGAAACTCGGTGGTCGCCACGGGATAATGACCAACATGGCCAACGAAAGAGGAATCTCTTTTTTGGAGTTTATTATCCCGACACGCGGTTTATTTGGTTATCGCAGTGAATTTTTGACCGACACCAAGGGTCTTGGAATTATGAATACTTGTTTTTTTGATTATCAAGAAGACACCACTGTTTGGAAAGAGAGAGACCAGGGATCGCTTGTCGCGCACGAAACCGGAGAAAGTAATATGTATGGCCTGATGAATATCCAGGATAGAGGAATATTGTTTATCGGTCCGGGAGTAAAAGTTTACAAAGGACAAGTAGTTGGGCAAAATTCTCGTCCCGGAGATTTGGCGATAAATGTTTGTAAAACAAAACAGCTTTCCAACATGCGCAGTAAAGGAGACGGTGTCACCGAGCATTTCAATGCGCCAAAAACTATGGAACTGGAAGATTCTCTGGAATATATCGGAGATGATGAATTGGTTGAAGTTACACCTCAAAATATCAGAATCAGAAAAATGATTTTGGATGTTGATGAAGCAAAAAGAAGAGCGAAAGGAAT
>CAYUIA010000013.1:0-3085 GCA_964444635.1 uncultured Gammaproteobacteria bacterium
TTGTATTTTTTGGCATTTTTTCTCGCCACTTTTAAAGCGTCTTTGGAAATATCCGTTGCTATCACGTTAATCTTATTTTTGTCATTGCGAGCATAGCGAAGCAATCCCACGGTGGGATCGCCACGACCTTGCAGGTCTCGCGATGACAATTTGTTTAATTTATTTAATATCGTTATTGGTATACACCCTGTACCCGTACCAACGTCAATTAATAAAATATTGGAAATTGGAAATTGGAAATTGGAAATTTCGTCGATAACATTATCGACGAGAGTCTCTGTGTCCGGGCGGGGGATAAGAGTGTGTTTGTTAACCAAAAAATCTAAGCCGAAAAATTCTTTGCGCCCCAAAATATAAGCCATCGGAACACCCTGGTTTAATTTTTTTAAATAATATTTATATTTCAAAAGCGCCCAAAAATTTTTGTATTCCGGGTGAGCCAAAAGCCATTCTTTGCTTTTGCCGCTGGCTTTGGTTAGAAGTAGCAGTTCTTCGTTGTTGTTAATTTTAAACATTTTATTCTTCATCTTCATCTGTAGTTGAAGAAGGGGTCACGCCCTCATAATCGGCTTTGTGCAAAGATTCTATTATAGAAGTCAAATCACCATCCAAAATGTAGCCGATATTATTCCAGCTTTGATGAATGCGATGGTCGGTTATCCTATCTTGAGGGAAGTTATAAGTGCGGATTTTTTCGCTGCGATCTCCCGATCCGATTTGATTTTTACGTTTATCAGACATTTCTTTTTGTTGTTTTTCTCTTTCCAGCTCATAAAGACGAGAGCGCAACACGGCCATAGCTTTTTCACGATTGGCGGTTTGTGAACGTTCATCTTGACACTGAACGATAGTATTAGTTGGAATATGGACAATACGCACGGCGCTATAAGTAGTGTTGACGCTTTGTCCGCCGTGTCCACCGGCGCAAAAAGTATCAATACGCAAATCTTTTTGCTCAATTTTAAATTCAGTTTCTTCAATTTCCGGCATCACAGCTACCGTAACAGTGGAAGTGTGTACTCGGCCGGCTTTTTCGGTTTCCGGCACGCGTTGCACGCGGTGTACGCCCATTTCGTATTTGAGGTCTTTATAAACGTTATTGCCTTCTATGGAAAAAATTATTTCTTTAAAACCGCCAATACCTATCATGTTGGAGTCAATCAGCGAAACTTTCCAGCCCTGGTTTTCCGCGTATTTACTATACATGCGATAAAGCTCGGCGGCAAAAAGAGCGCTTTCGTCTCCTCCGGCTGCCGCGCGAATTTCTACTATTACATCTTTTTTATCCATCGGATCTTTGGGTCTGGTTAGTTCTTCTAATTCCTTGGTTAAATTCCCCATTTTTTCTACGAGTTCTTGAATTTCAGTTTTAGCCATTAGTTTGACTTCTTCGTCAGTTTCTTTTGCGAGAACTTCTTTGGCGGATTGCAGATTTTTTTCATATTTAAAAAGTTCTTCTATTTTATCCGCCACCGGTTTTAATTCGGTGTAATCTTGAGACACCTCCTTTAATTTTTTAGGATCATTAAGCACGACCGGATCGGATAAACTTTCTTCCAGTTTGATAAATTGTTTTTTTATTTCCACAAATTTTTCTAACATAGTGTGTATTTATTGTTTATTGATTATTGTTTATTAATATTCTATCATGCTTTTTCAATAATCAATAAACAATAATTTTTTTATTTTAAAATCAAAATAAAAAACAGACCTAGGCCGTAAGCGCATAGTCTGTTTTAAATTTTTTTATCTAAGCTTCTTTTTTGGTTTTGGCTGTTTTTTTCTTGGCAACAGTCGCGGCTTTCTTCACTTTTTTGCCTTTACGAGCGGTGGCGGCGGCAGCTTTCTTTTCAAAGCGTTCTTGGAATTTTTCTACGCGACGAGCGGTGTCAACAAATTTTTGTTTACCGGTATAAAAAGGGTGGCATTGGTTGCACAATTCCACGCGAATTTCTTTTTCCGTTCCGCCGGTAACAAAAGTATTACCGCAAGCACAGGTAACGGTACAGTCATTATAAAACTTAGGATGAATCTCTTTTTTCATAAATTATAGATGTGAACAAAATAAATGATTGAAATTAGTGCGTTTATTTTAGCTAAGTTTGTTTTTTTTGTCAAGGGTGAGGGCTTGACAGGTTCAAAAAACGGTTGATAATTTTCTCTTGACAAAGGCAAAATAATCGGTTATAGTATTTTCACACTTAAAATATTTTATCACTCACTCGTTTTTTGGCTAAAATTAGCCTTTTCCTCCCTTTGACCATTCAGAGGGTATGACGAGGAGGTAGTAATAAGGAAAAAATATGTCAAAAATGCCAACATTGTTGGAATTGCTCAAGGCCGGGGCGCATTTCGGCCACCAAAAATCACGCTGGCACCCGAAAATGGAACAATACCTTTTTGGTAGTCGCAACGGCGTGCATATCATTGATTTGGAAAAATCATTGGTAGAAATAGAAAAAGCTTACGAATATGTAAAAAGTTTGGCGGCCAACGGCAAACTTATTTTATTTGTCGGCACCAAAAGACAGTCTAGAGAAATCATCCAAAAAGCGGCTGAAAGTTGCGAGATGCCTTATGCCACTGAACGTTGGATCGGCGGTCTTTTGACCAATTTTGACGAGGTTAAAAAACGTCTCAAAAAATATTCTCAAATGAAAGAAGAAGTGAGAACCGGAGAAGTGGAAAAATACACCAAAAAAGAACAAGTTGAATTTAGAAAAGAATTGGAAAAAATGGATGTTTATTTAAGCGGATTGGTAAGATTGGAAAAAATGCCGGAAGCCGTGTATATCGCCGATATGCGCACGGAAAAAACCGCGATTGCCGAAGCTCAAAAAACCGGCGTTAAGATTGTCGGTGTTTGCGACAGTAATGTCAATCCGGAAAAAGCAGATTATATTATCCCGGCCAATGATGACGCGGTAAACGCTATTCGTATTTTGGCAGATTTGATGGCTGAAGCGGTTAATGAAGGTAAAAAAGAATGGGAAAAGAAAAAAGCCGAAATCAAAGAAGAAAAGACTCCGGTTGTTATCAAAAAAACCGCTCATCGAGTCGTTAAAAAAGAAGAATCAATATAAAA
>CAYUIA010000013.1:3185-4967 GCA_964444635.1 uncultured Gammaproteobacteria bacterium
ATAACTGCTAGTGATATCGCTAAACTGCGCGAACAAACAGGCGCAGGTATGATGGATTGTAAAAAAGCCATGGAAGAAGCCGCCGGTGATATGGATGCGGCAGCGGAAATTTTACGCAAAAAAGGTGTGATTAAAGCCGCTAAGCGCGAAGATAAAATCGCGGCCGAAGGTTTGACTCAAGTAAAAACCGCCGGAAATTTTGGGGTGGTTTTGGAAGTTAATTCCGAAACCGATTTTGTCGCCAAAAACGAAGAATTCAAAAAAATGGTTGATGAAATCGCCGATTTCTTGTTGGACAAAAAACCGTCTTCTTTGGAAAATGCTTTGGCGGAAAAAATCGGAGACGTTGTATTAAATGACTATATTATCAATAAATCCGCAACTATCGGAGAAAAAATTTCCTTACGTCGCTTTGAAATTTTGGAGAAAAAAGACAGTGATGTTTTTGGACCATATTTGCATATGGGCGGTAAAATTTCAGTACTTAGTATTTTAAATAATACTACCGATGAAGCCCTGGCTCGTGATATTTCCATGCAAGTGGCAGCCTCTTTTCCGAAATTTTTGAACCGTGAAATGGTAGACGCTACGACTTTGGAAAAAGAAAAAGATATTTATGCCGAGCAATTGCGTGCTCAAGGAAAACCGGAAAATATCATTGAAAACATTCTCAAAGGTAAAATGGATAAGTTTTACAGCGAAGTTTGTTTGTTGGAACAATCTTTTATCAAAGACGAAGAAAAATCTATCACCGCATATCTTGCCGGAATTAATCCGGAGATCAAAGTGGAAAAATTTGTTCGTTTTGAATTGGGTGAAGGAATGATCAAAAAATCAAATGATTTTGCCAATGAAGTAGCGGAACAAATGAATAAATAAGATTGTTAAAAATTCAAAAACAAGAGAGCCTAAACTCTCTTGTTTTTATTTTGTTTTTGCTTTAGAATAAAGGGACTTAAACTATAATTTTTTATGATCAAATTGACTGTCAATACAAAGCGTTTGGGACCGGTTTTGGCACGCCATCCTTGGATTTTTTCCGGTGCTTTGAAAAATTTACCGCAGGGTTTGGATTGTGGTATGCCGGTGGCTATTTTTGACGAAAGTGATAAATTCATAGGTCAAGGATATTTCAATTCTTATTCGCAAATCGCGGTTCGTCTTTGGGGTTTTGATGAAACAGAAGTAGTTGATCAGAAGTTTTTTGACAATAGGATTAAAAATGCTTTGGAAATTCGCGAACAATTTGTACTTAGTAAAAATACCGATGCATGTCGTCTGGTTTACGGCGAAAATGATTTTTTGCCCGGTTTGGTGGTGGATAAATACGGTGATTATTTGTCCGTGCAATTTCACAACCGCGGGATTGAATTTTGGAAAGAGCAGATTGTTTCCGCTTTGGTGAAAATTATCAAGCCAAAAGGCGTTTATGAGCGTTCGGATATGAAAGCGCGCGGGATTGAAGGGGCGGAAAAACAAGTAGGGGTGCTTTTTGGTAAAGTACCGGAAAAAGTGGAGATAAAAGAAAACGGCTTGAAGTTTTGGGTGGATATTATGACCGGTCAAAAAACCGGTTTTTTCCTGGATCAGCGTGACAAAAGATTAGCTTTGCAAAAATATGTCAAAGATAAAAAAGTTTTGAATTGTTTTTCATACACAGGAGGATTTAGTGTTTATGCGGCTACTGCCGGAGCGAAAAAAACTGTAAGCATAGATGCTTCACAAGGGGCTATAGATTTGGCCAAAGAAAATTTCAAATTAAATAAATTGGATTTGAAAAAA
>CAYUIA010000013.1:5067-12303 GCA_964444635.1 uncultured Gammaproteobacteria bacterium
ATTATGGCTATTTTGTTTTTCGGTCGTCCGATACAATTGTATTTGGATAATCAAAAAAAAGAAGCTCTGGCATTTTTAGGTTATACTGTATTTTGGTTTGCTGCGGCTTTTATTTTTTTCTTACTAATTTTATCAATAATTAATTTAAAATAAATCATTGTTTCATCGCATTGATAATTTTAAATATTAAATATTAAATTTTAAATATCATCGTATGAACATCGCAATCAACGGTTTTGGCCGTATCGGCCGTCATTCTTTCAAGGCCGGTTTTGGGAGGAAAAATTTTAATATCGTCGCCATCAATGATTTGACCGATACCAAGACTTTGGCACATTTGCTCAAATATGACACCGCTTATCCGACCTATGATAAAGAAATAACTTATGATGAAAAAAATATTATTGTTGATGGAGTAAAGATTCCGGTTTTTGCGGAAAAAGATCCTTCCGCGCTACCCTGGAAAGATATGGAAATCGATGTTGTTTTGGAATGCACCGGACATTTTACCAAAAAAGACGGTGCCGAACTTCATATAAAAGCCGGAGCTAAAAAAGTAGTTATTTCCGCTCCCGGTAAAGGTGGAGATATTCCGACCTATGTACGTGGAGTTAATTGCGACAAAGTAAAAGATGAAGAATCAAAGGTTATTAGCAATGCTTCTTGCACTACCAATTGTATTGCTCCGGTAATGGCGGTGCTTGAAGAAAATTTTGGAATTGAAAAAGCGATGATGAGCACAGTTCATGCCTATACTGCAGATCAAAATATTCAAGACGGACCGCACAAAGATCTCCGTCGCGCTCGCGCAGCCGCGGAAAGTATTGTGCCGACCACAACCGGTGCGGCCAAAGCCGTGGCAGAAACTATTCCGGCGGTAAAAGGTATTTTTGACGGTATTGCGCTTCGCGTGCCGGTGGTGACCGTTTCATTATCAGATATTACCGTGGTATTAAAAAAGAAAACCACCAAAGAAGAAATTAATGAGGCTTTTGTCAAAGCCAGTAAAACTGATAGATTCGAAGGTGTTCTTGATGCCACTTATGAAGAATTGGTCTCCGCTGATTTTATCGGAAATCCTTATTCTTCTATTGTCGATTTGAACTTGACCAATGTAGTGGGCGGAGATTTGGTAAAAATAGTAGCTTGGTATGACAATGAATACGGTTATGCTTGCAGATTGGTGGAAATGGCGGAATTGTTTGGAAAATAGAAAACACAAATTTTTACACAAATCAAAATTAATTAAATAATTTAAATATGACAGAAAGAAGCGGTCCTTGTTTAGAAAAGCATTGTTCTTGGTGTTGTAATCCGGTTAAAATTGACAGACGGAAAGGTGTCGTTAGTGGGTTTGATATTCCAAAAGATTCCGAAGGTAATGATCTTTGGATAAAAACAGGTGAAGAATTGGCACCGGAGGAAAAAATAGAAACCGTAAGAATTGATACTTATGAATGTAAAAATTTTAATAAAGAGACAGGGCTGTGTGAAGATTATGAAAATCGTCCGCAAATATGTAAAAATAGCGGCTGTGTTGATAAAAAAAGCGAATTATCCGTTGATGATCAATATAATAAAAATATAAATACAAAGTTTATAGTAACTAAAAGAAAAGTATGAAAACCGTAGGTTTATTTTTTGGTGGACTGGGTAACGAAAAAGAAATATCAATAATTTCGGCAAAAAATATTGTCAAAAATTTTGATTATAAGAAATATAAATTAAAATTGATTTATTGGCATACTGATGGATTTTTTTATTTAATAAAAGATATAAATAAAATAAATTTTAAAAGTAAAATTTTACCCGAAAAGTTTAAAAAAATTTTTGACATTGCTTTTTTGATAACTCACGGGAAATACGGCGAAGACGGTTCTTTGCAGGGATTGTTTGAAATATTAAAAATAAAATATTGTGGTTGTCGAGTGTTGAGTTCAAGTTTGTGTATGGATAAAGCTGTATTTAAAATTTTTATAGCTGGACAAAAAATTCCTCAGGTTAAATTTAAAGTTTTGGATTTTTATAGACAGTCTGAAAAAGAAATCGAAAAAGCCAAAAAAGAAATAAAAAAGGAGATGAAATTGCCGATTTTTGTCAAACCTTCAAACTCCGGATCGTCTGTTGGAATTACAAAAGTTACTAAATGGGACAGTTTAAACAAAGCCATAAAAGAATCTTTTAAATACGATAGTAAGGTTTTGATAGAGGAAGGGTTGATAAACCCCAAGGAAGTTGAAGTTGCTGTTTTAGGAAATGATAATTTGACGGTTTCGATTCCTGGAGAATTGAAATTGTCAAAAGATTTTTATGATTATGATGATAAATATAAAAAAGGCGAAGCTAAACAAATTATTCCGGCAGATATTTCAGAAAAAGCAAAAAAAGAAATTAAATATTTAGCAGAAAAAGTTTATCGCTTGAGTGATTGTCGGGGATTTGCTAGGGTGGATTTTTTTATGTATAAAAATAAAATTTATTTAAACGAGATAAATACTTTGCCTGGTTTTACTGATATTTCTATGTATCCGATGCTCATGCAAAATATGGGGTTGAAATACAAAGAACTTTTAAATATAATAATAGAATTAGCTTATTAAATTTATGAATAGAATTTTTTCTACTGAAACGGTAAACAAAGTGGGGGAGGAAGTATTGCTAAAAGGTTGGATTAACGCCCGACGCGATATGGGTAAGATCGCTTTTTTTGATTTGCGTGACAAAGACGGTATTTTGCAAGTTGTCGGTGTTCCTTCCGAATTGGATGAAAAATCTAACGAAGAACTCAAAAAAATTCGTCTGGAAGATTTGATTGAATTGCGTGGTGTTGTCCAAGCCCGAGGCGCCAAACAGATAAATCCGGATATGCCAACCGGTACGGTGGAGATTTTGGCCAAAGAAATCAAAGTTATCAACGAAACAGTTGCGCTACCTTTTGAAGTTAGCGGGGATACCAGAGAATTTTCCGAACCGCTTCGCATGAAATATCGCTATTTGGATTTGCGTAGCGAAAGAATGAAAAAAAACTTGGTCAATCGTCATAAAATAAATTTATTTTTGCGTAATTATTTTTCGGGTAAGGGATTTACAGAAATAGAAACCCCGTATTTGACCAAAGGCACACCCGAGGGTGCGCGAGAATTTTTGGTTCCCTCTCGTCTTTTTAAAGGTGAATTTTACGTTTTACCGCAATCTCCGCAACAATTCAAACAGCTTTTGATGGTTGCCGGATTGGAGAGATATTTTCAGATAGTTCGTTGTTTTCGCGATGAGGATCAACGCGGTGACAGGCAGCCGGAGTTCACTCAATTTGATTTGGAAATGTCTTTTACTGATCAAGAAGAAGTTCTAAATTTAATGGAAGAGGCAATGATAAAATTGATTGAAGAGCAATACGGAGAAAAAAAAATAATGCAAAAACCTTTTCCTCGTTTGACTTATAAAGAGGCAATGGAAAAATACGGCAACGATAAACCGGATTTAAGAAAAGATAAAAACGACAAAAACGAGCTTGCTTTTGCCTGGGTTATTGATTTTCCAATGTTTGAAAAAAGCGAAGAAGAACAAAAACTGGTAGCTGTACACCACCCTTTCACTCGTCCGCAAGATGAAGATTTGGAAATTTTGGAAAAAGATCCTCTAAAGGCCAGAGCCATAGCCTATGATTTGGTGCTCAACGGTTTTGAGATTGGTGGTGGTAGTATGAGAATACACGAACGTGACTTGCAAAATAAAATTTTTGAAATACTAGGTTTGAGCAAAGAAGAGATAGAATCTCGTTTTGGACATATTTTGGAAGCTTTTACTTTTTCTCCGCCACCGCACGGTGGTTTGGCTTTGGGGTTGGATAGATTAGTAATGTTACTCCAAGGAGAAGAAAATATTCGCGAAGTTATGGCTTTTCCAAAAACCAGCGACGCTCGCGATTTGATGATGGGTGCGCCGTCAACACTGCCTTCCAAATCTTTGGAAGAGGCAAATATAAAATTAAAATAATGAAAGAAGTAAATTTAGAAAAATTTACCGGTCCGCTTGATTTGCTTTTGTCTTTGGTGGAAGATCAAAAAATGGAAATCACGGAAATTTCCATCTCGCAAGTGACGGAGCAGTTTTTTAATTATTTAAATAAACTGGAAAATGAAGCGCCGGAGGAATTGGCTGATTTTTTGGTAGTAGCCACTCGTTTGGTTTATCTTAAATCCAAAAATTTATTACCATATCTCATGCCCGAAGAAGACGAGGGTCCGGATTTGGCCGATCAGTTGCGTCTTTATAAGATGTTTGTAGAGGCAAGCGTCAAGGTTAATGAAATGTGGAATGAAAAAAAGTTATCCTACGGGCGTTTCGAACCTCCGGCTTTGCCCAAAGAATTTACTCCGCCGCAAAATTCCGGTTTGGAAAACCTGACTAACGCTTATCTGAATTTGTTAAAAAGATTAAAACCGTCGGATCCTCTGCCGCAAGTCAAAATAGACCGTTCCGTATCTGTCAAACGTCAGATAGAAAGTATTTATAATTTATTGAAAACTACCAAAAAAGTCAGTTTTTCCGAGATTATCAAAACCGCCGGTTCGCGCACAGAGGTTATAGTAAATTTTTTGGCTATTTTAGAACTATTAAAAGCGGAAAAAATTTTTATCACCCAAAATAACAGTTTTGAAGATATAGAGATAAATAAATTGTAGAATTCAAAATTTAAAATTCAAAATTTAAAATTGCAATTAAAAATTAAAAATAATTTATCCCGACATAAGTCGGGATACCAAAATTTTGACTTTTGACTTTTGATTTTTGATTTATTTTTTATGTCATTACTATCAAATATTGAATCCATTTTATTCTTAGCCGGTAAACCACTAAGCGCCAAAAAAATCGCCAAAGTTTTAAACTGTGACGAAAAAGAGGCGCAAAACGCTTTGGAAAATTTAGTTGTTAAATACAATATTCCTGAATCCGGCGTGGTAATTATTAGTAATAACGGCGATTACCAGATGGTAACTAACGCGGAAAACAAGGAAGCGGCGGAAAAATTTGTCAAAGCTGAAATCGGCGGAGAATTAACCAGACCTCAACTGGAAACACTGACAGTGATTTCTTATCGTGGGCCACTCACTAAACCGGAAATTGAACAAATACGCGGGGTTAATTGTAGTTTGATTTTGCGTAATCTCTTGATGCGCGGTTTGATAAAAGAGCATGAAGATCCGACCGGATTATTGCCTAAATACGAAGTGACTGTAGAATATTTGCGTCATCTGGGATTAAATGATATCAAAGAGTTGCCTGATTATGAAGTTCTGCATAACCATGCTTATATTTTGAAAGCTTTAGAGGAAACAACGGAAAAATAAAATGCTTGTTTTTAAATTCTCACAAAAATTTACCGATTTTTTCTTTTCTTTTGGACTGATGTTTATCGGTGTTTTTTTGTTGTTCTTTTTTTCGGTAATTATTGAAAACAAAAAATCGGATTTTCTTTTTCCTTGTTCTTCCCCGCGGCAAGAAGTTAATTTTGTCAGCTCAAGCAAGGATAAATTTCCGGATAGCAGGCCGGCTTGGCCTTTACCCAAAAACAATAATATTTTTTCTGCTACCAATACGGTTGAAGCTGTTTTTGTTATTGATAGTCAGACTGATAAAGAACTTTTTGTTAAAAATAGTGAAAATGTTAGACCTTTGGCCAGTATTACCAAACTTATGACCGTGATGGTATTGTTGGATTTGCCGATAAATTGGAGTTCAACTACTCAGATTTTGGATAGTGATACGGATTATTTCTCACATCAAATAAAAGTCGGTGAAGTTTATAAAATGAGCGATCTTTGGGATTTGGCGCTTATCAGTTCGGCCAATAATGCCATAAAAGCTCTTGTGCGAAATAGTGGTGTTACAGAGGAAAAATTTGTGCAATTGATGAACGTAAAAGCCAAAGATCTCGGTCTGTCTTCTATGACTTTTTCCGAACCGACAGGTTTGAGTTCATATAATACGGGTAACGCCAAAGATGTGGCAAAACTTCTCAAAGAAGCGTTAAAATCGGAGAAAATTTTGAAAAGTCTGCAAAAAGGTCAGTATTACGCCAGCCCTCTAAACGGCGGTAAACCGCGGTTAGTTTATAATACCAATTGGCTGCTTACCGATTGGATGCCAAATAAATTTTCCGCAGGAGCAATTGTCGGTAAAACGGGTTATATCAACGATTCCGGGTATAATTTTGTCGTGCGTTTGGCGGATAATAAAAATCACCAAATCATTATCGCGGTGATGGGGGCGTCCAACAATGAGGCTAGATTTTCCCAAGCGCGAGATTTGGGAGAGTGGATTTTTAAAAATTATGTTTGGCCGGATGAAGAAGGCTACGTTGAATTGATTAGATAACTTTGGTCTAGTTTGTTTATTTGTGATATACTTTTAAAAAGCCTGATTTAATATTGAATACTGGATATTGAGTATTGTTTTTTAGAAAAAGTAATATCCAATATTTAATATTCAATATTTTTGTCTATGCAAATCAAAACTCTCAAATCAATCAAAAATTTCAAAGGCAAGCGCGTTTTGGTCCGCGCCGATTTTAACGTTCCTATCAAAAACGGGAAAATCAAAGAACTGTATAAAATAGAAAAAAGTTTACCCACAATAAATTTTTTGATTAATAAGGGTGCCAAAGTTATTTTGTTAAGTCATTTGGGCCGTCCGGAAGGAATGGATAAAAGTTTGAGTTTGAAGCCGGTAGCCAAAGCATTGTCGGAAACTTTAAAAAAAGAAATTAAAATTAGTGATTTTAATAAAATCAAAAAAAATCCGGAAAATTATTGGATGGAGGCGCAAAATTTGATTTCTAAAATGGAAAACGGAGAAGTGTTGATTTTAGAAAATGTACGTTTTGTCAAAGGTGAAGAAAAAAACGATAAAGTTGTTGCAAAAAAGTTTGCCGTTCTGGGAGATATCTTTGTTTTGGATGGTTTTGCCGTTGCTCATCGTGATGCGGCGACTGTTACCGGTATTGCCAAACATTTGCCGTCCGTGGCCGGTTTATTGATGGAAGAGGAAATTTCGGGCTTGGAACGAATTATAAAAAAACCCAAAAAACCCTTCGTGGTTGTGTTGGGCGGAGCAAAGATGGAAACCAAAATACCTCTTTTGAAACAATTTGGCAGTTCTGCGCATTATATCTTGGTAGGGGGAGGAATAGCCAATACGTATTACTTTGCCAAGGGCGCCCAAATTGGCAATTCA
>CAYUIA010000014.1:0-11620 GCA_964444635.1 uncultured Gammaproteobacteria bacterium
CTAATTGGCTATGGCGCACGCTTCGGGTGCGTGAGGTTCCGAGTTCGAGTCTCGGTACCCCGACTAATTACATTTGGTGCGTGCCTGCCCGTCCGTAGCCCATAGGGCGAAGGCGGGAGGTTCCGAGTTCGAGTCTCGGTACCCCGACTATGCAAAAAACACCTAATTTAGGTGTTTTTTTGTTTTTATAATTTCCGTAAATATTTTATTGTTATTTAAAATAAATTTATCAAAAATTTAAATAAAAATTGTAAATAATAAATTCCAGTCAATACAAAAACCCCGGCCACACCATACCGCAACCATTTCTCCGTTTTTTGTACCAGATGAAAAGCTTTACCAACCGCTTGCATACTAAAGGCTATTAAAACTGCAAAAAATATCACAGCCAAACCGGTGCCCAAAGCAAATAAAGGCGGTAAAAATAAACCCCAAACCGAATTTACTACCAAAGGCATCAGCATCCCAAAAAATATCACTCCACTATACGGACAAAAAGCAAAAGCGAACAAGATTCCCAAAGCCAGCGATCCTAGATACCCTTTATCAGCCAACCAAATTTTTATTTTTTCTATTTTTTCATTATTGCTTTTCAGATTCAATTTTATCACTCCAAACATCACCAAACCGATAATTATCAAAACCGGACCAAGAATTTTATCACCCCAACCTTGAAAAAGTCGCGAAATTTGAAAAGAAGAAATCCCTAAATAAATCAGGGTTGCCAAAATAGTATAACTTATTCCCCGCCCCAAAGTATAAAAAAATGCGGACAAAATCGTAAAACGGGGGGTTTTAATATCTCTGGAAATATAAGCCACAGCAGTAATATTGGTAGCCAAAGTACAGGGACTCAAAGACGCCAAAATTCCAAGCAAAAAAGCAGAGATTATCGGTAAGTTATAGTTATCAAGTAAAATATTTAAATATTCCATCATAGCTTATCTACCCAAAAGTTTTTTAATTTTCCCTTCAAAATAATTTTTGAACTGCACTTCATTGCCTACCAATCGCCAAACCGTCACGTCTTCGGAAATATTTTCTTCATCGCCAATTGTAGCATTAATAAACAGCGCCAAATTACCGGCTTTGTATTTCATTACCAATTCTTTATTTTCCGGCAAATCTCCATTTATATCTCTGAAAATAATAATTCCATTTTTATATTCTTCCGGAAATCTTTCTTTGATGGTTTCTATTACATATTGTCCAACCGTGATACATGTCCAACACTGTTTTGTGGCATGAAAATGCAGAACTTCTATTTTATCAGCCGGAGACAAAACTTCCGTTTTTTCGTTTTTGGTTTTTTTTGGTTGAGAATTAGAATCAACCGGTGTATTGGCAATAATACCAAAAATAACTACTACTGCCAAAAATAATCCACCGCCAATAATAAGAAATTTTTTATCCATAGATATTATCTGATAAAAAGATTAAACAAATATCCGATAATCATAATATTTATCGTAGTTATGCCAAAAAAATATAAAAGTAATTTAATTTTCATCACTCGCTTCAAGATCAAAGCTTCTGGCAAAGACAGTCCGACTACCGCCATCATAAAAGCCATGGCCGTACCAAGTGGAATACCTTTTTCTACCAAAGCCTGCATTATCGGAATCACCCCAACGGCATTGGCATACATCGGTACGGCCACCAATGTAGCTATCGGCACAGCAAATAGATTTTCTGATGTAATATAATTTTCAAAAAGCCCGCTTGGTACATAGCCGTGGATCAAAGCACCTACCCCGATACCTATCAAAACATAAGGAATTATTTTTTTGGTCATAGCCCAACCTTCAAACCAAAAACTTTTCAATAAAACAGAAATTTTTTCTTTTGTTTTTTCTATCACATTCTTTTGACTTCTGATTTGCCAAACATAATCAGCTACATATTTTTCCAACTTTAATTTATTTAATATAAAACCACCGACAACACCCAATAAAATCGCTGAAATAACATATAATATTGTTATTTTCCAACCAAAAAGTCCGGCAAACAATACAATCGCCACTTGATTGACCAAGGGTGAAGTTATCAAAAAAGAAAAAGTCACTCCAAGCGGTATGCCCGCCTCCAAAAAACCGATAAATAAAGGGATGGAGGAACAAGTACAAAACGGAGTGATTGTCCCGAAAGCCGAAGCCAATAAATAATCGAGTCCGTACCATTTTCGCGAAACCAAAAAATCTCGCATTTTTTCTACCGGTAAAAAATACCTAACTACAGCCATGAAATAATTTATCAAAACAAGTAAAAAAATTATTTTCAGTGAATCATACACAAAAAAACTAAAAGCTTCCCCTAGATGGGAATCTTTGCTTACCGTCAGAACTTCAAACACCAACCAGTCGGAAAATTTTTGTATCGGGTAAAAAACATCCATAAGGATTAAATATTTTCTTTGATTTTTTCTTTTACTTTTTCTACTTCACCCACAAAACCCACAATCACCGGTTTATCATTCATCACCAAAACCGGACTTGACATCAGTCCGAGCTCTATCAATTTTTGCACTTCCGGGATATATTCCACTTCAATTCTCAAATTTAATTCTTCAACTGCTTTTTTAACCACTTCATGAAATTTTTTACAGGTTGGACAACCAGAACCCAAAACTTGTATTTTCATATTTTAGTATAAAAATTTATGAATTAATTTAAAATATTTATCTATATTTTTTTTATTTACTTCGCAAAAAACTTTCAAACCGTTTTTGCGACATTTTATCAACCCCGCATCTTTAAGAACTTTCAAATGATGGGAAATCAAGTTTTGCGGTAAGCGTAAATATTGCCAAATTTCACAAACACACTTTTTTTCTTTTTTCAAAAAACATAAAATCCGCAAGCGATTTTCCTCTTGCACAGCTTTGAAAAAATTTTCCGCCCCAACCAACTCTTGGTGAGTTTTTGGATGGTGACAATTTGTTTTACTTTTCATACTTCATCAATATTGATTGATATAGTTTGGGATATTATACAATAGAGGAAAAACCGTGTCAAACAAAAAACCGCAGTTCTTTGATCTGCGGCTTTTTTATTTTTGTAACTTTCGTGAATATTTGATTATCTTTTGAAACAAATCTTTTACAAATATTTTTGACAAACCACCTCTGCTTTTCTTGATTGCTTTTTCCAAAACATCTATTTCTCTTTGTTTATCAACCACCGGTAAATTACAACTTTTTTTTATACACAGCAATCTTTTTCACCACATCACTTCTTTTGAGTAATAAAGAAACGATTTTTGCATCAATCTCATCTATATTTTTTCGTAGTATTTTAAATTTATTCATATGATAAAATATTACACTTTTTTAAAAATATAATCAATTATTTGAATGTTTACTTTTTGCTCTTTATCTGTTATATTAAGCACCACTAACGGGCTATAGCGAAGTTGGCTATCGCGCATGCATGGCCCGCCGTCACTAAGGTTTTGGCGGGTAAAGGTGCATTAATTAATATTAATTTAGAAAAGCGAGCCGGGCATTAGCGCAGTTGGCTAGCGCGCATGCATGGGGTGCATGAGGTCACGAGTTCAAGTCTCGTATGCCCGACTCGCAGTTTTAATTAAAAAATCGCTAAGATTAGCGATTTTTTAATTATTTCTAAACAATCTTTCAATCTTTCAATCTTTCAATCTTTTAGCGTCGGGCTTGACAAAATCTTTAAAATATGCTATACTGAGTAGTCGCTAAATTGAACAAAATGGGCAAAAGTCCTTGAGTTCTAACCAGCGAGTGTTGTACTTTTCAACCCCGAACGTCGCCAAAGCTTTAAGCAGGAGGTGTAGGATGTCCAGCATCCGCGATGGTCCCCAGTTGTTCTTGTAACTAAGAACAACTTTATCTGCAGTTTTGATTGTTTCGTTCCCTCCCGCCTTCGCCAACGCCTTTTTCAACGGCGTCCGCGCCCTTTTTGTGGCGCTCTTTCCGGCGGGTTTTCAAACTTACGGCCACGCGGTATGTCGACTTGGCTAGGGCTGTACACTTACGGCCCGGGCAACCGATATATTTTGCACCTAGCGGCAACCGCGGCCTATATTGGCGTCAGGTCGGACCTTCTAACCTGGAAATGTGTTCCTATGCCACAAGGGCGAGGATACACCTTCCATTTAAAAAAGGTCATGGAGGTCCGACACGCCGAGCGAAAAAATGCGGAGGATTCCGGCGCTCTACAAAGCCGGTAAGCTCCGCACCAACGTCAAGGCGATTTCTAGGCTTCCGGATCGCCCACGGCTCATCTGCCGTGCAAAGTGAAGTCACAAAGTTTACCCCGGTCTGCGATCAACAACTGAACGCTCAGTGTTGATTCGCGGCCGGGGCGTTTTTTTACCCTGTGAAATGGCGCTTTGCGCCAATTTTTATTTCATAAAATAAAAATTATTTCACAGGGTGAATCTAAAATTCATTGACTAAATATTATTCTATCCCTATAATTAATTCCTATGAAACCAAAACAAACTCATAAACCCATCCTCCTCGCCCCTGTCCGGGACGAAGTCTCTTTTACCGCCGCAATTAATGCCGGAGCGGATGCGGTTTATTTTGGTGTTGGCGAACTCAACATGCGTTTGAGCTCCCGTGGGATAAATTTGAAACAACTCCCCCGCTTTGTCAAAAAAGCTCACCAAAAAAATGTTTTAGTTTATATCGCTCTAAACGTAATTGTTTATGAAAACGAATTGGTGCGAGCGGAAAAAATCCTCAAACAAATCAAAAAATCCGAAGTTGATGCCGTGATAATCTCGGATTTTGCTATTATCTCTCTTTGTAAAAAATTCAAGATTCCTTTTCATCTTTCCACTCAAGTTAATATCAGTAATAGCTCTGAAGTAAAATTTTTTGAACGTCTCGGCGCCAAAGCCGTAGTACTCGCGCGCGAATGCACTCTATCTCAAATCAAAGAGATAAAAAAGAAAAGTAAAATCAAAATAGAAGTTTTTGTTCACGGCGCAATGTGTGTTTCCGTTTCCGGTCGTTGTTATATGTCGGAATTTACTTCTTGCAAATCTGCTAACCGCGGGCAGTGTATGCAACCTTGTCGTCGTGAATATGAAGTCAGAGACACCCAAACTGGGGATGAACTCGTTATTGGAAAAGGTTATGTGATGAGTCCAAAAGATCTTTGCACCTTACAAATCTTAGACAAAGTCATTGCAACTGGTGTAGATATTTTGAAAATAGAAGGCCGTAGTCGATCTCCGGAATATATCAAAACCGTAGTTGAGGCTTATCGCCAAGCCATAGATGCTGTGGCTGATAAAAAATTCAACAAAAAACTGACTGACGAATTAATAAAGAAAGTTTCTGATGTATATAACCGCGGATTTTCCACCGGATTTCTTTTTGGTGCTCCCGGTAGCGAGGGTTGGTCGCGAATTTCCGGCTCTGCCGCTAAAATAAAAAAAGAACGCCTCGGGTACGTGCGTAATTACTATAGCAAAAATAAAATCGGGGAAATTTATTTGGAAGCCAATACTCTAAAAGCTGGTGATAAAATCCAAATTGAAGGTCCAACTACCGGCGTAGTGGATTTTGTTATCCTAGAATTCTGGGTGGATGATAAACCGGCCAAAAGCGCTAAATTAAAAGATGTGATAACGTTTAAGTCGCCAGTTGTTTTGAGAAGGAAGGATAAAGCATATATTATAAAAACCCTAAGCTCTAATACCTAAACTCTAAACAATTTCAAAATTAAAATATTAAATTATAAAACATTTAGATATTGGATATTGGATACTTGTCCGTCCGTAGCTTTAGCGAAGGCGGATTAAATATTGTTTAGGATTTAAATAAAATTATAAATTTTAAATTATAAATCAAGATCAAATTATAAAGTTTAAAAAATAACACGATGTGTCATCCCTGCACCCGTCAAGCGGGTATAAACTACAGCAGGGATCCAGTGACTATCTTAATTGTTCCTGGATTCCCGCTCGTAGGCGGGAATGACAATAAAAAAAATTCTCCGTTTTGACGGAGAATTTTTTATTAAGCGATTTTTACTTTGGTAAACGGTTGGCGGTGTCCGTAAGCTTTGTGGTATCTGACTTTTCGTTTGAATTTTTCCACTAAAATCTTTTTGGCGCGACCTTGCATTTCTACACTGGCCTCTACGGTCATTTCCAAATATGGAGTACCGATTTTAACATCAGAACCGTCATCTTTGGCAGTCAAAAGGACTTTGTCAAAAACGACTTTCTCACCTTCTTTAACGGCAAGTTTTTCAATTTTAATGGCATCACCGGTTTTTACCAAATATTGTTTACCGCCGGTTTCAATAACTGCGATCATAATTTTAAAATTTAGATTTTGCAACCCCAAAGGGAATAGTCGGAATTGCTTTTGTTTATTTTTTAAGTAGCGTTATTTTAGCAGAAAAAGGCCTGATTTGTCAAGTGCTTAGCGTTTAAACTCTATTTTATCTCCGATTTTAACCTCATATTTATCCAAAAAACCGGCTGGTAACTCCAAAACCATATTGTTTTTGGTTCTGGCAATATATGGGGTTAGTTCGGTTTCGGTTTTACCAGGTTCTGGTTGTAAGTTTTTGGCCATATCCACAATTTCCGTTCCATCTAACCACAGCATGTCCAAGGCAAAACGCATATCACGCATTACCATAGGGTGTTGGCCATAATTACCAAAAACAAAAAGCATCCCATCGTATTTTCCTAAATTGTCTTTATTACTACACCCCTCATACAATCGAGGTGGAGTTTTTGCAACTAGCACTTTCAGATTTTGCCCGGCCAAAACAATTTCAGCTTTAGGCCAATAATATTTTTGATAAAAATGTAAACAAACAGCACAGACTAGAAGACCGACGATAATAACAATATTAAACTTATTAACTTTTTTTTCTGTTTGTTCCGATTTGTTAAACATAAAAATAATAAAATTATTTATAAAATCCCAATGTCCAATTCCCAATGTCCAATAAATGACCAATGCTTAAATGATCAATATTGAGCATTAGGGTTTAGGGTTTGATTGGTCATTGGTCATTGGGGTTTGGTCATTAAGTGCTAAATTTTTTGATTATTGTGTTTAGCTAAATAAAATCCCAAAAATAGCATTGCCACTGAAAGTATTATTAATACTAATAACTTCTGCCAGCTTTGTAAAAACAGTGTCGTAAAACCAAAAGCAAACGCAATGATATAAAATAATATTACACTTTGACGATGGCCCAGTCCCGCATCAACAAGTTGGAAATGCAGATGTCGTCTATCGCCTTTGTAAAAAGGTTGTTTGTGTAAAATCCTCATGAAAATAACTCGCGCTAAATCCAAAATCGGAATTGCCATTACCAAAAGCGCAGTAGCAATTTTTCCGCCGGCAATAACTGCAAGCACTCCAAGCAAAAACCCGAGTAGTAGTGACCCGCCTTCACCCAAAAATATTTTTGCCGGATAAAAATTAAAAAACAAAAACCCCAAACATGCGCCGGCTAAAATCAGAGCCAGTGTGGCGGTTTCGGGTTGAAAAAATTTGACAGTATTGGAAAGTGAAGCGATCATCAAAGCTCCGATAAAAACTATCCCAGTGGTTAAACCGTCCAGGCCATCCAAAATTTTAGTGGTATACATCATCCCGAGTAACCAGAAAAAAACTACCAAATCCGCCAAAATAAAAATATGACCGTAGCCAAATAAATCAAGTCCAAAAATTTCTAAATTAATAATTCCACCAAAAGGATTGGTAACCATTTGCAAATCCACTCCGCCAAGCACGGCAATGGCTATGGCCGCGCAAGTTATCAATAATCTTTTCTTGGCTGATAAATTTTCTTTATCATCAAAAAATCCCAAAATCATCAAAATGACACTTCCCAAAAATACCCCGATAAATTCACGCGGTTCAATATGACGATGAAAAATATCGGTGAAAAAAGACAGATATCCAACCACAGCCCAAAAACTCAAAAATATTCCCAAACCACCCAAAAGCGGAACATTGCGATCATGAAGCTTACGAATTCCTTCGGGTTTATCCACAATATCCAATTTTTTAGCTAATTTTAGCGTAAAAAATGTAAAAACAAGAGATAATATAAAAGTTATAAGAAAATATTGCATATTTTTATGGTTTTCTAAATTCTATCAAATTTCCGCTCTATTGACAAACGGGCTTATATTTAGTACAATGCTGAAGCGAATTAAAAATTGCAAAATTAAAAATTAAAAATTTTAAATTTATGTCCCATAAAAAAGCCGGTGGCTCAACGCGGTTGGGTCGAGATAGTATAGCCAAAAGACTTGGTATCAAAGTTCATGACGGACAAGAAATCAAATCAGGCATGATTATCGTAAAACAAAGAGGTACAAAAATTCATCCTGGAACCAATGTAAAAAAAGGAACAGATGATACATTGTTTGCTCTTACCCCAGGTAAAGTAAAATTTACCAACAAGAAAAGAATGCGTTTTGATGGAAAACTCAAAATTGCAAAATACGCCAATGTTATCAGCAAGTAAGTTGGTAAGCAGTAAAGCATTAAAGCAACAAAAAACCACTGAATATTATTCAGTGGTTTTTAAATTTTAATTTTCTAATTCTTTACTGCTTTACCGCTTTATTGCTTAACTGCTCTTACTATATCCCCCATTCTTTCTTCAGTTCTTCAACCCCCTTTTCAAGCGTAATTGTCGGTTCCCAACTAAGCAATTCTTTGGCTTTGCTAATATCCGCTTGAGTTCTACGCGGATCACCCTGACGCTCTGGAATATTTTCTACAGGTCCGCCAATAAGTTTAGTCAACTCATTTACCGAACAGCTCGCTCCGCTACCGATGTTGATAACTTCCCCTTTTCCCACTCTCTGACTTTGCATAGCCACCATATTGGCGATAGCAATATCATTTACATGGATATAATCGCGATAATACTCCCCGTCACCGCAAATAGTCATCGGCTTGTTATTTTTTCGTTGATCTATGAATTTACCCACCACCAATGCATAAGCCCCTTCAGGGTCAAAATAAGGGCCATAGACGTTAAAATAACGCAAAGAGACTGTCTCCAGGCCGTAAATCAGACTAAAAAGCGAAGCGTATTGTTCCCCTATTTGCTTGTGCAACCCGTATGGACTAACCGGATTTGGTAAAAAGTTTTCTTGCACAGGAAATTTTTCTTGTTCACCATAAACCGCGGCGGAAGAAGAAAAAACCACTCTTTTGATTTTGTATTCTTTAGCACAAACCAAAATATTAAGCATACCATCAACATTTACTTGATGGGTTTCTATCGGATTTTCCATAGAATAAGAAACACGCGGAAGTGCGGCCAAATGAAATATTCCATCAAATCCTTCAGCGCAAATTACATTCAGAGCTTCTAAATTCCTGATATCCAAATCCACATAACGTGCTTTGGGCTGAATGCGATCTTCTTTATATCCACCGGCGTAGTTATCGACTACTACGACTTCATTTCCTTTTTCAAGAAGCATTTTTACTAAATTAGTTCCGATAAATCCGGCTCCGCCGGTAACTAAATATTTTGCCATAGTATTAAGTATTATGTATTAAGTATTATGTATTTTTTATCATTATTTAATATCTCTCATTCTAAAATCTGCAATCTAAAATCTAAAATTATTTTCTTTTTATCGTGGGACTGCCTACGGCTATTATATCAAACCCCTTTTCAACTAATAGATCATAGCTAGCAGATAACATTCTTCGACCATCCATTATCAGATAAGGAGCAGAACAGTTTTCCATTATCAAACTATCCAGCGTTCTGAATTTCGGCCAGTCGGTCAAAATCAGACAAGCTTGAGTATTTTGTAAAGCTTCAATTTCTGATTCAAAGTATTTGATAACACTATAGCGCGGATCAACTTCCGGATTAAATAATTTTTTAAACATCGGCATAGCAGCCGGATCATAAATTTTGATTTCTTTTACTCCGTCGTCAATAAGATGAGAAGTTATGTCTATAGCGCCGGAATTGCGAATATCATTGGTATCTTGTTTAAAAGCCACACCCAAAACCGCTACTGTTTTATTTTGCCAATCAAAACCAACTTCTTTGGTCGCTCGACTATAAAAATGATCACGTTGAAAAACATTAGAATTGAGAGTTTGACGAACATAGTTAGCATTGGCTCCAGCTTCCTCCATTTGATGTGCCAGAGATGAAGCGTCTTTGATAAAACAACTTCCTCCAGCATAAACACTATCGTAAAATCCCCAAGAACCGATACGCGGATCACTGGTCAAAATTCCTCTGATTTTCTCAAATGTCAAATCATTAAAAGTTTCACACATTCTCCCAACCACATCAAAAGTAACTCCAAGTTTATTAAACAAAACATAGTTAGCGACCAATTTACCAGCGGCCGCTTCTTTGGGATTTACTTCTATATATTTGATACCGGCAGAATTTATAAAGCGACTATAAACTTTACGCATTATAGCAAAATCCGATTCTGTCCAAGCGCCCACCACCACCCTATCCGGATGAACCGATCCTTCAATAGCTTTTCCTTCTACCAAAAACTCAGGATTAGACACAACGCCATAATTTTTAACACCGTGTTTATCCATTATCTTTTGTGTTTCATCCACCATGTTTATCGGCACCGTGCTTTTGTTTACAATCACTACATAATTTTCTTGCTTTCCGCCATTTCTTTTAATCAAACTCTCGGCCAATTTTTCCGCTGCATTGAAATAATAAGTCAAATCAGATTCCCCTTCTGCCCCGGCTTTTTCCGGAGTCGGTAAACACATAAAAACAACTTTAACATTATCCAGAAATTTTTCCGCCTTTTGATAATCATTGGTAAAAGAAATATTTTCTCTGTTGCGAATCAACATTTCCGCTAACCCGGCTTCAAACAAACATGATTCTATTTTCTCTCTCTCAAAAGAACCGAGTAATTCTATTTTGGTTTTATCAATATCATAAACGAGAGTTTTATGACCACTATCAGCTGTTACTGCCGCACTACAAGCTCCAACAAAACCGGAACCAATATACAAAATATTCATAATTTATTTGATAATATTTCTAAAATATTCTATCGTTGGTTTCAAGCCATCTTCTAATTTAATTTTCGGTTCCCAATCCAATTTTTCTTTGGCCAAAGAAATATCCGGTTTGCGCTGTTTTGGATCGTCTTGTGGAAGAGGTTTATAAACGATTTTACTTTTACTTTCCGGAATCAATTCTAAAACTTTTTCCGCCAATTCTTTGATAGTAAATTCAACCGGATTGCCAATATTTACCGGTCCGACAAAATTTTCTTTATTTTCCATCATTTTTATCATTCCTTCAATCAAGTCGTCTACATACTGAAAAGATCGAGTCTGGGTTCCGTCACCATAAATAGTAATGTCTTCGTTTTTGAGTGCTTGGACAATAAAATTACTTACCACTCGTCCATCATTTGGGTGCATGTTCGGGCCATAGGTGTTAAAAATGCGCACCACTCTAATATCCAGTTTATTTTGACGATGATAATCAAAAAATAAAGTTTCGGCACATCTTTTTCCTTCATCATAACACGAGCGAATACCTATAGGATTTACTTTACCCCAATAACTTTCCGGTTGTGGATGAATTTCCGGATCACCATAAACTTCAGAAGTAGA
>CAYUIA010000015.1:0-11458 GCA_964444635.1 uncultured Gammaproteobacteria bacterium
TTGACAAAACCGCCTTTTTATGCCATAATATATGGGTATTTTAGAAATATTAATTTTTAAAAATAAAAAATATGGAAAGTTTTAGTTTTGGTTCGAGAGGTGAAAAAAAACCCTTGCCAGCTTTAACA
The DNA here is from genome assembly GCA_964444635.1 of uncultured Gammaproteobacteria bacterium. GTDB lineage: Bacteria > Patescibacteriota > Patescibacteriia > Magasanikbacterales > GWA2-37-8 > JAKLGL01. The sequence goes on from CAYUIA010000015.1 coordinate 129, forward strand.
CCGGAGGAACAAGAATTATCTAAAAAACTTCATGAAGATTATAAAGACGGTGTAAAAAGCGGTGATATAATTCCTGCGTCTAAAAACAGAATAAAGAGAAAAGCTTACGGCTTACCAAGTATCGGAGAAGTTGGAGAAGGTGAACCCACTAGCGTTGTTGAAGAAAACGAAAGAGATGAAGAATACAACGGAGAAGAAGAATAAAAAATTTAAAAAACTTCGCCTAATCAGCGAAGTTTTTTGTTTGGTTTATTTTTGTTAGCCACTGGATTCCTGCTTTCGCAGGAATGACAAAGCGTCCATACTTAATACCTAATACCTAATACTAAATACTTTATACTTCTATTACAACAGGGAGTACCATTGGGCGTTTCTCGGTTTTTGTATAAAGAAACTGTCCAACATAATCGCGAATTTTATTGCGGATAGTATTGGTATCAGCCCAAGAAAGCGGATCAGAATCAACTACCAATTTTTTGACGCGATGACGCAGGTCCTCAATCATCTCTTTGTTTTCTTTGAGGAAAACAAAACCGCGAGAGATAATATCCGGATTTTGGATAAGCTTGCCGGTTTTACTATCCACGGTCGCGATAACCACTATCATACCGTCCTCGGCCAGAACTTGACGATCGCGAAGTACGATATTGGTTTCATCAGATACTCCAAGTCCGTCCACAAAGACGTAATCGGAATTGATTTTTTCTTTGGTAAGTTTTCCGGTTCCGGCAGAAAATTCCATCACCTGTCCATTGTCAGCGATAAAACAATTTTCTTTGGGGAAACCCATGGAAGTGGCTACTCTGGCATTATAATGCAATAAAAAGTGATTGCCTTCTATCGGGATAAAATATTTCGGATTAAGCAAACGAATCATGAGTTTGACATCATCGGCTTTGGCATGTCCGCCGGCATGAACATCCATCATTTGGTAATGGATAACCTCGGCTCCTTTACGGAAAAGTGTGTCTTTGAGACGTTGTACAGTGCGTTCATTGCCAGGAATAACCGAAGAAGAAAAAACAACAGTATCTCCCGGAACCAATTTAACGAAGTTATGTTCGCCGTTGGCGATGCGCATGAGTGAAGCATTTTTTTCTCCTTGAGCGCCGGTACACATAATCACAACTTTATTATTTGGATAATTATGAACATGTCGTAGGTCAATCAAAGTTTTTGGTGAAAATTTCATATAGCCAAGCTGCTTAGCGATTTCCACGTTGCTTTTCATAGAAAAACCGTCTAGCGCGATAACTTTACCGTGCTTTTCACAGATTTCTACGATCTGTTTAATACGAGAAAGCAGTGAAGCAAATGTGCCGATAATCAGACGTCCCGGAGCTTTGGAAACTATTTCGTCCAGATTGCCGCGAATTTCCGACTCAGACATTTGATTGCCGGGCTGAGAAGCGTTGGTGGAATCAGACATCAAAGCCAAAACACCCTCAGATCCTATCCTGGCGATACGTTGCAGATCAGCCGGTTTTTCGCCAGATGGTTGATGGTCAAATTTCCAATCGCCGGTATGAACGATATTGCCCTCCGGGGTTTTAATCACCAAACCCATAGTATCGGGGATATTGTGATTGAGGTGAAAAAACTCCACATCGAAACTTCCCAGACGCAGTTTATCGTCAATTTTTATATTATGGAGATTTAATGGTTTAAGGTTTTTGTAATCTTCTTGACGTTTTTTGATAATAGCATTGGTAAGCGGTAAACCGAAAATTGGCGGATAGCCAAGTGTCGGGATAAGATGGGGAATACCGCCGATATGATCGTAATGAGCATGAGTTATAATAACACCGCGAATATTTTTTTCTTTTCCTTTGAGATATGACATGTTCGGGATAATATAATCAATACCCGGCATATCTTCTTCCGGAAATTGTAAACCCATATCTACGATAATGATATCGTTGCCATATTCAAAAAGCGTGCAGTTGCGACCAACTTCTTCCAGTCCGCCCAAAACCATTACGCGCAGTTTTTTATTTTCCGTGCGAAAACGCGCAAAAGAAGGGCGGTTATTGGTCTGTGTTTGCCCGGGTCTGCCGGCGCTGTTGCGACGATAAAATCGCTGGCCGCTTCTTTGTGGCGGTCTATTTGTTGTTTGTGTTGATTTGTTGAAAATCATAAAGTGTGTAAATGTCAAATTCCAAATTACCAATTTCCAATCAATAACAAATATCAAATTACAAATTTTGACATTTGGATTTTGAAATTGATTTGATATTGGATATTGGAAATTTGAAATTAATAAGTTAAATTTATAAAATGCTCAAGACAGTTGTTCGAAGTCTGTCTTGAAATTAAAGTTAAAATTAAGAAGTTTGGACGTACGCGCCCGCCTGCCTAACGCCTAGTGCCGATGGCGGGATTCGAACCCGCAAGTCTTTCAACACATGCTCCTGAAGCATGCGTGTCTACCAATTTCACCACATCGGCATTAGGCACTAGGCGGGCAGGTATACCAATTCCGCCACTCGCCCTTTTGTTTGACTTCAGTCTACGGACTTCTGTCTTCTATAATCTGAAATCTTTATTTTGTTTTGTAGTCTAAAGTCTGAAGACCGAAGTCTAAATTTATTTCCACCGCTTGGCTGTTTTTATATACCACTTGCTTATAGTGTTGAAGCGATCGGCCGGAGTTAAAAGCGGGCCGACGTTTACGCCTTTGATGTTTTTTTCAATGGCATAAGTATAAGTAGGAGTGTAGAGAAATATAGCCGGGATTTTTTTTGCCAAAATATCTTGAAATTTTTTATAAGATTCTTCACGCTTGCTTTTATCATCGGTTACACGAGCTTCTTCTATCAGTTTATCAGCCTCTTTATCGGAAAAAAGAGCTAAATTCAGACCGGGAAATTGTGTTTGGCTGGAATGCCAAAAAGCATACGGGTCCGGATCTCCGCTTAAAATTTCGCCAAAAAGCAAGATAGAATAATTTCTTTCGCGAATATTTTCTTTAACTATTTTCTTACTATCGATTATTTCTACAAAAGTCTGGATTCCTATATTTTTCCAAAAATCGGCGACAAGATTGGCGGTATTTATGTATTCCGGAATATTGGCTGTAGTAATAGTCAAAGATAAAATATTGTCATTTTTATCTTTTCTATAAAAAAGTTGTGTAGGATTAACCTCGGCTTGTAATATTTTTTCCGCTTCTTCTTCCAAGTTTATTTGCGGTAAAGATGTTTCGTTTTCGGTTGAAGTCGGAGATGAAGTAGTGATAGGGTATTTTTCTTGTAAGGACTTGAGAATTTGACTTTTTTTGATTTTTAAAAATGTTTCTTGATCAATTTTACTCCAATTTTTGTCAAGTTGTGCATTAGCTTCATCCAAATCATAGATAGCTTTTTTAATTTCCGGATAATAACCCGGCTCGTTTTTCAAAATCGGCGCGTGAATTATTTGGCCGTTATTTTTGAGAGTTTTTTCTAAAATTATTTTTTTATCAATACTTTGCGCCAGAGAATTTCTTAGCGCCTCATCTTTTAAAATCGGATTTTTGTTTTGATTGAAAAAAAGAGCCACATATTGAGGGAGTTGTAGATCATAAAGATTAAAACTTTTACTAACAACTTTTTCTTTTTGTTCGTTTGGTACAAAGCTCAAGCCGTCTATATTTTGATTTTTTAAATCGCCTAGAGCTTGCTCAAAGTCGTCGTAAAACCTAAAAATAATATTTTTTAAATAAGGTTTGTTTCCAAAATATTTTTCATTTGACTCCAAAGTGTAGGTTTGAATTCTGTTTATCAAATTGTCTTTTAACAGTTTGGTAAATTTATAAGGACCGGAAACTACCACTGGTTGCAAATTGTCCTTGGCTAAACGAATATTGGCCGGATTTATCTGTCCAAAAATATGCTCCGGAATCAAGCCGAAAGCCAAGCTGTTTAAAAAAGGAGAAAAAGGCTCTTTTAAAGTTAAAGAAAAAGTAAGGTCGTCAATTTTTTCTACTAAAACCCCTTGCAAAGAAGTGAAAAGAGGACTGCCAACCTCTGGATTTTGGATTGAATCAATGGTGAAGGCCGCATCATTGGAAGTTATTTTCTTTCCATCGCTCCAATAAGCGTCGTCTCTGATTTTGAAAGTGTAGGTTTTTTTATCCTCGCTAATTTCGTATGTTTCAATCAGATCAGGGGTAAGTTGCTTATCATCACCGTGTTTGAAGAGTTTTGCATAAAGCAAAGAAGAAATATCGCCGTCAACATCATTAACGCTTTCAAAAATCGGATTTATCAGTTTGGGAGCGCCTACTAGCCCCTCGGTATATTCTCCACCTTGAGAGGGCAAAACGCTAAGATGAGAAAAAACATAAAAAGACAGCCAGACAAGACCAGTTGTCAAAAGGAGAAATGAAGCGGTCCAAAAAACATTTTTTTCTTTTTTGTTCAAAAAATGAAATAAATATCTTATTTGTGACCAAGAAGGAAAGCGTTTCTTATTTACTTTTTTGACCAAGACTTGATCAAAATTTTTTACCAAAACGCCGGTTTTCTTTTTATTTAATTTTAAAAAGTCCGGTAAAGGCATTTTCGGTTATTTAAAATGGATAAATTTTACTGAGAAGTTTAAGCCAAAAATAATCTGGCAAAAGAAATACCAAAGAACAAAACAGAGATTACGATTGTTGTATAAAAAAGGATTTTATCTATACCTCTTTTGGTGCTGTAAACATTTGAAGACCCTCCAAAAACTCCGGACAAGCCAGTGCCTTTTTGTTGTAAAAGGATAATAATAATCAAAATAATGGCTAAAACTAGCTGAATTATGTTTAAAATTAAAGTTTTCATATATAAATATAGAAGATGAATATCTTGGGTAATTGTATCATAAAACAAGTTTTGTGTCAACTTGGCTTTTTTGAATTTGTTTTCAAAAGGTCGAGGTCTTAGTGAAGCCCTTGATAAGTTTTGAGTTTCATGGTAGGATAAAACCATAGTATTTATTTATGGAAAACTTCCAATTTTTGGCTAAAAAAAGCTGGTATAAGCAATGGTGGGGGGCAACCATTATTGTTGTTGTTTGTATTTTTTTTGCTTTTATTATCGCTCTTGCTCTGTTGACTTGGCGTTATCATAACTTGATTAAGTTGGGTTATGAAGATGAATTAAAAAGGATGATCTACGGCCAAACTCAACAAGATGAGCAAAATTTGGCAACCAGGGCCGAACTTGAGATAACAGAAAGACCTTTTTTGGGTAATAAAGAAGCGGAAGTGGTTATTGTGGCATTTATAGATTTTAATTGTCCGGTTTGCAAAGAGCAAAATACCATTTTGCAAAAAGTTATCGGTAAATATGGAAATAAAATAAAATTGATTTGGCGAAATTTCCCTATGGAAAGCTTATATAAGGGTTCAACCAGGCTGTCACAAATGGCTTATTGTTCCCATGAGCAAGGTCTCTATTGGCCGGCTCATAATTATTTTTATGATAATCAAGGGAATTTGCCGGAAAATATAACTTCTGTTGAAATGAATAATTTTACGAAGGAAATTGATTTGGATAGTAAAGTTTTTAACGCTTGTTTATTGGCGGATAAAACAAAGATAGAAAGCAATAGAGATTTTTCTATAGGATATAAATACGGAGTTGCCGGAACCCCGACATTTTTTCTAAACGGTTATAGGATTCCGGGTAATGTGCCTTTTGAAGTTTGGGAGGATTTGATAAAAAAAATTTTAAATCCTTAAATTAAAAAGGATTATGTTTAAAAAAATATTTTTAGTTTTTATAGCTCTGATGTTTTTAATAACAGGAGTTTTTTTGTTTTCCAAACCTGTTTTTTCCGCTGAAACACCTCCGGAAAAAAACACTCTATGTTGGTTAAAAAAAGATTGTTTGGCGGAAAGAGGAGTGCCTTCGGCTTTTGTTTTGGACGAAAAAAGTTGTCCCGGTTTTGCCAAAGACAATGAAAATAATGATAGATATAAATGGGGTAAATGTTTAGCCGAGGCCGGTGTTACAACTCAAGTTTCTTTTGGTGATAATGAATCATTTTCAAATATCGCCGATTATATCAAGATTATTTATAATTACGGTTTGATTGTTTTGGGTATTTTGGCGGCAGTAATGATAATTGTTTCCGGTATTCAATATATAAGTTCGGCCGGTAACCAAGAAATTATTGCCGGGGCAAAAAAAAGAATTGTCGGAGCGGTTATTGGTTTGGTTTTGGCGTATATGTCCTATACTATTTTGGGAATGGTCAATCCCTCGACCGTAAATTTACGATTACCCCAAGTTTATTTGATCAGAGAAGTGCCATTGAATTTTGAAACTTTTTTAGAGTGTGACCCGAAAGATAGCGGTAGTGATGCAAAATGCCAAGAGCATTATGGTAATAAAATGTCTTATTGCCAGCCTTTGGGCCCCGATGGTCTTGAAGGTCCTTGTACCAAAGTAGTAAGGGGTAGTTTGCAGCTTGCGGCTAATGTGGCTATTTTAAGCACTCCCATTGGCGGTGGAGCGGTAGCTGGAAGTTTGCTTTTGGGAAAAGGTGTGATAACAACTATCATGAAAGCCGGGTCCTATTTTTATGTTCAGGATAAAATTTTTGAAACACGACCGATAGGAATTTGTGTTTTGGGTAATGAAAAAGCGTCTGCCGGTTCTTTTTGTGATCCTGACGGTAAAAAATCAAAATGCGCCGACGGACTGTCTTGTTTGGTGGTTCCGGCAACTCAAGGATTGGATTGTTGGACCGGTTCCCCGCTGGGTATATGTAGTAGTGGAAAATTGAACGCAGTTTGTATAAATGATAATGATTGTCTTAAATGTAAAGAAGGTAGTCCGACTTGCACTTGTCGCCCTATCAGGGATAATCTAAGCGCTTGTGTTGACGGTTCTTTTACCTCGGCGTGCAGAACAAATTCAGAATGTGATTCCGGTCAATGCGGAAAATACGGTTATTGTGTTAGTGCCGGCGGAACTAATAGAAAAGAGGGAGAAATTTGTAACTTAAATGACGAATGTGATACTGGTTTATCCTGTTTTACTTCCGGGTTAACAGGGGCTGTTCATGATAAGGAAACCGGCCAGTTGGATTTTAGTTGTGATTACAAAATGATAAATCAAGATTTTCTAATTTCCAAAGTTCCGACGCAAAATAGCGGAGTTTGGACTTTGACGGATAGTAGTTATTCTATTGCCGGAGTATGTTTAAAAAACAATAAAGAAAACATAGATTCTTATAAAAATGACTTCAAAACAGTTTGGGAATCAAACGAAGTGGATTTTGACGGATTTTTTATAACTTGTCCTAAATAAAATTAATATTTATGCCGGAAATGCTTAAAATAAGAGGGGCACGGGTGCATAACCTGAAAAACGTATCAATAAACATCCCGAAAAATAAACTGGTAGTTATCACCGGTTTATCTGGTTCGGGAAAATCTTCTTTAGCTTTTGACACTATTTATGCAGAAGGTCAGCGTCGTTATGCGGAAAGTTTGTCAGCTTATGCGCGTCAGTTTATGGAAGTGCGCGATAAACCGGATATTGACGGAGTGGAAGGATTATCTCCGACCATAGCCATAGATCAGCGCATCAACACACAAAATCCACGTTCTACTGTCGGGACAGTAACAGAAGTCTATGATTTTTTGCGGTTACTTTTCGCTCGAGCTGGTAAACAATATTGTCCGGATTGCGAAGAAGAAGTTACGGCTTATACTTTTGGTGAGATAGTGGAACAAGTTCGTGATTTGGGTAGAAAAAATCGAGAGATTTTGATTTTATCCCCTCTGGTTCGTAACGAACCAGTAGAACAACAGAGAGCCTTGCTTGAAAAGGTGGAACAATCGGGATTTGACCATGTGCGCGTAAATGGTAAGTTGATGAAAATAAACGAGTTGGCGACTTTGGCGTTTGATCCGAAAAAAAATTATCAAGTGGAACTTCTTATCGGTAAAATCAGTGATATTAAAAAACAAGACCCTACCAAATGGACAGAAATAGCTCTTGATCTGAGTAATGGCTTGGTTTTTATCGGTACCGATAAAGAAGATAAAGTATTTTCTACTTCCGGGCTTTGTCTGAAATGCGGTAGAATTATGCCTGATTTGGATATTCGCAATTTTAGTTTCAATAGTCCGTTTGGCGCTTGTCCGCGTTGTACGGGTTTGGGTATCACCATGGAAGTTGATCCGGACCTGGTCATTCCCAATCCGCGACTTTCTTTACTGGAGGGCGCTGTCCAGCCATGGACTCGGATTACCGGTAATCAAACTTATTATCAAAAAATTCTCAAAGTGGTTGCCGACAAACACGGTTTTTCTTTGGAATTGCCGGTTGCCAAATTACCTGAAAAAGTGATGAATATTATTTTGAAAGGAACAGGAAAAGAAGTTTATGAAATTGACGGCAAAAAAACAATTTATTCCGGAGTGATAGAAGATTTACGTCAGCGACATCTACAAACCGATTCTGAATATGTTCGCAAAGAGATAGAACAATACATGAAAGAACAAGTGTGTTCTTTGTGCGAAGGAAAAAAATTGAAAAAAGAATCTCTGTCGGTAAAATTTGAAGGTTACAATATTGCCGATTTGGCGGAAATGAATATTGATGAAAATATTATTTTTTTCAAAAATTTGTTAAAGAAAAACGGGCTTGCAAAAAAAACCATAGTTGAACCGGTAGTAAAAGAAATTTTGATTCGCTTGGAAAATTTATCCAGAGTCGGATTGGATTATCTGAATTTAACTCGTTCTATGAATACAGTTTCCGGGGGCGAGGCTACCAGGGTACGCCTGGCAACACAACTTTCCTCCGGTTTGACAGGGGTCATCTATGTTTTGGATGAGCCCTCAGTCGGACTACATTCCAAAGACAATCAGAAACTTATTGATACTTTGAAATATTTGAGAGACTTGGGTAACACCGTTATCGTAGTGGAACATGATGCCGCTATTATGAAAGAAGCGGACTATTTGATAGATGTCGGTCCCGGAGCAGGAATTTATGGGGGTCAAATCGTGGCTGCCGGCACTTTGGCAGAAATCAAAAAAGTTAAAAATTCTTTGACCGCGGATTATCTTTTTGGTAAAGCCAATGTTTCCGATGATTTTGAAGATAGTTTGCGGAAAAACAAAGAAAACAAAAAAAATAATGAAAAGAAAATCAGTATTTTGGGCGCGGAGGGTTTTAATTTGAAAAAAATAAACGTAGATATACCGCTTGGAAAATTGGTAAGTGTAACCGGTGTTTCCGGCTCCGGTAAATCCACGCTGATTGTGGATATTTTGGGAAAATATTTATCAAAATATTTTTATCGCGCCAAAGATGAACCAGGAAAACACAAAGAGATCAAAGGGGTGGATAATATAGATAAAGTTATCGCTATTGATCAGAGCCCTATCGGTCGTACTCCGCGTAGTAATCCGGCAACTTATACCGGCGTGTTTACTTTAATTCGCGATTTATATGCCTCTTTACCGGAAAGCCGTATGCGTCGTTATGATGCCGGAAAATTTAGTTTTAATGTGAAAGGTGGAGGGCGTTGCGAAACTTGTGCCGGTGAAGGTTATATTCGTATCCCGATGCAATTTTTGGCCGATGTTTTTGTTGTATGTAATGATTGCAACGGCAGTCGTTATAATCAAGAAGCGCTAGAAATTCATTATCACGGGAAAAATATCGCCGAGGTTTTGAAAATGACGATAGAGGAAGCTTACAAATTTTTTATTGATCAAAGACAAATTTCCGATAAATTGAATGTTTTACGTCAGGTTGGTTTGGGGTATTTGGAACTTGGTCAACCGGCTACTACCCTTTCCGGCGGTGAAGCCCAAAGAATTAAATTGGCAACGGAACTAAGCAGAGCTTCTACCGGTAAAACTTTGTATATTTTGGATGAGCCGACTACTGGACTGCATTTTGAAGATATTAAACGTTTGCTTTTGGTTTTGAAACAGTTGGTAGAAAAAGGAAATACGGTTTTGATTATTGAACATAATCTAGATGTTATCAAAAATTCTGATTGGATTATAGAGCTTGGGCCGGAAGGCGGAAAAAAAGGCGGTGAGCTGGTGGCTTTTGGCACGGCAAAAGATATTTTGAAAAATAAAAAAAGCTGGACCGGGAAGTATTTGAAGTAGAAAGTTGAAAGTAAAAAGTTGAAAGTTAGTTGTTGTTCAGATTTAATTATTAAAAAAGTTTCCTTTAAAAAGGAAACTTTTTTATTTTATTTTAAAAATCCTATAACTTTTGACTTTCAACTTTATACTTTCAACTTACTTGACTTCTTTCATTTTTCTTTTAAATTTCGGATCGCGTAAATAGTTGAGTTTGGCGCGACGAACGGCCATTTGTTTTACTATTTCTATTTTAGCAACTACCGGAGCTTGAAGCGGAAAAATCTTTTCTACTCCGATGCCCTCGGAAATTTTTCGAACGGTAATAGTAGCACCCGGTTCCTTGCCGTGTTTGGCGGCAATGATGATACCTTCAAAGATTTGGATGCGCTCTTTTTCTTCGCCCTTGGTGTTCATTTCTTTGATTTTTTGGTGAACTTTTACTACCATACCCGGTTTATAATCTACCGGTGCGGCTGTATTTTTGGTTTCTTCAGTCATATTAAAACTGTTTGAAAATTAATAAAGTGCTATTATCTTAGCCTAAATTTGTTTTTTTGTCAATATTTTAACTGTCATTAGTTGCAGGCAGGATAATTTTGGCTAACTTATCAATAGTTTCGTCCAATTTACCGTTTTCATTAACTATCCGATAATCATAATCTAGGGAATTTTCTATTTCATATTTAGCTGTTTTTATCCTTTCTTCTATTAGTTCTTCGCTTATTCCGCCTCTTTGGCGAATACGATTTTTGAGGATTTCTAAGCTATCCGGTAATAGAAAAATAGATAAGTTTTTAACTTTGGCTTTATCCAAATTATGTTTACCATTAACATCTATATTTAGAAAGACAGCTTTATTTTTTTTGATATTATCTTCCAAAATTTTTTTTTCCGTTCCGTAATAATTTCCGGCGTAAAAATTATATTCCAAAAATTCTTCATTTTTTATTTTATTTTCAAAGTCTTCTTTGGAAATAAAATAATAATCAACCCCTTCAATATTCCCCGGTCGTGGCGGACGAGAAGTAGTGGTGATAAGCCTGGTTGAACTTGGAACAATCTTTAGCAGGGCTTCAATAACAGCGTCTTTGCCGTTGCCGGAGGGGGCGGAAATGATAATGAGTAAACCCTTATTTGTCATAGTAATGTCAATTTATAATTTGGTTTTTTTAAATTGGAATGTTTTTAATGACCAAACCCCAATGTCCAATGCCCAATGAATGACCAATGCTCAAATGAC